>JAEYRC010000309.1 GCA_023409675.1 Bacteroidota bacterium
GTGGCCGATAGCGAATAATCGCGCCGGTTAAAAAAGTAGGCATACCATATAAGGCCAGTAACCCGGGATTCATTACTTTATAATAGTCAACGCCCATAATAAATCCAAAGATAACGGCCTGCAGGAATATCAATACCACAAAAACCAGCCATACATACCCGATGATATCGTGGGTATAGGTTCTTACATAAGTTCGCCGCTTGTTGCGCACAAGATAAAACACCTGATAAAAAAACGCGCCCAGCGTGGCAAACCATACCAGGTAATGCTTTTCGTACTGAAAGACATTGATCAGGATGAATTGCGCCAGTCCGCAGATAAAAACGACCCAGCCCCAAACCAAATATAAATGCCCATTCTCACTGTATTGATTGCGGGCTTTCTGAATCATGGAACTGATAAGGGCCAGGCTCTGCGCTGAGGAGAGTGAATGTTCTTCTTTCATAAATTCCTGTTTTGCCCACCGGCTGCCTGGTTGTGAAACCGGCAGCCGGGGCTGATAACTCAAAGTAAGATAATACGCTTATCAATACTGGGTAAGAAAATATTTAACCTGCGACAAGCCCCAGTTGGGATGAATTGGTGACTCCGGTTTGAATTGTTCATACTTTACCAGCGCTGAATCAAAGATGGGTTTAGCCAGTTCCCTGCCACCGCCAAATTCCTTCGGCGTATAAAACTTATCCTGCGCTTCCAATAAAAACAATCTTGGATTATCGGGACTCATTTTCCGGGCTTTTGCCATCGCTTCCTGGCCAATCGCGCCATAGGTTTGCCAGCGCGTCATCGGATCACCCATCATGCGCAGGTTTGCGATCATTTTCTTAAGAATCTCCAGTTCCGCATGGGGATCGGTTAATGCCGATGCTTTATTCAGCAATTCTTCTGCCTTATCGGCAATAGGGTCGGAATATTCAGGATTACCGCCATCTCCCATCGACATAAAGCCATACATGACCTGCCCAAGAGAAGCGTAATAATAGGGCAGCCATTTTGTTTGTTCCGCATCCGCTATGCGCTGGAATGCATTGGAAGATTCGAGCCATTGCTGAGGCGTGGCATGCTGATCCAACACCTCCACGCGTGCTTTCATCGCAGCCATGTATTTGTCTTCAGCCTGTGCAAAGAGCCCATACACTGAAAGCAACATTAAAATTGTACAAAGACCTTTTTTCATAACAGTTGATTTAATGGTGAACTGGTTAATGGTATGTTGATTTATAAATTGCTGTTAATGATCTCATCAGACCGGTCAACTCCGAAACTCAGAAAGCAGCCGATAAAAAAGAAGCGCCGGGCTGCGGGCAGAATCGGATTTTTTCGGTCACCCCTATACGAATAATTATAGCCGAATACCTGATTATTTCCCAGAACATTGTTCACGGATAACACCACTACCACAAAAGTTTTGGCGTTTTCTTTTCCTATTGTCGGCAGGTAATTCAGGCTGAGACTCATACTCTGATAAGGTATGGTTTTCCCCTGATCAAAAATCCGGAATTTACCCTGATTGTCTTTCCGGATATCATAATAAGGCCTTCCCGCCGCATAGGTATAGGAGGCGTTGAACTGCGTTTTCAGGGGTGAAATAAATTTTTTGATTACCAGATTAGCCGTATGTTTTGCAGCAAATGCAGGCTGAATGGCAGTTGGAAAATTCAGGTGATCGCGTTTGGTATCGAGATAGGAATAAGATATCCAGTAATCGACATTCTTAAACGTTTTCCGGTCGCGCCAGAAGATCTCCAGCCCCGCGGCATCACCATAACCCGCGTTCGAAATACTGTCCGCCCCGTTCCATAGAACAGGATGGGTTTTGATCAGGCTGGTGTATTTCTTATAAAATAATTCTCCCCGAAACGTATAGTTATGACTTACTACCTGATAGTTACCGATAAGGTGGGTGGCCTTCATATATCCAAGCTGACCGGTATTGAATCCCTGGAGGAAGAATTGCTTTTCCGGTCGTTGAAAAAAATTGCCATATGCCAGTGATATCTGCCCCTTTTTACTGGTCTTATAGGCCATAGATAAACGTGGAGCAATATTCGCTTTATTGATTAAAGATGAATGTTCATATCGTCCGCCAAACTTAGCCGCGAGTTTATTGGTTACATAAATATCCACTTCTCCGAATGCCGCCAGCAGATTATCCATTGCTGTACTTTTCAGGTTATCCCCAATGTATCCGCTGAAATTATTACGATCATCAAAATACTGGTACTCTCCACCAAAGCGAAAAGCGCTCATACCATAAATTTTTCGCTCCAGAACGGTTTTAAAAGTAGTCAGCTTACCCTTACCAATAAGCGAAAATGATTTCGACCGGAAGGGGTCATGATCAATATCCTGCTTAATATTCTGCTGATTCACTAATTCATTCTGAATGTCATCCGTATTATCACTGAAAGAACTGCCCAGTTGTATTTTCCAATAAGCGCCCAGCGATTCTTTCCAGGAAAGGTTGAGGTAAAGGTTTCGGTTGGTAAGCGCGAAAGCGTTCTTAAATGGCAGACTGTCAATATCAGGCTGCCGCACGCCAAGCCGGTTGTAGTTATAATAGCCGTAAAATTTCAGCATACCGGTAGCGGAGGTTTTAACGCGGAAATTCGCATCTATATTATGAAATTCGGGGATATGGAAATTATCGGGGCGCTGCTTTACTAACGCAAAGTAAGCGGCCAGGTTTGTATAACTGTAATTTACCCCCCAGCTCGACTGCTTATTTTTAGCCAGTTGCTGAAAACCGCCATTAAGACCAACTGAAGATACACCTGCCGATGCTGAAGATTGATCAGGAAGATCGATGGATTCCAGGATCAGGGCGGAAGACAGCGCTTGTCCGTATAAGGCGGAATAACCACCGGAACTAAAGACAGTTCCTTTGAACAGAAAAGGAGAAAAACGACCTCGCTGCGCGAGATCAGGTACACTGCTGAAAAAGAAGTTGTTCACCAGGGTGCCATCAATAAATACTTTTGTTTCTTCTGCTGTACCGCCCCGCACAAACAATCCTTCGCTTTCCCCTACCTGTTGCGCGCCGGGTAATGTTTTTATAGCACTGACCACATCAGCGTTGGCACTGGCCGTTGTGACAATATCCAGGGAATTCAGCACGGTCGATCGTTTCGTATCGCTGGCTTCGAAAGTACCGGCGGTGATCGTTACGACATCCAGCAGACTGGCATCTTCCTTCAAAACAATATCCAGGATAATTGGGGTTCCGTTAAGTTTAAGTGCCCGCTCCTCGGTTGTAAAATTTATAGCAGAAATAACCAACACCTGATCTCCCGTATCGAAGGTTTCAAATGACCATGTTCCGGAAGAGTCTGCCGTGGCGCCATCATAACTGCCCTTCAGCCCTATACTTGCAGCCGCAACAGCTTTTCCACGAACATCCTTAACCGTACCCCTGATAAGGGTTTGGGCAGATAGCCGGCTAAAGATCAACACCAGGGCAATGAAGAAGATGACGCGAAGCATTTGTCTAAATTTTAAACAAACATAAACTTGTTTATTTTATAAACCAAATTTTTTTGTTTTACTTTTTTATAAGTATTTTCCTTTACTTCCTAAATATCCTTAGGGGTAATGCTTGCAACCCGGAAAATAATTTTACATATTTGTACCTGTTCCCCCATCCTTAAGAAAAACACACCAATCATTTTCCTGGAAACCAGTTCCAATCCCCATACCTGTTGAAAGCCATGCTTATTAATTTCTGAACACAAAATGGTTTTCATGCGTAATTTTACTTTTCAACCGTTCAAGGGGAAGTCTTCTATTTCATTATCGGCACTGGTTATCGCCGTATTACTCTTTTCCAACTCATCAGCCAGCGGACAAATTCGCTTATGGGATGTCGTTAGTACAGCACATGCTCCGGCATCATCGATCACGCAGCCCGCCTCCTATTCTTCTACGCCCGGAAGCAGCACTGCCCATAAATTAATGGTAAAAAAAGAAGCAGGTACGGTATTGATTTCCTGGACAGGCTCCGGCGAAGAAACGATCAGCCATTATATTCTTGAAACAGGCAATAAAGGAAAGGATTATCGCCAGGCCGCTGTTTTCTTTACCGGGGAAACCTTGTCGGAAACAATGACCTATCGGTTTTCACAAAAACTGAAAAAAGGCGCTGTTCCTGCATTCCGATTAAAGGTTGTTGGCAAAGATGGTTCGCTGCAAACGATCATCCCCAGCCTGTAGCTCAGCTGCACCTACACTGACACGCTGCATTTAATTATTGCTCCGGTAAGGTTGTGGGCCCGGCTGTATCGCCCTGTTCAACACCTGTTGCGTCGCACTCTTGTACGGCAACAAGTCTATTGAACAGGGTTGCTATTTCATGATCCTGTCTTATACAAATCCACCATAAAACTTTCATCCTTTCTCTTTCTTCAGCGATAGGTCGAATCATTAAAGGCATGTTACCTATGCCAGAACACTCTTCACCCGTTGATCCGGATCAACCCTGTCGGCAATGGATAACCGAACTGGTGCAGTCGTTCTGCTTACTCAACTAATTCTGCCTTTATTCAGCGCTTTGTTTATATACATTCGGATTATACAATTCCATATACAGTTCCGGATTGGGCACTTTGCGAAACCCATACTTTTCATAGAGCCAGTCTGCTGTAGACGTTAATAAGATCCATCGTCTTAATCCCAGTAAATTGGGGTGATTCATTACAGTGTCCATGAGTTTTTTTGAAAGACCCTGCCCACGATAAGCATCTAGAATATAAATATCACCCAGGTAGGCGATCGTTGAAAAATCAGATATAACTCTTGCAAATCCTATTTGTTTGTCGTTATGAAACAACCCAAAATTCAGGGAATGTTCTATAGAAGTTTTAACGCGGTCAAGGGGAATATTATCACTCCAGCCTGAATGGTTGGATAAAAAATCGTGGATGGCCACAACATCCATGCGGGATTTGTCGGTGCTTATTCTATAATCGCCAAAGCTGACCTCTATTATATTCATGTCCATTTATATTTCCTTCATCGTCTCTGCCCTACATCCGCGCTCATCTGCTCTACATCTATACAAATCTTCTCACCATCTGCGCTCATCTGCTCTACATCTGCGAAATCCGCGGGAAACCCTTCTTACTATTATTCGCTTCGATTCAACCAGAAACCAATATTGATTTGTCCGGGTACCGTAACCGTTCCATAATTTGATTCAACCGGAATTCCATTGCGCAGTTCTGTTGATTTAGCAAACAGGTAACCCAGGCCGAGGTTAAGGTCTAAACTGAACCGGCTGCGGTAATTGCGCTGAAGCCCCCAAACAGCACCAATCGTATGAATACCCCGCCGTTTTTGCTGCTCGGGATTATCTGTTATAACCGGGGCTTTGGAAAATACGCCCTGATAAACGCCGGCAAAATAATTCAGGCTGTTCATCACCGTTCGTTTTCCTTTATTCAGCCGGTTAGAATAATTGTAGTAATAACGGTATTGCGCACTGAATGCCGGATCAAAATACAATTCACCCGACCAGCCGAGCGCCGAAGAGTAACCCAATGCTGCAGAGGTATTCATAAATGCATGTAGCTGAATAGTCTGAAAGTTTCCCAGTGCCTTCTCATAACTCAGCCCGGGATTAATAAGGGTGATTTTAGTAACATCCTGCAGTACAGTTTCACGCTGTTCCTGGGCTATCATCGCCTGAGCAGGCAGCAGAAATATAACCATAATGAAAAACCGAAATACGATCACGAGGGGGCGCATAGGAATTTTTACTAAAGGTATGGCAGCTCTTTTTGATCTTGATGCCATTTGTACCAGAATGCTTCCATTCAAAAGATAGTAAAAAAAAATCCCGGCAGAGTGCTGCCGGGATTAAGATGTAATTGATGTATACTTATTTATACTGCGGTATAATGGTATTGGCCAGGTCGGTCATTTTCTGAAGACTGTCGTCATTCAACTGACCCTTTTTGAACTGGGCAAGTACTTCAGGCAGTTTATTTTCCATTTCCAGCAGGAAATGCTCTTCAAAAGCTTTCACCTTTGAAACGGCAACATCCCGTAACAGGCCCTGTGTACCCAGGTAAATAATGGCCACCTGCTTTTCAACGCTGAACGGTGAATACTGAAGCTGCTTCAGGATTTCCACGTTTCGTGCACCTTTATCGAGAACAACTTTGGTTGCCGCATCGAGGTCACCACCGAATTTGGAGAAGGCTTCCATCTCACGATAAAGCGCCTGGTCGAGTTTCAGGGTACCGGCAACCTTTTTCATCGATTTGATCTGCGCGTTACCACCCACCCGGCTAACGGAGATACCTACGTTAATTGCGGGACGGATACCGGCGTTGAACAGGTTAGATTCGAGGAAGATCTGACCGTCGGTAATGGAGATTACGTTGGTCGGAATATAAGCAGATACGTCACCCGCCTGTGTTTCAATGATCGGAAGCGCGGTCAGTGAACCACCACCTTTAACCAGGTGCCGGATCGACTCAGGAAGATCATTCATGTTCTTAGCAACACTATCGTCATTGATCACTTTCGCGGCACGCTCGAGCAAACGGCTGTGCAGGTAGAATACATCACCGGGATAAGCTTCCCGTCCGGGAGGACGACGCAGCAGCAGCGACACCTCACGGTAAGCAACAGCCTGTTTCGACAAGTCATCATAAATGATCAGCGCCGGACGGCCGGTATCGCGGAAGAATTCCCCGATGGCAGCGCCAGAGAACGGAGCATAGAACTGCAACGGAGCAGGTTCAGATGCGGATGCCGCAACAATAATGGTATAAGCCATCGCGCCATGATCTTCGAGCGTTTTCATTACACCCGCAATGGTAGACGCTTTTTGTCCGATGGCTACATAAATACAATATACCGGATTACCGGCTTCGTAGAATTCTTTCTGGTTGATGATCGTATCGATCGCAATCGCTGTTTTACCGGTCTGGCGGTCGCCAATGATCAGCTCCCGTTGTCCGCGTCCGATAGGAATCATGGCATCGATCGCCTTAAGACCTGTTTGCAGGGGTTCTTTTACCGGTTCGCGGAAGATAACGCCGGGCGCTTTACGCTCGAGCGGCATTTCGTACAGTTCACCGGTTAAGGGACCTTTACCATCGATGGTTTCACCAAGCGCGTTCACCACGCGGCCAAGCATGCCTTCACCAACTTTTACGGAGGCGATCTGCCCGGTGCGCTTAACTTTAGCGCCTTCCTTAATGCCTTTGGCATCACCCATCAATACCACACCCACATTATCTTCTTCAAGGTTCAGGGCGATGGCTTTAACACCATTATCAAACTCAACGAGTTCACCACTGCTAACATTATTCAACCCATAAACGCGGGCGATACCATCACCCACCTGCAATACGGTACCAATCTCTTCAAGATCAGCCGCGCTGTTAAAATTGGTTAACTGCTCACGCAATATTGCTGAAATCTCGTCCGATTTAATATCTACCATAACTGTGTATTTAAAACGTTGTGTTGTCTAAGGTTTTGTAATTATCTGATCTTATAAATAAAATCGTTATTCTCGAACTGCTTCTTAATGGCATTCAGGTCGTAAGATATACTGGCATCGATCAACGAATTCTCCACTTCAAGCACAAATCCACCAATAATATCGGGATTAACAATTGTTTCAATTTCAATATTCTGATACGGAGTTTCAGCTTTGAGCTTTCCAATAATGGTTTGCTTTAGCTCATCGCTGATGGGAGAAGCGGTAGTCAGCGAAACAACATGAATTTTGTTGTAACGTTTATACTGTTCTTCCGCGGCGCGGATGATTTCCGGCAAAACTCCTTCACGACCCTTACGGATCAGCAACTTAACGAATAACCAGGTCATGTCCGAAACTTTCCCTTTAATGAGGGCTTCCATGACATGCTCTTTTTTATCGGAGGGAATAACCGGGCTTTTCAGCATGGCGACCAGTTCGCGGCTGCTGCCGGTGAGTGCCTTTAAATGCTGAACATCCTTGTACATCCCTTCCAGCTGACCTTTCTCAATAGCCAGATCGGTCAGACTTTTGGCATATCTCCCTGCTAAACGTGGATTAAGCATATGCTGAAAATTTTTTAAAGTTCTTTACCCGTTTGTTATGCAGGATTAATTCAATTCAATGTCTTTAGCAAGCTGAGCGATGAACACTTCCTGTTCATTACGGCCTGACAGTTCGCGACGCAATACTTTTTCAGAGATCTCGATCACAAGATTTCCAACCTGGTTCTTGACATCGGTAAGCGCTGCCATTTTCTGTTGTTGAATCACCGCCTGAGCGTCACTGATAATTTTGCCGGCTTCCAGTTTAGCCTGCTCTTTGGCTTCACTGATAATTTTATCTTTCATATCCCGGGCTTCTTTCAGCACCTGAGCGCGTTCTTCGCGGGCCTGAGCCAGTAAAGCCTCATTTTCGTTCTTCATCTGAGCCATTTCTGCACGTACACGTTCAGCAGAGCTCAGCGATTCGGCAATGGAATTTTCCCGGGCTTTCAGTGATTGCAGAATTGGTTTCCAGGCAAATTTTCCAAGAATATACAATACAAGCAAAAAAGCCAGGAGCGTCCAGAATATAAGCGCAAACGAAGGAATTAATAAATCCATATACCGTTATTTGAAAGTTATGTCGAGTATACTTTTGTAATCAGTTAAGAGAAAAAAATTACCACACCATCCGCCCTTTGCTTCGGGTGTGGTAATCAGTTTGATTAAACGAAGATCGCCAGGATACCTGCGATAACCGCGAAGAGGGCAACTCCCTCAATGAACGCAGCAGTCAGGATCATGTTCGCCCGGATGTCGTTAACGGCTTCCGGCTGACGGGAAATTGCTTCCACAGCGCCTTTACCGATCTGACCGATACCGATACCTGCTCCGATTGCCGCTAAACCGGCTCCGATTGCACCACCGGCATTTGCCCAGGCTACATCGCTTAAAAAGACAGTGAGTAAATCCATAATTGTGTTTTTATAACTGATTAAAAAAGACTTGTTTTTAAATTATTACCGGATCATCATACTTTGCTGTGCTCACCTCAGGATTGTGTTCCTGATGCTCATCATGATGATGGGTTTCTTCAATAGCCTGTCCGATAAATACAGCGGTCAGGTTCGTGAAGATGAAGGCCTGGATAAAGGCCACCAGGATCTCGATCATATAGATAAACACGGTGAAGGCTATGGAAATGGGCGAAAAGCCCCAGCCCATAGCGGTGTTCAGTCCGCCAAATATGAAGATCAGCGAAATCAGACAGATGATGATAATATGGCCTGCCAACATATTGGCAAAAAGCCTGATGATCAGGGCAAAGGGTTTGGTGAATACCCCAAGCACCTCAACGATTACCATGATCGGCTTAATGCCTCCGGGTACGGGCGGGTTGAAAATATGCCCCCAGTAATGCTTATTGCCACTTACCGAAATCACGATAAAAGAAATAACCCCCAGTACCGCTGTAAATGCGATGTTACCGGTTACGTTAGCTGCACCGGGTACCAGGCCAAAAATGTTATTGATAAGAATAAAGAAAAAGACGGTCAGCAGGAAGGGCAGGTATTTTTCGAATTTATGTCCAAGGTTGGGTTTCGCCACCTCATCACGAACGAAGGTGATTACCGGCTCAACAGCATTCTGAAAACCGGTGGGCGCTGTTTTAACCCCTGTTCCCTTGCGGTATTTTCCGGCAATACCCAACATAATAAGCACCAATGCCAGCAGCGAAAGAAACATCTGCACCACATTACGGGTAAGCGACAGGTCATACACAGTTACGGAAGGATCAACCGGAACGATTTTATTACCAACCAGGCGGTAGCCATCCACTTCATGTTCACCATGATGGAATGCTGAAGACATAAAAACAGATAATCCTTTTTGCGGAGAATACAGGATCACCGGTAAAGGAATAGTTGCATGATGTTCTTTACCATCGGCTCCTTTATAGCTGAAATAATGGAATTCATGCGCATCAAGCACGTGGCTGAAAATTACCTTATTGGCATCAAAACCTTCTTTCTCTTCCTCCGGAATGGGATGAACCACCTTATCATGCAGATTTTGGTCGTTATCCTGGGCGATTGACATATTAGGAAAAAAGATTATCCCTAAGCTGAAAACCGCTACCAATAAGGACTTTAGACTAGGAACCGCCATACTTCTGGTTAAATTTGCCGCAAAGATAGGAAGGGAATTTGGAATTTCTGATTTGATTATAGAATTTATATCGGAATCGTCCATTTCCCGTCTTAGGAATACATTTCCCGCAGATTTCGCAGATTTTAAGCAGATTTACGCAGATTATGGCAGATTATGGCAGTTTTTTCCGCTTTCTCGTCCATTTGTTACGGCAACCTTTCTTTCCCCTGTGCTTCGGGCTGCTTTTCAAACTGCATCTGGTGCAGGTTGAAATAATGTCCCTGCAACGCCATCAATTCATCATGGGTACCCATTTCACGGATCTCTCCCCGGTCGAGCACAATAATCTTATGGGCTTTACGAATGGTGGATAAGCGGTGTGCGATAACGATCGATGTGCGGCCCCGGATAAGCGTGGCGATCGCTTTCTGAATCAACAGTTCACTTTCCGTATCTATCGACGATGTAGCCTCATCCATGATCAGAATATACGGGTTGTACAGCAACGCCCTGATGAAGGAGATCAGCTGACGCTGACCCAGGGACAGCGTATTCCCACGTTCCATTACATTGTAC
>JAEYRC010000319.1 GCA_023409675.1 Bacteroidota bacterium
CATCGGCACGGATAGAATCCTCCTGCAGCCGTATTGATTTGAAGGAGGCATCGATAGCGGAAAAAAATATATGATTGCCGTCGAAATACTCAAAAGGCTCCCGTTCGGTTTGAAGGTCGCTCCGGAAAGAGCCATTGTTGATGTTGAGGGCGGAAATTACCACGGACCAGTTCCCTGAATTCCAGCGAAGGTTTTCCGGATCATTGATGAAGTCTTCTTCATCCTGTTCGGGCAGGGGAGGTCGTTTGCCGGGGTAATTATAGATGGAAAATGATGGTCCCGTAAGATCTATTGAATTGATCAGAATACTTCTTTCATTCAGGTCGAAGTTTTCGGCATCAACATGCAGCGCAGTAACCATTGCTGAAAGATTCTCGCCGCGCCAGGCATCTTTCTGAATAATAGCCACATGTTTGAAATCAATTTCGCGCAGGTTAAGATTGATCGTGTTTTTCTTTTTTTGCGCAGGTCCGGACCCAAAATAGTCGATAAGAAATCCATAATTCCATATCGAATCCGAACGGTTTAAGTGAAACACCGCATCCTCCAGCCCCACATATTTCAATTCTATATTCTCCATGAAGAAGAACCAGTCGGTGATATTTACCCGTACATTTCCGGCGTAAAGCAGGGTATCCTGAGCACGATCCTTAACCAGCGTGCCTTCCAGCCGCATGGTATTGAAAAGATCGAAGTTGACATGCCGGATTTCGACTGTGGTTTGAAGATCAGCAGAGAGCTTGCCGGCCACCTGCCGCACGATAAAGTTCTGGACCGGCGTCGTTTGAATTAGTATCCAGAGCAGGATAACCAGGCCGATGAGCGCCAGCAGAACTGTCCGGGATATTTGCCAAAACTTTCTCAGGGAGTATTGATTAATATAAAATAGAATAAAACGCGGAACGGCACAAATTCAATACCGAACTATGCTGGTTCAGTTACGAAATTAATTCATCGGGCCGGGATGCGGAAAACAATTGACGAGATGCCTGCTTAATTGACCCGGCCACCACTGTTTTTAACATGCCCTTAGCAGCGAACCGCTTCCTCCTAGCGCCAAGGGTTAACCGATTCGGTGTGCTGCTCCATCAATAGCCAGTGCAAATTTTTTTCAAAGTATAGTTCTTTGTTCGGCCTTCCATACCTTTAGACCTGTTTTATCGCACAATCTAAAAATATGAAAGTATTCGTTTTTTGTCTTGTTATCGGCTCCGCGCTTTTTACCATGTGCAGTACACCCGGTAATACCCTGGGAAAGCTGGATATTGATCCCTTTAATTATACAATCGCTAAAAAAGCGATGGTCAGTAATGGCGCTGTGGTATCGGCACATCCGCTGGCCAGTGCTGCCGGCCTGGCAATGCTGCGTAAAGGCGGTAATGCCGTGGATGCGGCTATAGCCACCCAATTGGCGCTCGCGGTGGTTTATCCCAACGCGGGCAATCTCGGGGGTGGGGGATTCATCGTTGCCCGCCTGGCGGACGGTCGAAACATTGGTATCGACTATCGGCAAAAAGCTCCGGGGGCCGCTACCCGCGATATGTACCTCAATAAAGATGGAGAGGCTGATGTAACCCTGAGCCAGCACGGACATCTTGCAGCAGGGGTACCCGGTACTGTGGCCGGCTTATTCGCCTCAGCTAAATATGGCCGACTGCCCATGCGCGATTTGATCGCACCCGCTATCGACCTGGCCGCGAATGGTTTTGGACTTACTGCCTCCGAAGCCCGCGGATTAAATAATAACCGCGACCGGTTTCTTAAATACAGCACCACCACGCCCGCATTCGTTAAGTCATCGGGCGAATGGAAGCAGGGCGATACGCTGGTTCAGCCCGACCTTGCCAATACTCTTATGCGTATCCGTGATCAGGGCATGGCCGGCTTCTATGGCGGAGAAACCGCCAGGCTGGTATCGGAGGAAATGAAGCGTGGTAATGGAATTATTACCGAAAAGGATTTGCTCAGTTACGAAGCAAAGGAACGGCCGGTAACGGAGTTTGATTACAGAGGTCATACAGTGCTTACCATGTCGTTGCCCAGCAGCGGAGGAATACTGTTACCACAAATGCTCCGTATGATTGAAGATTACCCGATTGGATCCTATGGATTTAACAGTGTGAAAGCGGTTCAGCTGATGACAGAAGCTGAACGCCGTGCCTATGCCGACCGTGCCGAATTCCTTGGGGATCCCGATTTTGTCGAAGTTCCGGTTCAACAGCTCATCAGCAGGGAATATGCCCGTAAACGCATGGAAACCTTCGAAACCGGTAAGGCCGGCAAAAGTGATGTGGTTATCGCGGGAAATCCTACATCAGAAGAAACGACGCACTTAAGTGTTTATGATAAAGAAGGTAACGCGGTGGCTGTTACTACCACGCTGAATGGCGGTTATGGAAGCCATACCGTGGTGGGTGGCGCCGGTTTTCTGTTAAACAATGAGATGGATGATTTCAGTGTAAAACCAGGTGTTCCGAACATGTACGGCGCGCTGGGTAACGATAAGAATGCCATTATTCCGGGAAAACGGATGCTGAGCTCTATGACACCCACCATTGTGTTGCGGAATAACAAACCCTATATCGTGGTGGGAACACCCGGAGGTACAACCATACCTACTTCGGTCTTTCAATCACTGGTGAATATTATCGATTTTAATATGTCGGCGGAGGATGCGGTAAATAAACCGAAATTCCATCATCAATGGTATCCTGATGTTATTTATGTTGAACGGGATTTCCCTGCAGAAGTACAGGAAGAGCTTAAAAAAATGGGCTATACCATCAATCCCCGTTCACCCATAGGAAGAACGGAGCTTATCCTTATTCATGAGAACGGCACCATCGAAGCGGTGGCCGATAAGCGTGGAGATGATCATGCTTCCGGTTATTAAATGAAATCTATAAAGTAATACGTATAAAGAATGAATCGTCTGATCGCTGTTGTCGTAATTTCTCTCTTGTTATGTATGCCCGTAGCTGCCCAGGTTCAAACACCCGAACAGTTTCTGGGTTATTCCCTGGGGTCGCAGTTTACACCACACCACCAGGTAGTACGATATTTTGAACACCTGCAACAGGCAGCTCCTGAAAATATCCGTTATGAGCAATATGGTAAAACTTACGAGGGACGCCCCTTAACTGTCGCCTATATCTCCAGTGCGGCCAATATCGCCGGTCTTGAGAAGATCCGTCAGCAAAATATCGCCCTGTCAGGCATTAGCGGGGAGAAAATTTCGCCGGTAAATCAGCCGGTGCTGGTGTGGCTCAGCTATAATGTTCATGGGAATGAGGCATCCAGTACGGAAGCGGCTATGCTCACCGCTTATGAACTCCTGAATCCTGCCAATGCCCGTACCCGGAACTGGCTGAACAATACCCTGGTTATCCTTGACCCCTGCCTGAATCCGGATGGGCGCGACCGTTATGTCAACTGGTTTAACAGCATTCGGGGTAAACATGCTAATCCTGTCCCTGTTGCCCGGGAACACAGTGAGCCCTGGCCGGGAGGAAGAATGAATCATTATCATTTTGACCTGAACCGCGACTGGGCCTGGCAAACACAGGTTGAAACCCAACACCGCATGAAACTGTACAACCGCTGGCTGCCACAGATTCATGTTGATTTTCATGAACAGGGCATCAATAACCCCTATTACTTTGCCCCTGCAGCGGAACCCTTTCACGAAGTGATCACCGACTGGCAGCGTGAATTTCAAACAGCGATTGGCCGAAACAATGCCCGGTACTTTGATCAGCAGGGCTGGCTGTATTTTACCCGTGAGCGATTTGACCTGTTTTACCCCAGTTATGGAGATACCTATCCAACCTATAAAGGCGCTATAGGTATGACCTATGAACAGGCGGGTCACAGTCGCGCAGGAACAGCCATCATTACTGCAGACGGCGATACCTTAACCCTGTACGACCGCCTGCTTCACCATCATACCACCGGGTTGTCTACCATTGAGATCAGTTCTGAAAATGCTTCAAAACTGCTGACGGAGTTTGAACGTTATTATTCAAATGCGGTAAACCAGCCCCGCGGAGAATATAAAGCTTATCTCATAAAAGCGGATGCGGGCGATAAACTGGCGCGCCTGATCAAATTGCTGGATGTTAATGATATCCGCTGGCAATATGCAAAGCCCGGCGGCCTGAGCGGCTTCAGTTATTTCAGCCGTAAGAGTGAAAAGTTCCAGGCCGGCGCAGGCGATATCATCATTAATGCCGCGCAGCCTCATGGCAATCTGGTTCAGGTGCTGTTTGAACGTCAGTCGGGCCTATCAGATTCCGCAACATATGATATTACCGCATGGTCACTACCATATGCATTCGGACTGGAAACCTATGGTTTAGCACAACCGATGAGTGGAACAGGTAACAACAACAATGCTGTTAAAGCCACTATACCTGCTGAAACTAACAGTTATGCATATGCGGTAAAATGGAACGGGCTACATAGTGCACGCTTCCTGGCATCGCTGCTAAAGCAAAAGATAAAGGTTCGATTCGCGGAAGAAGCATTTAGCATCGGAACGAATAATTTTGAAAAAGGAACCCTGTTGATTACCCGTACCGGCAATGCCGCGCAGCGCGATCTGCCACAGGTTGTAAGTGCCGCGGCCGAAGCGGCTGGCGTAGAATACATACCCCTGGCAACAGGATTCGCTGATAAAGGTTTTGATCTTGGATCAGATCGTGTAAAGCTTATTAATGCACCAAGGATTGGGCTAGTGGCCGGTGACAGGGTTTCGGCTCTGGGGATGGGAGAGATATGGCATTTTTTCGATCAGCAATTGGAATACCCGCTAACCGTGATCTGGGCTAATGAACTCTCCAGGCAGGTACTTGCGGAACTGGATGTATTAATACTTCCGGACGGCAATATGCAGGTCTTTTCCAATAAAGATATGAACGAAACATTGAAGGGTTGGGTATCAGGAGGCGGAAAGATCATCGCGCTGGAAAATATGGTCAGCCAGTTGGCTTCAGCCGATTGGGGATTGAAGCGTAAAGGAGCAGATGAGAAAAAGGACGATAAACCAAAAGACAATAAAGAGGCTGACTACAGCCTGCTGCGTCGTTATGAAAACCGGGAACGTGATTATCTTCCGAATTTTAACCCTGGTTCTATTTACCGCGTAGAGCTTGATAACAGTCACCCCCTTGCTTATGGGTATAACGACGAATATTATACGCTGAAGCAGGATGCAGCAATATATGATTTTATGAAGGGGGGATGGAATGTGGGCATTATCCGCCGCGACAATCATGTTGCCGGTTTTACCGGCAGCCTTGCCAAAGAAAAACTGAATGATGGCCTGGTCTTCGGCGTTATCGATTCCGGAAGAGGTTCTGTGGTGCTCCTGGCCGATAATCCGTTGTTCCGCAGTTTCTGGGAAAACGGTAAACTATTATTCTGCAATGCCCTGTTTATGGTGGGCAATTGATAATTCAACGCAAAATCTTAAACCCTGATTTGCATGAACATCCGGTTCATTAAAATACTGCTGATATACCTCGCGCTCAGTGTACCTGCTATCGGTGATGGGTATTCGCAGCCGGTTACTTACAGCAATTCAGCTGACATATTGCTGAAACTAAAGAAGCTGAATGTACTGGGTTCGGCATTATACATAGCCGCACATCCCGATGATGAGAACACCCGGCTGATCGCTTATTTATCCGGAGAAGGACTCCTGCGCACCGCTTACCTGTCACTTACCCGTGGCGACGGTGGCCAGAACCTGATTGGTGAAGAACTGGGCATTCCACTTGGACTGATCAGGACGCAGGAACTGCTTGCAGCGCGTCGTATAGACGGCGCTGACCAGTTTTTCAGTCGCGCTTTTGATTTCGGCTTTTCTAAAAATCCGGAAGAAACTTTTCGCATCTGGGGGAAGGAAAAAATTTTAGGGGATGCCGTCAGGATCATTCGTTCCGTAAAACCCGATATCATCATTGCGCGTTTTCCTGAGGACGAGCGCGCCGGACACGGCCATCACTCCGCTTCGGGTATTGTTGCCCGTGAGGCTTACTTTGCCGCTGCCGATCCATCCAGGTTTCCTGAACAACTGGAAGAAGGCCTTGAAGTCTGGCAGGCCAAACGGCTCTTGTGGAATACCTATTCCTTCGGTTCGAATTCAACCATACGGGAGGATCAATTTAAGGTTGATGTCGGAGCTTATAATCCGCTGATGGGAATGAGTTATGGAGAAGTGTCGGCCCTTAGTCGCAGTGAGCATAAAAGCCAGGGTTTCGGCGTACCAACAGCCCGGGGAGAGGCCTATGAATACTTTGAGACTATTGCCGGAGAAAGACCGGTGAAAGATATCCTGGAAGGTGTGGTAACGAACTGGAGCCGGATTGGACTTCCGCAAGCCGGGCAGATGATTGAACAGATCATTGCATCCTATGACCCATCTGCGCCAGCACAGGTGGTTCCAGCTTTACTGCAGGTTTACCGGTTATTGACGCAAAATGAACCACAGCCTGACAGCGAAGATCTTGCGCTGCACCGGCGCTATGCTTCCTGGAAAAATTATAAGGCTGCAGAAGTGGCGGATATAATCCGGAAAGCGCTTGGATTACATATTGAAGCCACAGCTAACCGTCAGTTTGCAGTTGAAGGGGATTCACTTCAGGTAAGATTTTCTATCATCAACAGGAGTAGTGTTAATATCAGCAATGTGGTATTCAACTTTAACGGCAATGCCTATCCGTTAGCCAGCGCGCTTAAAAATAATATTCCCGGGGGACTTGATATGAAATATCTTGTCCCAAAGGCATGGATAAACGGTCAGCCTTATTGGTTACGCATGCCAGCGGAGAAAGGAAGTTTCAATGTTGAAAACAGTGCGCTGATCGGGCATCCGCAAAACCCCGAAATGCCTGTTCGTGTACAGGTGCACGTTAATGGGGTTCCCCTTAGCTTCAAGCTGCCCCTGCAATATAAATACACAGATCCTGTACGTGGCGAAATCCTTCAGCCCGTGATTACCGTTCCGCAGGTAGTGATGAATGTACAACCTCAGGTGATTTTATCCGGATTGGTTCCTGCAGTTCCCCAACGTATTGCTGTTCAACTGCAGACCTTTGGCCGAACCGGTAAGCAGTCTGGCCATATCATCTTTAAGAATGGTGCGGAAGCACTGCGGTTTCCCTTTACTGTTGATATGGAAAAGGACAAACTATATTCTTTCAGCTATAATGCGGATTCGGTTAACCATGGCCGTGATAATACCTACATCAACGTATCGGAGCAAATCGAAAATGGTGAAGATCAGGAGATCTATGATCAGCGACTTCAGGTCATCAACTATGCGCATATTCCTACCGTTCATTTTTTTGAAGCTGCCGGCTTTAATCTTGTAAAGGAACCAATCCGCACGAGCCGGTCAAGAATTGGATATATCCGTGGCGCTGGCGACAGGGTGCCGGAAGCCCTGCAGGCCATGGGGTATGAGGTAAGTTTTCTCGATGAACAACACCTGACCATGGGCGGTCTTCAACATTATGATGCTATCATTACCGGAATACGCGCGTATAATGTGCATGAGTTTCTGTCGGCAAAATATGATGTGCTGATGAATTATGTTCGGCAGGGTGGCAGCCTGATTGTGCAGTATAATACCAACAGCATGTTTGGTCCGGTGCGGGCCCGCATGGCGCCATTCCCATTCAACATCAGCCGTAACCGCGTTACCAATGAAGTTGCGGACGTCACATTTGCAGAACCGCGGCACCGGGTACTCAACTATCCCAATAAATTATCTTCCGCGGATTTCAGCGGATGGGTACAGGAAAGAGGACTGTATTTTGCAGACCAGCTTGCTGCAGAATTCAAAGCTCCGCTGCGAATGAACGATGAAGGGGAAAATCCACAATCGGGTAGTTTGATCATCGCTGATTATGGCAAAGGAAAATTTGTTTATACCGGTCTTTCGTTTTTCAGGCAGTTGCCGGCAGGCGTGCCGGGCGCGTTTAAACTGATGGCTAACATCATCGGTTTGAACAAATAAATGTTGTTGTGTAAATTATGAGTAATAAGATTGACCGTAGAAACGTTGGCTTTGCTGTCGCAATATTTTTGGGCCTGGCCATCGGTATATTTATTAAGCGGGTGCCATTAGGGCTGTTGATCGGTTTATTGCTGGGCGTGCTTGCCGGAGGAATGTTGAAACCCAGAAAATGATATGAACGAAAACGAAAAAAATATTCCGGTATTTAACAGGTGGAATCAATGGTACCTGGCGGTACTTGTGGTATTGATCCTGCTGATCATCGTTTTTTACCTGTTTACCGAATATTTTAATTAACCAGACCGGCCCGGTAAATTAGTGCCTATGCAGTTTACGCTCTTCGATTGGATCGTGCTTTTGCTGACCCTGGTGTTTATAATCCTGTTCGGGGTGTATAAAAGCCGTACCAGTAAAAGTCTCGACGGGTATTTCCTGAGCGACCGGCAAATGCCCTGGTGGCTGGTGATGCTGAGTGTTATGGGCACACAGGCCAGCGCGATCACCTTTCTGACAGCCCCCGGTCAGGCGTATACCGATGGAATGCGTTTTGTGCAGTACTATTTCGGATTGCCTATCGCCATGGTGATCCTGTGTATCAGTTTTGTACCCATCTTCCACCGGCTGAAAGTGTATACGGCGTATGAGTTCCTCGAAAAACGATTCGACCTGAAAACCCGTTCACTCACGTCTTTTCTGTTCCTGCTTTCCCGCGGAACATCAACCGGTATCAGCATTTATGCTCCCGCGCTCGTTTTGCACTCCATGCTGGGCTGGGATATTTACCTCACGAATATTTTCATGGGCGGACTGGTCATTATCTATACCGTTGCCGGTGGCGCGAAAGCGGTGGCGTATACCCAGCAACTACAATTTGTTATCATCTATTTCGCGATGTTCTTTGCGGCTTGGTGGGCGTTAGACCTGTTGCCGGAAGGTGTGGGGCTTTATGATGCTCTGCACATCAGTGGTAAATCAGGGAAGTTGAATGTGATTACAACCGGGGTAGATGCTTCAGGTAATTTCGACTGGAAAGACAAATACAATATCTGGAGTGGCATCATCGGCGGGCTCTTCCTGGCGCTGAGTTATTTTGGAACAGATCAGAGCCAGGTAGGCAGATACCTTACCGCAAAAACTGAAAAGCAAAGTAAGATCGGGCTGTTGATGAACGGGCTGGTAAAGGTGCCCCTTCAGTTTTCCATCCTGCTGATCGGAGCGGTATTGTTTACATTTTATCAGTTTAATAAGGCGCCGGCATTTTTCAACCTGGCTCAGGAGAAAATCGTTATGCAAAGTGAACATGCCGGGGAATATACCTCAGCCACGGAGCGCTATTCGGAATTACAGGAAAAACGCCGGAGCGCATCTATCGCCCTCGCCGAAGCGCTCGACAATGACGATGAACAGCAGATCAATGCACTTAGAACAACATTGCTGGAACAGGAATCAGCGAGTACTGTATTGCGGGATTCAGTAAAAAATATTGTCAGAAAGGCCAATCCCGGTACAGATGCGAACGATACCAACTATATCTTTCTGCGTTTCGTGGGTGATCATTTGCCCAATGGATTGGTAGGGCTGATCATCGCGATTATTTTTCTGGCCGCATGGGGCAGTATCGCGGCAGCGCTGAATTCGCTGGCTTCCTGTTCAATAGTGGATTTCCATCAGAAATATTCCGGTAAAAAAATGTCGGAACATGCCGCCTATCGATGGTCTAAGATCTATACCCTGATCTGGGGTATTTTCTGTATTGTTATCGCGCAGTTTGCCTATAACCTGGGTAATTCATTGATAGAAGCGGTGAATATTCTGGGCTCATGGTTCTATGGAACCATACTGGGAATATTCCTGGTGGCATTTTACTTCAAATCGATTCGCGGGCATGCGGTGTTCTGGGCCGCCATCGTGGCGGAAATTGTGGTGATCTCTATTTACCTGCTGGATATCATCTCTTTTCTCTGGCTGAATGTGATCGGGGCCGCAGCGGTTATTCTGGCCGGCTTCCTTTTTCAATCCCTGCTTCCTGCAGATGGTTCGCAGCAATCCGATAAAGAGTAATCGAGGAAATACGTCCCGATCTTATCATTCAACGGTATCCTATCAAGCCAGCTTTCAACTTTGCCATTTGGTAATGGTAACCACTTTATCGCTGAATGATGCAACTTTCATGCTTGGTCAGTGTGCCTGAACCGATCTGCCTGTAATACAGTTTCAGTATGCTTCGTTTCCGCTATCTTTGACAAAAATACTTGTTATGAGAAAAATATCCCTGGCACTTCTGTGCGCCGCACTGTTTTCAGTTCCTGCATTGGCACAGAACCTGAAAACACCTGTTGCCTCTCCAATGCAAACCATTAAACAGGACTTTGGACTGTCGTCTGTTGAATTATCCTATTCCCGTCCGGCGATGAAAGGCAGGGCAATTTTTGGTGATCTCGTACCTTTTGGTAAAGTGTGGAGAACAGGTGCCAACCAGGCTACCACCATTACCTTCGGTGATGATGTAACCATTGGTGGCACACTGGTTAAAGCCGGTAAATATGGAATTTTGTCTATTCCCGGTCAAAGCGAATGGACCATCATCCTGACAAAACAAACCAATGTTACCAGTCCGGCTGCTTATAAGGAAGATCAGGATGTGGTACGGGTTACCGCGCAGGTAAATCAGCTTCCTTTCCCTATTCAGTCTTTTATGATGTTGTTTGAAAACATCACCGCCAACTCCATGGATCTGATGATCCTCTGGGATCAAACAGCGGTCGCGCTTCCTATCACTACTGAAATTGATTCAAAAGTGATGACCCAAATCGATCAGCTGATGAAAGGTGAAAAACCTCCTTATTTCCAGGCAGCAATGTATTACCTCGAAAATGGTAAAGACCTCAATAAAACGCTTCCCTGGTTTGAAAAAGCCATGGCAGAAAATCCGAAAGCCTTTTGGGTAGCGCATAATTATGCAAACGCGTTAGCTAAACTTGGTAAAAAGAAAGAAGCTGCTGCTGCCGCTGAAAAATCGATGGCGCTAGCAAAAGAAGCTAAGAATGATGACTACGTGGCGTTGAACCAGAAATTGCTGGCGACACTGAAGTAATGCACATCGCTATTGATACTTAATGAAAGAATCTTCACCCCGGCAAATGCCGGGGTTTTTTTATAATCTGATAAAGGCGATTTAGGAGGAAGTAGATTTCATTGATCTTTTAAAACATACAAGTATTGTATTTCTATTCCTTACCCCCCATGAAATGCCGGATGAAAGCGGCTCAGTGTACTGCGTAAAAATTCACGGTCGAGGTGGGTATAGATTTCTGTAGTTGTAATGCTTTCATGTCCTAACATCTCCTGCACTGCCCGCAGGTCGGCACCGCCTTCAATCAGGTGCGTAGCAAAGGAATGCCTGAAGGTATGGGGGGAGATGTTTTTCCGGATACCAGCTTTCTGAACCAGATCTTTTAGCATCAGAAATATCATTACCCTGCTCAGGCGGGCTCCCCGCCGGTTAAGAAATAAGATATCTTCATGACCAGCCCTGGGAAGCGTATGCACGCGGATTTCCTGCTGATAGATTTTTATATAGCGGATGGCGGATTTGCCGATAGGCACCAGCCGCTCTTTATCGCCCTTTCCTATCACGCGGATAAATCCTTCCGCTAAAAATAATCCCGACAGGCGCAGGTTCACCAGCTCGGTTACCCGAAGTCCGCAACTGTACATCGTTTCCAGTATCGCTTTATTTCGGCCCCCTTCGGGTTTGCTCAGATCAATTTGCTTAATGATCTGTTCGATCTCATCAAAGCCCAGTATATCGGGCAGCAGGCGTTTGATCTTCGGAGCTTCGATCAGCAGGGTAGGATCCTGCGTGATCAGTTGCTCTGCCGAACAATACGAAAAAAATGACTTGATCCCTGACAGGATGCGCGCCTGCGAAGCTGGTGACATACCTAGTTGATTCAACCATTGCAGAAAAGAACGAAGCTGACCTGTACTGATT
>JAEYRC010000373.1 GCA_023409675.1 Bacteroidota bacterium
AATCAGGTTCCGGGTATGACTGTTGATCAGATTCTTCAGGGTCGTGTACCGGGTATGAGTGTAATCAGCAGTTCTGGTCAGCCTGGTCAGAGTGCTAACGTGGTTATCCGTGGTATTGGTAGCATTAACGGATCTTCCGCGCCATTGTATATTATGGATGGTGTGCCCATTGAATCAAATTATTTTCAAACCATCAACCCTGAAGATATCGAATCGGCTACCGTATTGAAAGACGCGTCGGCAAAGGCTTTATATGGATCGCGTGGGTCGAATGGTGTAATCATCATTACGACTAAAAAAGGTAAGAAGGGCGGATTGTCGGTGCAGTATAATTCTCAATATGGTTTTTCAAATGCTACACGTCCGAATTTCGAAATGATGAATACCGAACAACGGCTTCGGTTTGAAGAAGAGATCGGAGTAATGTACAACCGGAATCTTGGTCCCGGCTGGAGATATTCACCAAAGAACCCCGATTATGCGGCAGGTACTGATGCTACAAGGCAGCGTGCAGATGAAATTCTTGATAGCCTCCGCAATGTAAATATCGACTGGCGGGACATGTTTTTTCAGCGGGGTAACTTCCAGGAGCAGCAGGTGAGTGTAAGTGGTGGGAATGAAAACCTGCGTTTTTACAACTCATTAAACTATTACAAACAGGAGGGTATCGCCAAACGTACCAGTCTGGATCGTTTCGCACTCCGCAGCAATCTTGATTTCAATTCAGGAAAGTTCAGCGGAAGCACCAACCTGTCTATCGGCTATTCCAATTCAAGTTTTACGGAAGGAGAAGGAACAACCAGCGCGGGTACAGCCATGTCGGCAGTATATTATGCGCTTCCTTACGAGAATCCCTATGCGTCGGATGGGGTGCTGGTTCATCCCGGCAACCGCTCGCAGTATTTTATTCTTGACCTTCGTGAAGGCAGCCAGGCTTTGGAGCGTCTGCTGAATACATCAAGCAAGACCGATCAGTTGAAAACGATCATCAGTACGGCCTTTGCTTATCAGCTACTGCCTACGCTGAAAATTTCCACCCGTGCCGGTATCGATTACCGGAACTCTTCAGACCTGCGCTATATCAATCCCGATTCTTATTACGGATCGAGAAACAATTCAAATACCCTGGGCGGCAGAGGCCGGCTGGAAGAAGGCAGCAGAAGGAATTTCAACATCATCTCTACTACCGGTATTACCTATCAAAACCAGTTCAACGACCGGCATGATGTAGAGCTTTCTGGTTTTTATGAATACAATTACAATCATTTCAAAAGCTTTGGCTTTACCGGTTTTGGTTTAGATGCCCGCCTTGAGGAAACTCCGGCAGGTGTAACCAATGGCAGTCCGACTTTTCTGCCATCCATTGACGGTGGAAGATCGAGCAGTGCGCTGGCATCTTTTATGTCGGTAGCCCGTTACACTTACGATAATAAGTATACGCTTACCGGAAGTTACCGTTATGATGGTTCAACGAAGGTAGCGCCAGTCAACCGCTGGAAGGGTTTCTATTCCATCGGTGCGAGCTGGGTGGCGAAGAATGAAGCTTTCCTCAGTGATGTTGACTTCATATCAGATTTACGCTTGCGCAGTAGTTATGGTATGACGGCAAGCCCGCTGGGATCCGACTTTGCTTACCTGCCTACATATGCTGCCAATACCTCTTATGGTGGGGTGATGGGCCTTCGTCCGGTATCACCCGGTAACCCGAACTACGACTGGGAATATGTGAATGAGTTCAATGCCGGATTCGACCTGTTTTTATTCCGGGGCAGCCGCTTAAGACTGGCGGTTGATTATTACAACCGGATCACCTCCAACATGTTCTTTAATCAGCCATTGTCGGCATCCGCCGGTTTTTCATCACTTCCCCTGAGCTCCGGAAAGATGCGTAACCGCGGAGTGGAAGTAGCGGTGAATGGTGATGTGGTACGGAACGGCGACCTGACCTGGAGCCTTGGCTTCAATGCAGGGTATAATAAAAATACCATTCTGTATCTAACGCCACTGGCCACAGAATTACTGGATGGTGATACCCGCATCTTCAAAGTTGGCTTTCCTTACGGAACCTATTATGCGCCCGACTGGGCAGGGGTGAATCCTGAAACCGGTGAAGCACAGTATTATAATCTTGATGGTACGATCACCACAGAATACAATGCTGCTGCACAGAATAACACCAATTCCGGATCATTGTATCCATCATTCACCGGAGGCATTTCCTCCTCACTGCAATGGAAGAATTTTTCCGCCAATGTGCTCTTCTCTTTTGTATCGGATGTGATGCGCTGGAACAATGAAGATTTTTATAATGAAAATCAGCGTTATGCTTCCAGTAACCAGACCGTACGAATGCTGGAAGACCGCTGGAAAAAACCCGGTGATGTGGCCACACTTCAGCGCTTTGATATCCCCCGCAATTTTACCAGTAAAGATATCCAGGATGCGTCTTTCCTGCGACTCAGAAACCTCAACATCGGGTATACTGTTCCGAATGCTGTATTGCAGCAGACCAGGGTACTGAAAGGAGTAAGAATTTTTGTACAGGGACAAAACCTGTTCACCTGGACAAAATGGCGCGGACTTGATCCGGAGAACAACAGTGTTTATGGACGGTTCCAGTATCCCAATGCCCGTACCTATACAGCGGGTATAAATGTTAACTTATAATTACTACGATCATGAAGAATAGCACCTTTAAATATTCGCTTTTTGCCCTGTTGTTTTTTGCTTCCTGCACCAAGCTCGATCTGAAGCCATCCGATATTATCGATCCGGGAAAAGCCTTCCGGAACCTGAATGATATTAACATGGGTATCATTGGGGTATATGCGCTGCTCGATTACTCGCAGATCAGCATGAATGCGACAGTGGCGGATGAAGCCATGTTTCCTACTGAAAATACGGTGGGCAACAGCGATGCCTTTCGCTGGTTATATAACCCCAGCAGCGGTTCGGTAACATCACTCTATTACAGTTATTATACTGCCATTGACCGGGCAAATCGTACGCTGGAAGGCCTGAATGCCCTTACATTATCCGGTGCTGATATGGCATTGGGAAATCGCTATAAGGGCGAACTACTGGCGTTGAGGGCTTATCTGCATTTCGAATTGCTTAGAGCATATGCAAGTGCTTACGAGCCAGGAGCTTTGGGTGTGCCTTATATGAGCCAGTCCGATATTGGCTACCCGTCAAGGGAATCTTTCGCTGAAGTGGTAACTAAAGTGATGAGTGATCTTGGTGAAGCGAAAGCGCTTCTTCCGGCAGCAATCACCAATGTTACCCGAATCAGCCGGCCGGCGGTTTCAGCGCTTCAGGCAAGGGTTGCGTTGTACAATAAAAACTGGGCGGATGCAGTAACCTATTCGACTGAAGTAATTGATGCTGTACCACTGGCTACTAAAGCACAGTTTCCGGGAATCTGGACGGATGCGACCAATGCGGAAGTGATTTGGGAACTGGCCCGTGTGGGAACAACCGATTCACGGGTTGGCGATTTCTTTTACCGTCAGACCGGCGGCATTGTATTGTATGCTCCATCCTACAAGCTCATCAATTCATTTGATGAAGAAAATGATATCCGGTTTGATAGTTATATCCTGCATGATCCTTCCCGGACCGGAAATCTTTCGCCTTACCTGGTGAATAAATACATAGGTGGAAATTCTTCAGCACCCGGACTAACCGACATCAAACTGTTTCGTACAGCCGAAATGTACCTGATCAGGGCTGAAGCAAAGGCTGAATTGAATGGTGGTGGCGCTGATGACCTGAATACATTGCGCGGCGCCCGGATAGAAGGATACACCGACGAAGATTTCAATGATAAGAATGCGCTGGTGTCAGCAATCATGGAAGAGCGTTTTAAAGAACTCGCTTTTGAAGGGCATCGCTTTTATGATCTTAAGCGCCGTAATTTGTCCATCGAACGTCTTCCGGAAGATGCCGAGAATGCATCCGGAGCTGTATTACTGACGCCGCAACAAGCTCAGTACGCGTTTCCAATTCCGGCAACGGAAGTGTTGATCAATAAAAATACGGTTCAGAATCCGAAATATTAACCGTCGCCGGGCCACTATACCGGCACGATCAGAATACTGTTATGCTCCGGGCCTGTCGATGCTTAGCGCCGGCGGGCCCGGTAGTTTTAGCCTTCATCTGCTAAATTGCTACTATGCGTCAACTTCTCATGCTGTTTTTATGTTTTTTGCTGATGTCTGCATCATGCAGTAAGAAGAGTTCTCCACCACAGGGAAATCCGGTTACCAATCCGCCAGCACAGCCAGTCGCCAGGCCGGCATCATTGGGAATTATAGGTGATACCGCTGATGTACAACCGCAGGTTATTGGGGGTATTGTGCTGATGGGTGGCAGTACTGATGTTGACGGCGCATTCCGGTGGATGATTGAGCGAAGTGGGGGAGGTGATGTGGTGGTGATCCGGGCTTCCGGTACAGCCGCCTATAATCCTTACATCAATGGACTGGGTAAGATCAATTCAGTGGAAACGCTGAAGATCGACAGCCGGGAACTGGCTGATAACGATGCGGTGGCGGCAATAATCCCTAATGCCGAGCTGTTATTCATTGCCGGTGGAGATCAGTCGAACTATATGCGTTTCTGGAAGGGCACCAAAACAGAAGCTGCAATCAATTATCTTTTGCGGGAAAAGAAAGCGCCGGTTGGTGGCACGAGTGCAGGATGCGCGATACTTGGCGGCTTTTATTTCAGTGGCGAGCAAGGTAGTGTGGTTTCGGAAGAAGCACTGCTGAATCCATTTCATAATCGGGTAACCCTGTATAATAATGATTTCCTAAACCCTCCCTATCTTTCCAATGTTATCACCGATCAGCACTATCTTGCCCGGAACCGGGAAGGACGCTCTGTTGTTTTTCTCAGTCGCATCCTTAAAGACTGGGGAATAGCAGCAAACGCAATTGCTGTTGATGAACGTACAGCAGTTTGTATTGATGATAAGGGGAAGGCTTCTGTAATGGGTTTGTCATCTTCAACCCGGCCATACAGTTATGCCTATTTTATTTCATCCGATAAAAACAAAGGGCCTGAAACAATAGAGCCTGGAAAGCCGCTCAACTGGAACAGAGAGCAGCAGGCACTGAAGGTTTATGAAATACAGGCTACTGAAACCGGCAACGGAATTTTTAATGTTGCTGATTTTGATATGGATGCCGCTACAGGTGGAAAGCAGCATTGGTGGTGGGTTGAAAACGGCTTGCTGAATAAAAATACTCCATAGGAGATGTGGATGAAGTGCAGTACTGATAAAGCCGCCAGGAGAATAATTATTGAGGCTATTGCCAGACATTTTTAAGAATTCAGCACGATATAATTCTATCGATAGGGTTAATGTAACTTTCCGTAAAAATATAATAGCATGAAATTATTAAAAAGTATCCTGATCCTTTTAGCAGTCACCGTACTTTGGGGTTGTTCACAACCTACTGAAAAATATGTGCTGGTGGTTCATGGTGGTGCGGGTACGATCCTGAAATCATCCATGACGCCGGAGAAAGAAGCTGCCTATACAGCCGCGCTAACTGAAGCGCTTAATGCCGGCTATGCGGCTATCCAGTCGGGTAAGGCAAGCCTCGATGCCGTGGAAGCGGCAATACATGTGCTTGAAAATTCGCCCTTATTCAATGCGGGAAAGGGAGCGGTATTTACGCATGACAGCCGCAACGAATTGGATGCATCCATCATGGATGGCCGGAATTTAGCGGCGGGTGCTGTAGCCGGGGTGAGTACGATCAAAAATCCGATAAGTGCGGCAAGGATGGTCATGGAAAAATCGGAACACGTTATGATGGTGGGTGCAGGAGCGGAACGATTTGCTGCAGAAGCCGGACTTGAAATAGTTGATCCATCTTATTTCTATACGCCAGAGCGTTGGGAAGGATTGCAGCGGGCCCTGAAAGCGGATTCAGCAAGGGCTGTCCTGGACCACGACGATAAGACATCAGCTTTAAAATACAAGGATGATAAATTCGGTACTGTTGGGTGTGTGGCGCTGGATAAAGCCGGAAACCTGGCGGCAGGAACATCCACGGGCGGTATGACCAATAAAAAGTACGGACGGGTGGGTGATGCGCCGATCATTGGTGCCGGAACCTATTGCGATAATACTACGGCCGGAATATCCTGCACGGGTTGGGGTGAATTTTTTATCCGTAGCGGAGTCGCCAAAACAGTATCCGATCTTATCGAATACAAAGGAATGAATATTGAAGACGCTTCAGCGCTTGCCCTGGAAAAAATGGCTGCATTGGGCGGTGATGGCGGACTGATTGCACTGGATAAAAAAGGAAATATCGCTATGCCCTTCAATACGGAAGGGATGTACCGGGGAGCAATAACCGAAGATGGAAAATTTGAAATTCAAATTTACAAATGAGGAAACTGAGCATACTGATTACCGCGCTGTGTATTGTTGTATCACTTCAGGCACAAAAGGGTTCACCGAAAGGAAAACTGTTTATTATTGGAGGCGGTGAGCGATCAGATGCCCTGATTCAAGCCCTGGTTGAAACCGCCAGCCTGAATTCATCGGATTATATCATTGTACTACCCATGGCCAGTGTTCAACCCGATACCGGATTTTATTATATCAGCCGGCAGATCGGGAAACATACACCGGCATTGATTCGGAATTTTGATTTTCGGCAACCGGGAATTCCGCTGCAGCAGTGGGCCGACTCTGTTGCCGGTGCAAAATTGATTTATATACTTGGTGGGGATCAAAATTCATTTATGAAATCCGTGTTGAATACGCCGGTTTACGAAGCTATTCATAAGGCATATAAAAATGGAGCTACCATTGCGGGCACAAGTGCCGGAGCAGCGGTGATGAGCCGCTATATGATCACCGGACAGCAATTAAAGGATTCTGTGTATAAGGAAACCTTTAATAAACTCCTGACCGATAACATTGAATTTGCCGAAGGGCTTGGGCTGCTGCAACAAACTATTATTGATCAGCATTTCATCCGGCGCAGCCGGTATAACCGGATACTCTCCGCACTTAGCTCCAGGCCTGGCTTTATGGGTATTGGAATAGATGAAGGCACAGCGATCATTGTTAGCGGAAATAAGGCCAGGGTAGCCGGTGACAGCCAGGTGCTGCGATTTAAGCATTCCGGAAGGGCGGGAAGGTCTGCCGGGGAATTGGTGAACCTGAAAAATATTCGTCTGGATATTTATGTTGAAGGTGAAGTGTTTAAACTTAAGCGATAAGTTATAAAATACAGTTCCCGCAGATGGCGCAGATTTAGGCAGATAGACGCAGATTGAACAGCCTTTCCCGCAGATGGCGCAGATTTGGCGCAGATTTGCGCAGATTAGATTATTAATGAATTAATATATTTCCCGCAGATGGCGGGTATTTTAAGGCAGATTTGCGCAGATTGGGTTAATATGCTGAGTTGAATTGTAAATTTCTTTTGCAATCATTCAAATTGGTCTACCTCGATCTTTGTCATCGTTAGCATCTTATTGAAATTTGTCTGCGCATTAATGCCATCAAATAATAATTCGCCGATATTTTTAGGAACGATCTGCCAGCTAAAGCCGAACTTATCGCTTAGCCAGCCGCATTTGGAAGGAGTTCCGTCTTTCAGCAGATTGTTCCAGTAATGGTCGATTGTTTGCTGGTCATCACATTCTACAACAAATGAAAATGTTGGATTGAACGTATAGGGCTGGTCTACACCACTGTCCATCGCCATCAGCATTTCACCGTTAAGATAGAACTGCGTGTGCATTACCTGATCCTTTTTATCGCCCTCAGGGTAATACATAACACCATCGGATTTGAAATCCGGAAAAATTTGTTCATACATTTTTAACGCTTCTGTGCATTTACCCTGCTGTGAACCGCAAAACATCAGTGTGGGTACAATACGCTTTGATGAAGTGCCGGTCTGGTCTTCCGTATACAGTTGCCAGCCTATTCCATATTTATCCGTTACCCAGGAATATAAACTACTCCAATCGTATTTGCCCAGGGGCATTAGTTCTTCACCTCCCTCCTTTAGCCTTTCATGAAGCCTGGTGGTTTCCCCGGGATCTTTCGACATGACCATAAAAGACAAAGAGCCATTTGGCTGATAATGCGAATTGCCGTTTAGAAACATAAAAGAAGTATCATTCAGACGGCCATACACGACATACTCATTTTCATCAATCAATTCAGAAGATTCAAAAATGCCTGAATAAAAAGCAAATTGTTCTCTGGCATTATCTTTCACCCAGAGGCAGGAGTATAAGTTGGTGTTAGCAGTATTCATGTAAATCGTTTTATTTATTTTGAAAAAAAACTGAAATGCTCATGCAAGCAGTTCTTTAAAATTACATGAAAGAATAATGGCGTATGAAGGGATATAGAGACAAAGCAGCGGGTAATTGAGGACAAATACTATCGGTGATTACTTCCCACTGATACGGCTATTTGCTCCCCATCTGGTTATATAATAAGACTGCCGGGAAAAGCGATCTTTAGCAGTAAATTCATCAAGACCTGCGAAAACGATATCCACATCCTTCAATACAGTTTTTTCCCCATAATTCCAGCATACCATCTTTCACACTTATCTTCACCCTTACTTCCCAAAATTCGCCTGAATCAGACGATTTTTTAAACCGTACTGTAGTACTG
>JAEYRC010000384.1 GCA_023409675.1 Bacteroidota bacterium
CGTAATTCCTGTTCGGTCTGCTGACTGCCGGCCTGTTTCATTTCATCCAGCACGGTATTGTTAACGTCCAGCGACTCAAGCTGATGCTGTGCATAAAAGCTTTCTTCCACATTATGCCCCCAGATTCGTTCTCCTTCATAGGTTTCTACGCCGGCAATGATGCGCAGCAGAGTAGACTTTCCCTTACCATTGGCGCCAATCAGGGCAATTTTATCGCCCCGGTTGATTTCCGCTGAGGCGTTTTCAACAATATTGATATCGCCGTATTTTTTGCTGACATTCTTCAGCGACACCAGGGTTCGCCCCGGAGTTTTATCGATTCTGAAATTGATGCGTATATCCGGCCTTTCGATCGCCACATCCTCTATACGGTCGAGGCGGTCGAGCCGCTTCATAGCACTCTGCGCAGCGGCTGCCTTACTCGCTTTGGCCTTGAAGCGTTCAATAAACCGTTCCTGCTGCTTGATAAAATCCTGCTGGTTCTCATAAGCCCGTTGCTGAAGTTCTACACGCAATTCCTTTTCCGATTCGTAATAAGAATAATTCCCATTATAGATATGCAACTCGCGCTGGTACAATTCAACGATCTTGGTGACCATCCTGTTCAGGAAATATTTATCATGGCTTACGATAACTACAGAACCCTGGTAATGGGAGAGGTATTTTTCCAGCCATTCAATAGAGGGCAGGTCGAGGTGGTTGGTAGGTTCATCGAGCAACAACAGATCAGGTTGCTGCAGGATCATCTTGGCCAGCAGCACGCGCATGCGCCATCCTCCGCTGAATTCGCGGAAGGGCCTGCTGAGGTCTGAATTACTGAAACCCAGACCCTGCAACACTTCTTCCGTTTTATGGTGAATAGAATATCCATCGAGGGTATCCATTTCGTGCAGCATATCGGTATATTGGTTCAGCAACTGATGCTGCCGGTCGGAATCAGGAACGGCCAGTTCCAGTTCTTTTCCAATCGCTTCAATGTCGCGCTCGAGGGTTAACACCCGCTCAAAAGCGCCAAGGGCCACCTGAAGAATAGAGTCACCGGTATCGAAGCTTAGCAGGTCCTGGTGCAGATAGCCGATGGTGGTAGACCGGCTGCGTTCCACCGTACCTTCCGAAGGCATATACTGGCCAACGAAAAGTTTCAGCAGGGTTGATTTTCCCGTACCGTTATAACCGATCAGGCCGATACGTTCATTAGGCTGAATATGCCAGGTGGCATTCTGCACAATCACTCTTGCCCCGAATTCAAATGTAACATTGGTCAATCCCGCTAACATAACTTCAAAACCTTTATTTTAAATTAAACGCGCTGCAAAAGTAGTACAATCACGGCGGATGCGTTTAAACTGTTACCTTTGAACCGCCAAAGAAGCTTTAAAATTGAACTAATTCATAAACACTAACCTGGTTTGACTGATGAGAAAACTTGTTTTAGCGCTACTGGCCATTATCATTATTGGTGCAGGAGTATTTTTCTTTTTTTTCAATGATGATAAGAAAGAAGGTGCCGGCAAAGAACTTCAGGCACTGGCCATTAGCGAAGAAAATTCGGCTTTCAATGCTTCCTTTACCCCGATGCTCAACGCATATTATGCCATGAAAGACGCATTTGTTGCTGCCGATACTGCCCAGATCAACCTGTCGGCACTGGACCTCATACAAAAAACCGAATCTCTGAATGTTGAAGAGATCCGTGGCGACAGTTCCGGACTGATTCGTGAAACGGCCGGTCATTTTGCCGCTACCATTATTGGCAGTGCCCGGGGAATAATGGGTGAACAGGATATTGAAGAAAAACGGAGGGAACTGGAAATCATATCCGACGCGCTCTGGAGCCTGTCGCGTACGGTTAAATATGACGGCCAGAAAATCTACTACCAGTTCTGTCCAATGGCTTTCGACGATAAAGGTGCCTATTGGCTGAGTTCAAGCAGCGCCATCCGAAATCCTTATTTTGGCGATAAAATGCTCACCTGCGGAACCGTGCAGGATTCCATCGATTACAGTGTTCGCTGATGATGTTTCGGATATTTCCGAAAAACTGTCAACGTTGTTCTCAACCCGGCACATGAAGAAGAATCGTTTCTGGCTGTTTATCACCCTTATACTGTTTTGTGGCAGCGCGCTGGCGCAGCAAAGACATACTCTGAGCGGGTATATCCGCGATTCTTTATCGGGTGAAACCCTGATCGGCGCAACCATTTCCCTCGACAATGCAGCCAAAGGCGTACAGAGTAACCAATATGGATTCTATTCACTTACCCTGCCACAGGGCACCTACCGGCTTAGTATTTCTTTCGCGGGGTATGAACGGGTGTTAACCAGCCTTGATTTGTCGGGAGATACCACAATCGATTTTAATCTGCTGCCTTCAGATTTGATGGAAGAAGTTGTGGTAAGTTCCGGACGACGCGATATCAATGTTCGGCAGGCACAAATGGGCCGGATAGATTTATCGGTATCGCAGATTAAGGGCGTTCCGGTAGTCATGGGTGAGACTGATGTTTTGAAAACACTTCAGTTGATGCCCGGGGTAGGCAATGCTGGTGAAGGCAATACAGGATTATACATCCGGGGCGGGGGGCCTGATCAGAACCTGATTATGCTCGATGATGCTGTGGTGTACAACACCGGGCACCTGTTTGGATTCTTTTCCATCTTCAATGGTGATGCCATTAAGAATATTTCCCTCATCAAAGGAGGTATGCCCGCCCAGTATGGCGGTCGCCTGTCTTCGGTGCTGGATGTAGCGATGAAAGACGGCAATATGAAAAACCTGGAAGGCGAGGGCGGTATCGGACTCATTGCCTCGAGGATTTCGCTTCAGGGTCCGCTGGTTAAAGACAAGGCATCCTTTATGGTATCGGCGAGAAGAACCTATATTGATGTGCTGATAAAACCCTTTATCGGGAAAGAAAGTAATTTCAATGGCTCCGGATATTATTTCTATGACCTCAACACCAAATTCAATTACCGTTTCTCCGATAAAGACCGCATCTACCTCAGCGGATATTTCGGGCGCGACGTTTTCAGCTTTAACAACCGCGAACGTGCATTCAGAGCGGATATCCCCTGGGGGAATTCCACCGCTACACTACGGTGGAATCACGTGTTCAATAACAAACTCTTCTCCAATACCACGGTTGTTTATAACGATTACGATTTCGCTTTCGGCGCCGCGCAGAAAGATTTTCAGCTAAACCTGTCTTCAGGAATCCGTGACTGGAACGCTAAAGTGGATTTTGATTATTTCGCTTCACCCACTCATAAAATAAAATTCGGCGGACTGTTTACGTACCATAAGTTTATCCCGAATATTCTAACCGGTAACCAGGGAGAAACAACTTTCGATCCAAATTCTGATATGCAGAAATATGCACTCGAAGCAGCCGCCTATGTTCAGGACGACTGGGACATCAGCGACCGCCTGGCGTTGAATGCGGGCGTCCGGTACAGCCGCTTCAGCCAGATCGGTCCTTATACGGTGTTTGAAACTGATGACGCGGGTAACGCGATTGACAGTACACACTATGCTTCCGGTAAACAAATCCGGTCCTATGGCGGTCTGGAGCCACGGGTAACCTTACGGTACGCCCTAACCGATCATAGTTCCTTTAAGGCTTCTGCATCCCGTAACCTTCAATATATTCACCTGGTAAGCAATTCCGGAACCACGCTGCCCACCGATCTTTGGGTACCCAGTACGTACCGGGTGAAACCGCAGATCAGCTGGCAGTATGCTGCCGGCTATTTTCACAATTTTAACAACAACCAGTTCGAAAGTTCAGTGGAAGTATATTATAAAGATATGCAGAACCAGATCGAATACCGGGAAGGTTATACGCCCTCGTTAAAAGATCCTGAAGAAGAATTCGTATTTGGCCGAGGGTGGAGTTACGGAACGGAACTGTTTATTAATAAAACAAAGGGAAAACTAACCGGGTGGATTGGCTATACCTTATCATGGACCTGGCGAAAATTTCCGGATCTGAATGAAGGAATGAAATACCCGGCAAAGTACGACCGGCGCCACGATCTTTCCGTGGTCGGCATGTATGAGATCAATAAAAAATGGTCGGTATCTTCGGTATTCGTCTACGCTACCGGTAATGCATCCACGCTACCCGAGCGGTTTTATTTCATCAATGGAAATCTCACGCAGGAATATGGCCAGCTCAACCAGTTCCGGCTACCTGCCTATCACCGGCTTGATCTTTCCGCAACATTAACACCAACGCCCAAGCCGGGTAAAAAACTGAGAACCAGTTGGGTCTTCAGTGTTTACAACAGCTACAGCCGGTTAAATCCGTATTTTATCTACTTCGATCAGGAAGGCAATCCGGCGAACGGCACACTTGAAGTTCAGGCCAGGCAGGTATCCCTCTTTCCAATCATTCCTTCAGTAACCTGGAACTTTAAATTCTGAGTTTTATTTTTCAAGTTCAACTTGTAATTCCTGCATTAAAATTGAATTGCAATGCGATGACATGGGATGTAACTAGTTCTGGATTACTTCCAGCCAAGCCCTCGCAATGACGTAAAACGGTAATATTGAATATTACTGTGCTTTATTGCAGATAATTTCATCACTGCAGACCGAAGCAGAAACAATCTATAATACAATGCAATGCGGTGACGAAGAAAAAAAGACTGGTTAAAATGTAACAATCAAAACAGAAAAAGGCCGGAACACTGTCCCGGCCTGAATTCATTGCGTTGTGGTGAACATAAATTATTCAACATATTTTCCAATACCCACTGCAAGTCCAACATTGAATTGCAGGTTTCTGTTACGGTGCTTTGCAGCCGCCTCAGAAACATCGGAAAGACCATGGTAATAACCGGCATCAAGTGTAAGCCAGGTGTTGCTTACCAGGCGCGTATGTACCCCGGCGGCAGTTTGAATACCCAGGTCCAGACCTTTGTAAATATCTTTGATATCCCCGGCTTCTACATCATTGACCATACGTTTTCCACCTACAAGAAAACCAAATGAAGGGCCAATGGAGATTTTAGGACGTACACGATCGCCATAATTATTAAAGAAATAATAGGCATTAATAGGAACCCGGACATAATTCAGACGGGTAGTATATTCCGCATTGTTGAGATCTTTTTTACCTCCTTCAATGGAATATTTTAAATCGGTACCGATACCAAAATGCTCTGTAGCACTATAGATAAGGGAAACACCGAAATTTCCGGCGGGCTGGTATTTACTTTTACCTTCACCACTCGTCCAGGTATGACCGAAACCTGCATTTGGTCCGAATGATACATTCAGCTGGGCCGATAAAGACATCACCACAAATAACGCAAGACCTGTTAAACATAACTTCTTCATAAACGTAATTTTTAAAATCAATTTTCAGTATCAGGTAAAAAATTACGCCACAAGCTTATTAAAGATAGCTATACTGTTAAAAATCAGCCAATTGAGTATTAAGTTCTACAATTATTGGTACTTAATTTTCATCGTACCTGAAGCGAACCACCGCGGTTTTTTCCTTTGTACTGACGATGCGCAGTTCATACCGTTTTTTTCCGGAACTTATTACCATGAGTGAGGTGTTCGGAGG
>JAEYRC010000392.1 GCA_023409675.1 Bacteroidota bacterium
AAAGCGCGGCGACTGAAAAGCCGGAAGCGTATTGAAAATCTGTTTGATACGGGGAAGGTTATATCGGGTATGCCGGTAAGGCTGGTGTATTTAAGCTCATCGGTGAGCGGTGAAAGTGACCAGTATATGGCTTTTAGGGCCGCATTCAGTGTAAGCAGCAGAAGGTTTAAACGGGCGGTCGACCGAAACCGGATCAAACGCCTGATGAAAGAAAGCTACCGGCTGAACCGGCATATCGCTGAAACAGTTGTCATGAAAAAGGAAAAGCGGCTCGATTGTTTTTTTATTTATACCGGTAAAGTTCTACCCTCCTTTGGAGAAATTGATGTAGCCATGAAAAAAATGCTCAGCCGCCTGGCGGCCATTTATGAATAAGGTATTGTACATATTAAGTCTTCCGCTTATTGCCCTGATCAGGATATACCAACTTGTGATTTCACCATTGCTTGGGCCACAATGCCGGTATACACCTACCTGTTCCAACTACGCGTTGCAGGCATTCAAAAAATATGGACTATTCAAGGGATTCTGGCTTACAGTAAAACGCATTTCCCGCTGCCACCCCTGGGGAGGATCTGGAATTGACCCGGTACCTTAATTGGAAGTTACCTGCAGGATAGTACCAGCTTTATATTGGCCGATAATACTGTAGCTTTATTTCGACAAAGAAGGCTTGTCTTTACGCAAAGGGAATTCATAACTCTTTACGGTACGATAAACTAACTTTAATCCTGCTAATCCATCGATTTACAGAACCAACTCCAAATTCATGACCAAGGCCCGGCAGCTCCGAAAATATAAACGGATCGCGCTTTTGCTGCTGATTCTGATGGCGGTAATCTATATATTATCGTTTTTCTTTTTTACAACAAGCAGCGCCAATGGTTATATAAGGGCATTTGCTGAAGCAGCGATGGTGGGGGCATTAGCCGATTGGTTTGCAGTAGCCGCTTTATTCCGGCATCCCCTGGGTTTACCGATTCCGCACACCAACCTGATCGAAAACAGCAAGAACCGGATTGGTGAAAACCTGGGCGGCTTTGTTACCGATAATTTTCTGTCTGCACAAACCATACGGCCCCGAATAAAACAGGTGCAACTTGCCGCCCCGCTCGGTAAATGGTTGTCCGTTCCCGCGAATCGGGATATGATGCTCGGAGAGATCAACCGGATTGCCCTTAATACCCTGAACAGGATCGATGACGGCAATATAGAAGCGCTCATAGCGCGTGAATCGGGCATGCTGCTCGATACGATAAGGCTGGAGTCCCTTACGGGGCAGGCGCTGGAATCAATTGTAAAAGAAGATTTGCATCAGCAATGGATCACCCTGATTGCTTCAGGGCTACGCAAATACCTGATAGAAAACCAGGATATTGTTAAAGATAAAGTTAAGGAGGAAAGTCATTTTTTAATCCCCGGCTTTGTGGATTCGATGATCGCTGCAAAAATAACGCGGTCGGCTATACGCTATTTTGAGGAAATCGCTGATCAGCCGGATCATTATCTCCGCGCGCAGATCAGCGCTTCCCTGGTGAGCTTTGCCTCAGCATTGCGTACAGAGCAGCGCTGGGAGGAAGAATTCACTGCGCTTAAGCACAAAATTCTTCCGGAAGAGCGGCTACGTGAATATTCGACTATGCTATGGGGTTATATCAGAAAGCAGTTGATGCAGGACCTTTCCTCTCCTGATTCCGGAATTCGGGAATACCTTAACCGGGTGCTTCAGGAACTAGCTGAATCATTGCTGCATGATGAAGTGCGAAAAGAAAAGACCGATCGTTTTGTTCAGCTTCAGGTGTATAAACTGGTCTTGCGCCATAAAGGGCAGGTAAGCCGCCTGATCAGTACTACGATCGGAAATTGGAAGGGGAGGGAGCTTAGCGATAAGCTGGAACTGGAGGTAGGGAAAGACTTGCAGTTTATCCGGTTGAACGGAACGCTGGTTGGCGGACTGGTAGGGCTGACCATACATGCTCTGACAGAGATATTTGTTTAAGGATTATATCACTTCAAAAGGTTGTAGAATGAAATTGATTTTCTATTGCCTTCATCCATATAGCGTTTGATTAATAAGTTTTTTATTCGGCTTTTATCTGTCGATAGTGGCTTTTGCTTTTATTTCTTATGCATATAATGCAATTGATTCAGTCCTGTATTACTCTCGATTCTTTCGTATATAATGCAATTGAATCAGTCCGGTGTCAAATGTTTTTGTATGCAAAAGTTTAAGATGTTGTTCAGGTCTGCCATCTTTGAAAAGCTTTATTCCGTCACCAACTAATATTGGAACGATGGAAATAATTAATTCGTCAATAAGATCATTATTCAGCAGTTCATTGATGATTTCAGCTCCGCCGTCGCAATAAATATTTTTTCCCTGTTCCGTTTTTAATCGTTTAACCAGCTCAGTTAAATTTCCCGTGTAAAAAGTAGTCCTGCCTGCTTTAGGTCTTTCAGTCCTGGTTATAACATATACATCCCGTTGCCCGTTATCGTAATGAGCAGCCCCAATTTCTTTAAGAACATAATCATAGGTTTTTCTGCCTATGATCAGTGTATCGATGGTTGAAGTGAAGGCTGCATAACCATAGTCTTCCCCCTCTTTTTCAACTAATTTCAAAAAACTGAGGTCGTCATTTGGTTTGGCAATATATCCGTCTAAACTCGTAGCTATAAAAATGGAAAGTTTACGCATTGTTCTTTGAAATTATTATGTTTTGATTAGTCAATCCGGCTATACGTTGCATAAAGCGTTAATAATTTTATCCACTGCGAATGACAGGTCATTGGTGCGATGGAATTCCATCAGATAATTAAAAATGCCTTGATGAAGCAACATCTCCATTAATCATCAATGCATTTCCATATGAACTATGCGCCATAGGCGCAAAAGGTTAATAGCACAACCGCGTTAATCAAGTCCCTTGCCAGCTCCGTAGGAGCGATATTGTATTGGGATAAGTTAAGTATGGCTGGCAACCATAGCGATGTGTTTTCCTTGTTCGCCAAATTATTGTTACCCGGAATAAAAGCATTTACAGCTCCGCAGGAGCTGTAACATATCCATAATTATGAATGGTTTCACTCCTGTGGAGCTGCAAGTGGCGAAAACTTAAATAGTAACAGACAGTAACCTAGAATGTTTTCTTATTTGATTCCCCACTTTGTTTTGGATTCTTTACATATTTTTCCAGCCAGTTGAACTGTTCGGCAAGTGTATGCAGGATATTTTCTCTGCCTGCATAACCATGGCTTTCATAAGGCAGACTGATATAACGTGCCGTTCCGCCATGCCCTTTTATAGCATTGAACATCCGTTCACTTTGAATGGGATAGGTGCCGGTATTATTATCCATATCGCCATGTATCAGTAAAATAGGCGTTTTAATTTTATGGGCATTGCTGAAGGGGCTCATAGCGTTGTATAGTTCAGGAGCCTCCCAGTAAGTGCGGTCTTCATTCTGGAAACCGAACGGTGTCAGTGTTCTGTTGTAGGCGCCGCTGCGGGCAATACCCGCTTTGAATAAATTCGTATGTGCCAGCAGGTTAGCCGTCATAAATGCGCCATAACTATGGCCGCCAACTGCCATCCTGTTTTTATCGCCCACACCCATTTCGCTTAAGATATTTATGGCGGCTTCAGCATTCATCTTTAGCTGATCAACAAAATTATCGTTGGGTTTTTTAGCGCTGTCCGTTGCAACAATTGGCATCTCAGCATTGTTCAGCACAGCATAACCCTGGGTAACATAAAACACCGGAGATCCCCAGTTGAGCAGAGTGAAACGGTGTTCGCTTCCCCGGATCTGCGCGGCATCTGCCGCCGAATTAAATTCGCGCGGATAAGCCCATATGAATACTGGCAGCGGACCATCACGCTTGGCGTCATACCCTTTTGGAAGATACAGGTCGCCCGTTAAGGTAACACCGTCTTCACGTTGATATTTTATCTTTTCCTTACTGATTCCTTCCAGTTGCGGGTAGGGATTGGTAAAGCTGGTCAGCTGCTGATCGGCAATGCGTTTTCTGAAATTCTTGAGCCAGTAATTGGGCATTTCCGTGGCAGATTCCCGGCGGGTGATCAGGGTAAGATTTTCCGGGTCTAACACCTGAACCACATATTCATAACTGCCTTCACGGCTTTTGAAGATCGTATCCGATTTGCGGCTGCTGAGGTCAAAGCTGATAAGAAACGGCAAATCACCCTTTGGTGAACTACCTGATGTATTGTTGAACAGCAACTTTTTACCCTTGCCGGTTAACAGCAGTGTATTCTTGCCGTATTGGTTGGGTTTGGTAACCGGAGATCCGGGACTGGTATAAGCGTCGGTTGTGTTTCGGGTAGACAATTCCGTTAGCTCACCGGTGGAAGGATTGTACAGATTCAGGGTCGCACTTTGCTTGCCCCTCAATCCCTCCGACACCAGGGCCACAGTATTATTGCCCCAGGTGGTGCCCCGATAGCGGGTTTTGGTTTTAAAAAGCAGTTTCGGTTGTGCGGTGAACGGAGCGGTTAAGGCATAAACGGCGTCATGATATTCCATTGAATTCCGGATTAATCCACTGTCGAGTGGCTCGCACCATACCAGAGTGGCCGCTTCATCATCGCGCCATTCGAAACTCCGCGGTACATTCTGAACATTATCATTACCACTGGGCGCGGTTTCCGAAGAAGGCAAAGAGGCAATCTCCTTAACAACATTTCCCTGCAGATCGGTAATGCTTACAGTAGTAGGAAAACCAAATGCGGGAACCAGGTAGGAAAACGGTTTGCGGATCGTTCTGATCATTAAATAACGTCGGTCGGGGGATACTGAAATGCCGGAATAAATAGCAGGTTCTCCAATTTTGGTTTCCACCCCATTGGTATTTTTTACCAGTTGACTGGTGGTATAAAACGCAAACAGGGTTTCATCATACGGTGTTTTGATCATATCCTGGTAGGTAGGGCGGGGAGAAGCCTTACCATAGTTTTCCTGAACAGCCGGGCCCATGGGCATCCGTGGACGGGCAGGAGCTGCCGAGGCCGCCTGAAGGGTTGTTCCATAGAGCAGGGTAGTGTTATCAAACCAGTTGACCCCACCCATCACAAGATTAAGCGGACTTGTATTAACCTTACGGGCCTGTTGACTGGCCACTGTGATGATGTACAGATCAGCTTCGGTTTGATTTACCTGTACAAATGCGATTTGTGCATCATCGGGGCTCCAGCTAATATTGGTGGCGCGCAGATTTTCCGGTAATCCGGAGATGGTGTATTCCTTACCTGATGCAATATGCTTTAACGAAAGTTCAGTAACAAAAGACTGCCGGCTTCGGGTAAAATTTTCAGGATTAATGCGCAGTCCGGCAATGCGAAGTTCCGGCTTGGCGAGTTCTTCAACCGACTCATAACTGTCGCGCTGAAGAAACAACATCCACTGTCCTTTTTCATCAATACTTACCCCGGGCGTGGGTTTAGCCAGTACCATAGCTTTAATATCAGCAGGTGGTTCGGTATATCCGGCATCCTGCGCTGCTATAGTATTGAAAAAGCATATCGCTATAACGGCAATAAATAATTTTCTGAACATGCGGTAATTTTTTGCCTGAAGTTAGGTAAAATTGGGCAGGATCGGTTCTTGTAAGGAAGGGGATATACAGGTATTGACGTAAATTTTCATGCTATTTTAATACCATACATCCTGTTGAACTTTCGGATAATTTAGGCTTGTTTTCACGCCCCTTAAGGCTAACTTTGCGGTCTAAATTTGAAGCGCATTGAGTAAGAAAGCCTTATTAGCCCTTTGCCTGGCCATTATGCTTCCGGTTCTGAGTTATATTATTGTTCGTGAATTCAGTGAAGACGCCGTTAATATGCCTCGCAGGTACTTTTATGACTCCGTGATCAATAAAGTTGAAAATGGTAAAAGTGTTACGGATACCCTATGGCACCAGGTGCGAAACATTACACTAACCAACCAGTTGAATCAGCAGGTTTCTCTTGATGAGATCCAGGGAAAGGTTATTGTGGCCAGTTATTTCTTTACGCGCTGTCCATCCATTTGCCCAACCCTCACCCGGAATATGAAAGGCCTCCAGGATGCTATGAAGATGCGCGATCCGAGAAGAAAGATTGATACGCCATTTGTTCATTTTGTTTCCTTCAGTGTTGATCCTGTTCGCGACTCGGCAACAGCATTAAAGAAGTATGCCGACCGCTATGGTATTAACCCTGATGTGTGGTGGTTGCTGACGGGCGATAAGCAGGAGATCTATGATTTCGCCTTTTCCGAAATGAAGCTGGCAACAGCCGACGGAGGTGAAGTGGATTCCAATTTCATTCATACCGAACGTTTTGTTTTACTGGATAAAGACCGGGTAGTGCGCGGATATTATAACGGGCTCGATTCAGCCTCCTTATCAAAACTGGCCGAAGATATTACCATCCTGAAACTGGAGAAAGATCCGAAGAAAAAGCGCCGCTTCTTTTAAATTAAAACTGCATCATGTTCCCTCCCCTGATCAAAAAGAATGATCGTTTATTCCGGTGGCTGATCATAATAATTTCGCTGGTGGTATTTGCGGCGGTAGTGTTGCTTGGGCGAATGGAAGCGATTGCCCGTGTACCTTTCGATCCTCATCTGTTTGCTACTGCTAATGCGGTGATCAATTCGATCGTATCCCTTTTATTGCTCATTGGCCTGATCGCAGTGCTGCAAAAAAAATATAATTTGCACCGACTCATGATGGGTGGATCTATGGTGCTGTCGATGCTTTTTTTGATCTCCTATATCTGCCACCACCTTTTAACAGCATCCACTTCTTATGGCGGTGAAGGCTGGGTGCGAACAGTGTATTACTTTATTCTCATCACCCATATTATCCTGGCTGCTGTTATTCTTCCCTTTATATTATTTACAACGTACCGGGCTCTGGTTGCGGAATGGCCTGCACATAAAAAAATTGCCCGCATCACCTGGCCTATCTGGTTTTACGTTTCTGTAACAGGGGTGATCGTATACCTGATGATCAGCCCGTATTATTGATAAAAATACCTGCATACAAAGGCATTAGCCGCACTATTTTGCTTTCTGTGCCAGCCATACAGAAAGGCTTACAAGATCTACCCCTGTCAGCATAGGGCTTTCAGTAAATCATCTCTCAATTATTATTCCTGGAATCCATAAAACAGCCGTTCAAAATCCTGGACCTGGTTATCCTTCACTTTAATGCCTTCGGCATTCAACAGTTCTTCCATTTTTGTCGGTGTTTCAAAGTGCGCTCTTCCGCTCAGCATGCCGTTGCGGTTGACCACCCGGTGTGCCGGTACGGGTGGATGAATCGTATGCGCGCCATTCATAGCCCAGCCTACCATCCGGGCCGACGAGCGGGCGCCCAGCACTTCCGCGATCGTTCCATAGGTGCTTACCCGGCCATAGGGTATCTGCCGCGCGAGAGCATATACCTGTTCAAAGAAATTAAGGTCTTGCTTACCGGAAGGCATAACCGATTTTAACTTATCCGTTGTCAGTGGAATTTTCTTTTTTGTCATCTGCTCTTTTTTTCATCAACCGGCTTCGTTGAGGTTCGGGAACATGGATATAGTTATACGGACAATTAAGGCAGCCATTTCCACAGCAATAGCCGCGCGACAGCAGGTATGCTGCCGTAAAGATGATCAATCCGTTTTCACTGCGGGTATAGTCAATACCTTCTTTCATCATTTATTCCACTGCTAATGCCGTCGCCTGCTTTGCCAGGCGTTCTTTCAGCACCGCATCATGATCTGCCGGTAAAGAATCCGGCAGACTGAACTGCAGGTAATGAACTTTTTGGGATGCGGCAATATCCAGTTTTTCATAATGGGTTTTGATCGACAAAACGGGACCCGGATCGCCACCGGCATAAATATTATCATTGTCTTCATGAAGCTTTAGTCCGTATAATTCTATGACCAGCTTTGTAAATTCATATAGGTCGGGAGAATCAGTTTTGAGGTGAATTAGTCCTCCCGGCTTTAATATGCGCTGGTAGCGCCGGAGAAAGTTCGGATGTGTAAGCCTTTTCTTTGCACGTGACAACGCCAGTTGAGGATCGGGAAAGGTGATCCAGATCTCGTCCACTTCTCCCGGTGCGAAATATGTTTCAATCTTATCGATATGTGTTCGTAAAAACGCGGCATTCTGAAGTTTTTCTTCCAGTCCGGTTTTTGCGCCCGCCCAGATACGATTTCCTTTGATATCTAAACCAATAAAATTTCTGTCGGGAAACAGCCGGGCCATACCGATGGTATATTCACCTTTGCCGCAAGCCAGTTCGAGCGTAATGGGATGGGTATTGACGAAAAACTCGCTCCACCTGCCCTGCATATCCTGCGGGTATTCCAGCACATTGCTGAACGTTTTGATCGCTCTGAAACGCAATAATTTTTTTTGCCCCATAAGGCGACAAAATTAATCAATCCCTGCCGGGTAGAAATGATTCTGATCAGGATTCAATATCCTCGTCCCGGATGATCTCTTTGGTATTGGTATCTATATGTTGCTGACGGTAACTGATGGCATGCGGTAAGGGTTGGATAGGGGTATCTTTATATTCTGCCCATATTTTGGTAAAGGCCGCGCCATAAAAAAGGATGAGTGATGAATAAAAGACAAAAAGCAGTAAAAGTACCAGCGAACCACCTGCACCATAGATGGTACTTATATTACCCTGAAGCAGCAACACCCGTAACAAAACTTTTCCTGAGTTGAACAATACGCCGGTAATCAATGCGCCTACGAGTGCGATATTCCAGTCGGGCCGCCCATCGGGAAGATAGCGGAACAATACCGCAAACCAAATAGTTACAATAAGCAGTGATACCACAATACTTAATGTATTCTGAAGCACTGCGGCAACTTCCGGAAACATTCCCGCGATCAAATCGCCTAGAAAGGCCTGTGCTGTCTCCGCAAGAATACCAGCCAGGAACAGTATGCCGGTGATAAGGATAACCAGAAAAGAAAGTAATCGGTTCTGCAGCCGGCGCCATACATTCCGCCTGCGGTCGACCTTAATTTTCCAAATTTGATTGATGGAACTTTTAATGACTTTAAAAAGGGTGGTGGCAACAAAAAAGAGAAAGAGAGAACCAATTATCGTGATATAAATATTATCGGCAATTTCTGTGAAGCCGCTCAGCGTTTCGCTTACCTGTGTTACGCTACGTTCTCCGATAACGCCTTCCAGTTTTTCAAAAAGCTGGTTACTGATCCGTTGTTCATTGAACACCAGTCCCAGTGCCTGGATGATTATGATGATTACGGCCGGAAGCGCGAAGGTGGTAAAGAAAGACATGGCGCCCGCCATCCGCAGGGGGTCGTTGGCAGAAAGTTCTTTCGCCGCCTGTCGGAATACGTTGAACGGTATGGGAAACCTGGGCAGTTTCATGTTGGTCCTTAAAGTTTAAAACAGATCAGTCAAATATGATGGTTTTATTACCATAAACAAATACCTGTTCGTTGAAAACCAGGGAAAGGGCATTGGCCAGCACCATTCGTTCCACTTCATGACCCGCACGGGCCATTTCCGCTGCACTGTGCGTATGGTCGACCGGTATAACCTGTTGTGCAATAATAGGGCCTTCATCGAGCAGGTCATTTACAAAATGCGCGGTGGCTCCTATAATTTTTACACCCCGGTTATAGGCCTGGGCATAGGGGTTCGCGCCTATAAATGCCGGCAGAAAAGAATGATGAATGTTGATGATCTTATTATTGAACCGGGCCACAAATTCGGGTGACAGAATCCGCATGTATTTTGCCAGCACAATATAATCCGGATCATAACTGCTGATTATATCCCGGATAGCCGCTTCATGATCGTGCCGGCTATACTGTTCATGCGGAAGATAATGAAAAGGAATTTCAAACTTTTCTGTAAGCGGGCGCAGCACCTCGTGATTACTGACTACACCCAATATGCCGGCATGTAATTCATCAAAGGCATTGCGGAGCAGCAGATCACTGAGGCAATGATGCTCCCGGGTAGCCAGCACCACAATTTTTTTCTTGCGGTTATCGCTAAGGTGAACCATAGCATTTTCCGACAGACAATCCTTCAACTCGGACAGTAGAATTTCTTCCTGGAATGATCCGGAAAAAACCGTGCGCATAAAAAAATGACTGGTCTTCCGTTCAACAAATTCTCCATTGCGTATAATATTCAGCCCCAGGTTGTATAATATGCGGGTGATATTGAAGATCAGTCCGGGCTTATCGGAACAACTGATGAGCAGAATATTATTGGTCATGCCGGTCAATATAACTATAAATTTTCATTTCCGGAATGCTATAAGAGTATTGCTGTTACTTCCGGTATGAGTGCATGCTGTGAGAAATGCTTATCGAAAACTTCAGCATTTCACCCTGCCTTATTATTAAATCATACTTAAAACCTGCGATGGGTATTTGCTTTTAGACTTGCGCTACATGAAATTATGTAGCCGGTAAATATATTGATGAAATCACTAACCAGTATGGTAAAGTTGATTATATATTTGAGAATGGATTTCCTGTTTTCAACCAATATTGAAATTTTGGGAAAGTATATACACTTCTCCGTTAGCTGTTTTGGTGCAGATGACTACCTCCTGAAACTTCAGGGCGATCCGGTTGGAACCCTGCTTCCAGATTCCTTATGGATTTGGCATGAAGACAATCAGTGGAACTGCAGTGAAACAGTTGCTCCCGAAGTGGTGGCCCAAATCCTGGCAGGTTTAGAGTGCAGGCTGTCACGCGTTTCTGACCGTAGCCGGGAGAACTAATACGGTGGACAATCCAGTTCTTTATACAGGGAACCTGTATTGTTTTTCCCCTGGGGCCTGAGAATGATCCCAATGAATCCTCCACCGTTATGAGACTTTTTCCAGGAAAATAAGGCGTTGGGAATATTGTGTAAACCCATGAATAAAGGGCCTGCACGTAATGCGCCGCCAACCCACAACTGATTCTGTCGGTTATACTGTACCGGGAGATAGAGGCCGATCTTATTTCGTTCCCACCTGGGCGTTACCGTTATAAAATTCTTCTCCGCTACATGCAGCCGGTCTTTATCAACAAGCGGCGAAAGGTTGAGGTTAAGGTTGGCATTGATGAAGAATTCGCCATTGATATTTCTGTCGGCATTCAAAACCAGGCGCATGGGATTAAGTATGCTGAAATTCCCTGTTTGTGGAACAGCGAATTGCACGATGGTGCGCAGGCTGTCGTTCATAGCGGCTATATCGGGAATGTCCAGGAATTTCTGATTGAGCAGTTCGCCGTTCACATTATCGTTCAGCCTCGCAAATGCCATACTGTTCCGGCTATGCGAAAAATTATTCCATCCAAGGTCGAGTACCGATAATCCAAATTTCCAGCTATAGTCAAAATATGGATCATCATCGTTAAAGCTTCCGATGCCGGGTAATGGAAGCACATACTCAAAGCCAAGGTCTGCCGAAAATCCACTCATCGAACGACTGAGCATGTTACCGAAATTTTCAAATTCAGAAGCATTCGCATCTACCTGGTCATGAGTTGCGGAATAGCCATATCCTGCCAGTCCATCACGGATAAAAACATCGGGAATTTCGCTAATTGTTGTCATCTCCAGGCGAACATCCTGTACGCTGGCGGTAGCGCCTGACAGACCGCGGTTATATTTAAGCGTTAGTCCGGCATTCAATCTTCCTGGTCCGAAGTTCAGGATCGTGCGGGCATAGGTGGCATAGAACTCCATCCATGCACTGCCGGCGAGATCGGCTTCAAGCTCACCCCTGTCGTTAAGCGAGAAGAAGCCGGAAGTAGACGTGATGGTATCGGAATAACTGAACGTGCCGCTTTCCGCGTTCGCATATCCGCGCAGGTTAGCTCCAAAGGCGATACTATGTTGTTTGTTCAGGGCGATCCGCGCATTGAGCAGGTGCATATCGAAGTTAGTATAGGCCATCCGTTCAAAATCGCCCGGGATCAGGTTATAAAATGTTTTGATGGGTAATTTGAACGGTGTTTTTCGGCCCGCCGATAAGGCATTGGTTATTCCCTGGTACTGGCCTGAAAATAGAGTGAGGTCCCACTTATAAGGATTATTAACAATGGATGCCGGATTTGCGGTGGCATTCAGGCTGCCGGCATAAGGAGAACCTAAAAGTGCCTGATAATTCTGAGCAATTGAACGGGCGGATCCGGAAAAAAACAACAACGATGCAAGAACAAAAAACTTCATACAAGATACCTCTTTACCATGATTAGGGATAGATATGAGGCTGCGGATCAGGCAAAGGCCTTCGTAAGCACAGCGACATAAAGGTTCAGTCGGAACAGAGGTAAAAGAAAAATAGTGAGTCGTTCATCCGTGAAAGCGGAGAGACGGATTAGAATGGCATCATAGATATGCGGAAAGAAGTGCTAAACTACTCAACTAACGTGAATATTGCAACATCCATTCATAGATATTCAGATCATTTTCTTTATACGACGGATCAAGCGCGCTTGTCCAGGCATCATGGCCCGTACGGTTAAATATCGTAAGCCGCGGCGCTACCGCCGGCTTAAAACCGGTCAGTGCTTCGAAAAAGGAGCGACTTATCGCAGCATCCACCATATCATCTTCTGCATTATGAAAGAGCCATACCGGCAGTGATGCGTTAGCGATAGCGCGGGTTTTGGTTTCTACGGAATTCTTCGTTACGCCGGCGATCGGAACAATAGCGGCAAATTTTCCAGGATCACTGGCCGCAAGTTCCGACAAGAGCATACCTCCTGCGCTCAGCCCCGCGAGATAAATTCGGGCGGGGTCGACCCTGAAATTCTTCTGAAAATAATTTACCAGTGATCGCGCTTCAGTGGCAGTGGGGTCGCCATTGTATTGCGGTGCAACTACTATGAACTGATGACTTTTTCCTTTAACCGTAAAGGAGGTGGGGAACTGCTTATCCTTCAATAATTTGCCAATGCCATATTCTCCCAGTTTGGGAAGATCCGCAACTCCATTACCCCGCTGTCCCAGCCCGTGGAAAAAGATCAGCAACGGATATTTCTCGCCCGATTTGGCGTAATTCCCCGGAACGGATGCATAATATCCCCTGAAGGCGCTATTTATTCGTGCTGTGGACGTGCTGAATTCAGGTGGCGGCACACTGGCCGTGTTCAATGATGCATGCGATGGTGTTACCAGCTGATCATCTTTTTTACAACTGCTGAATACCGCCAGTCCCAGCGCTATGCTCAATGCTTTAATGCAGGTATACATAATAAGTTCGGATTAGAATGTGTTTTACAGGGAGCGGGGCAACTTAGCAGTAGAAAATTCATGCCAAAGTGAGGAAGTCGCTATCAGGCAAAACGAAGTAATGTGCGACCACAAAAAAATCTGCGCTTATCTGCTTCCTAATCTGCGAAATTAGCGGAAACGGCTGTTCATAATCTGCGCTTATCTGCGTCTAAATCTGCGGAATCTGCGGGAACGGCTGTTCTATTACTATTGAAAAAGTTCTATCGATATTAAATAAAAAAACCCCAGCATTACTGCTGAGGTTACTGTGGTGTGGGCCGGGATCGAACCGGCGACACAAGGATTTTCAGTCCTTTGCTCTACCGACTGAGCTACCGCACCTCCTTTATCGGGCAGCAAAAATAGGGGGATTTCCCGAATTTGCGAAACAGAATCGAAAAATCTTTCCTAATTGCCATAAACACTTAAGAACTTGATCCGCATGATTTTGAGTTGCTCCCAGGTGAAATTGCCGTCCGCCAGTTCTTCCTGCGCGATCTGCAGGGAGGAGGTTTCACAACCTTTGAAATATTCCAGGATATCTTCCTGTTCATATTCATCCAGCATTTCATCAATGGCATAGTCGAGGTTCAGCTTGGTTCCGCTCGCCGCGATAGTCTCCATACTTTCCAGCAGGGCGTCGAGTCGCATATCCTTATTGCGCGCGATAGTTTCCAGCGGAATCTTTTTATCGACATTCTGAATAATGTACACCTTATTCAGGCTCTTATTCGCCACACTTTTCATAATGAAATCATCGGGGCGGGTAATATTATTTTCCTCCACGTAGCGGGCGATCACTTCCACAAAGGGTTTGCCATATCGTAGTGCCTTGCCTTTGCTGACCCCCTGGCATTTTTCCAGTTCATCAATCGTGGTGGGGAACAGGGTAGCCATATCCTGCAACGATGTTTCCAGAAAAATGACAAATGGAGGAAGACCCTTTCTTTTTGCTTCTTTCTGCCGAAGTTCTTTCAGCATATTGAACAAGGTTTCATCGGTGGCTACGCCTTCAGCCGCTTCATTTTCATCATCATCATCGGCATTGGCTTCATCGTACAGATTATTGAGAACAATGGTGAATGATTTGGGTTTCTTCAAAAACTCCTGTCCTTTTTTGGTGATCTTCAGTACACCATATTCCTCAATATCCTTACTCAGGTATCCTTCCAGTAACATCTGGCGAAGTATGGTTCCCCAGATATGATCTTCCGTATCTTTTCCAATACCAAATTCGGGAATAACATTATGGCGGTACATGGTGTTGTTGGGTGTCGCCCGACCCACCAGTATATTGATTACATATTCCGATGCGAATTGCTGGTCGAGCGCTTTGATCACCTTCAATGCTTTCTGCGCTTTATCTTTCGATTCGATTTTTTCTTTAGGGTTGAGGCAATTATCGCAGCTTCCGCAATTTTCATCAGGATAGTTTTCACCAAAATAGTTCATCAGCAGCTTGCGCCGACACACGCCGCTTTCGGCATAGGCTACGGTTTCGCTGATCAACTGGGCGCCAACTTCCCGTTCACTCAGGGGCTTATCACGCATCAGGTGTTCAAGCTTTGAAACATCTTTATGGGAATAATACAAAATGCACTTTCCTTCCAGTCCGTCGCGCCCTGCACGCCCGGTTTCCTGGTAATAGTTTTCAATACTCTTGGGAATATTATAATGGATCACAAAACGAATATCGGGTTTATCTATACCCATTCCGAATGCAATTGTTGCCACGATGACCTGAACAGATTCATTCATGAAAAGATCCTGGCGTTCAGCCCTAAGCTTGGAATCGAGTCCGGCATGATAAGCAACCGCTTTAACGCCATTGGCTTTGAGCATATCGGCCAGTTCTTCAGTTGTTTTTCGGTTCAGGGTATATACGATACCGCTTTTATTCTTCATCTGAACAATAAAGCGGGCCATATGTTTTATGGTCTGATCCTTTTTTATTTTTGGAAGTATCTCGTACGATAGATTGGGCCGGTTAAAAGAGGATATGAAGATGGCGGGGTCGCGCAGCTCCATATTTTTGATGATATCACTTTGTACTTTCGGCGTAGCGGTTGCTGTAAGGGCAATCATGGGTACATGCTCATTGATCTGCACCATCATTTCGCGGAGACGCCGGTATTCCGGACGAAAATCATGACCCCACTCTGAAATACAATGCGCTTCATCAACCGCGAAAAACGATATTTTGAGGTCGCTGAAGAAATCGAGGTTCTCCTGTTTGGTTAAGGTTTCCGGTGCCACATACAGCATCTTTGTCTTGCCTTCAGTAAGGTCTGATTTTACCCGCGTGATCTGTTTCTTATTCAGTGTTGAATTCAGAAAATGCGCGATGTCATCATTACTGCTATAGCCCCGAACCAGGTCGACCTGATTTTTCATCAGGGCAATCAACGGGCTGACTATAATAGCCACACCTTCGCTTAGGATAGCGGGTAGTTGATAACAGAGGCTTTTCCCTCCACCTGTGGGCTTAATTACAAAGGTGTCTCTCCCCGCAAGAAGATTCTTGATAATCGCTTCCTGGTTCCCTTTAAAGGCGTTAAAGCCAAAATTTTCTTTTAGTCCCCTGAGCAGGGTTTCAGTGGAGAATGCTCCGTTTTGAACGGGTGTGGCGCTGGAGGAGCCTTTCCCGGAGGCCTTTTTAGGGCCTTTTTTAGTAGTCGTTGTCATCGCTTTAGATTTCTCTCTTCACTCGTTTAAATTTGAATAAGCAGCCGGCAGGCAAAAGATCGGTCTGATTCAATGGAAGTCCGCGAATTTACTGAATTTCCGCTGCTCTTCCAAAGCTAACTGCTGGCGGCTTATTTTTCCGGTCAGCTTTGTTAAAACTTCATCATCTAAGGAATAACCTTTAGGTCTACATTTGCTGATTAGCATCGTATTACTGATGGGTTTGCTGTTTTTTAAGATACTTTTGCCCTCATATGGAGGATAATATCATTCGATCGGCTGCGCTCCGCACCATACGGCTCGAGTCGGCAGCCATAGCGGCACTTGAACCCATGATCAACCCTGATTTTGAACTTGCGGTGGAAAAGATCGCTTCAATACAGGGCAGGCTCGTGATCAGCGGCATTGGTAAAAGCGCCATTATCGCGCAGAAAATTGTGGCTACCCTGAATTCTACAGGCACCCCATCCATTTTTTTGCATGCGGCTGATGCCATTCATGGCGACCTGGGCATGGTTCAGCAGAACGACCTGGTGATGATCATCAGTAAAAGCGGTGAATCGCCGGAGATTAAAGTGCTGATCCCCCTGATCCGCAATTTTGGAAATACGATCGTAGCTATGGTGGGTCAGGTAAATTCTTTTCTCGCGCAAAAAGCCGATATCATACTTAATACTACGGTAAGCCAGGAGGCCTGTCCGAATAACCTTGCGCCCACCAGCAGCACCACAGCACAGTTGGTGATGGGCGATGCACTGGCCATAGCTTTGATGGAGCTGAGAGGTTTCGGCAGTTCGGATTTCGCCCGCTTTCATCCGGGCGGTATGCTGGGTAAAAAACTTTACCTGAGGGTAGATGATCTTTACCGGAATAATGAAAAGCCCGCGGTGCTTCGGGATGCCTCCGTAAAGCAGGTCATTATTGAAATTTCGCAGGGCCGCGTTGGCGCTACAGCAGTTACCGATGAAGATCAGGTGCTCGTCGGCGTTATAACGGACGGGGACATACGAAGAATGTTGGAATCGACCACATCTTTTGAAGCGGTTAAAGCGGCAGAGATCATGACCCCCGATCCGAAATCCATTGAACCCGATGCGCTGGCTGTTCAGGCCCTCGACCTCATGCGCTCTCATGATATCACCCAGTTGATGGTTTCAAAAAATAACCGTTATCTTGGAATCATTCATTTGCACGACCTGGTAAGGGAAGGATTAATTTAACATGCATCATTAACAATATTCATGGCGAAATGAGAAATAAGCATCACTATGTAGTTATAATGGCAGGTGGCATTGGCAGCCGGTTCTGGCCTATGAGCCGTACAAATTTTCCAAAGCAGTTCCTGGATATCCTCAATACAGGAACAACGCTGATCCAGGCTACATACAAACGGTTTGCATCGTTTATCCCTCCGGGTAATATTTATGTGGTCACCTCTGCCGAATATGTGAATATTGTGAAAATGCAGATTCCTGAACTTCCGCTTCAGAATATTCTTGGTGAACCCTCGCGTAAAAATACCGCGCCCTGTCTGTCGTACATCAGCTTTAAGCTGCAGCAGCTCGATCCGCAAGCCTCGCTGATTGTAGCGCCATCCGATCACCTCATCATGGATGATACGGCTTTCCGGAAGGTTTGCCTGGAAGCCCTCTCATTCGTTACCAAACATAACGCGTTGCTTACCCTGGGCATTCAGCCTACCTATCCGAATACCGGATATGGGTATATACAGTATGAGCAACATCCGGCATCGGATAATATTTATAAGGTCAAAACCTTTACGGAAAAGCCGAATCTCGAACTGGCGAAAACCTTTCTTCTGAGCGGTGAGTTTCTCTGGAACGCAGGCATATTTGTATGGCAGGTAAAAAACATTTTATCCGCTATAGAAATGTACCTGCCGGAAATTTATGAAGTGTTTTATTCAGAGAAAGAAAGTTTCAATACTACGGAAGAGCAGGCCAGCCTTCAGCGCATTTATCCGCAATGCACTAATATTTCCATCGATTTCGGCATTATGGAAAAAGCCGATAATGTGTATATTATCCCATCCTCTTTCGGGTGGAGTGACCTCGGAACCTGGAACAGCGCATATGAAAACCTGCCCAAGGATGATCACCAAAACGCTATCGCCGGCGATGATGTTCTGGTGATCGATGCCCGGAACTGTATGGTTCAAACGCCAAAGGAGAAACTGGTTGTTCTGCAGGGACTTGATGATTTTATTGTTGTGGATACAAATGATGTACTGCTCATTTGCCGCAAAGACAGGGAGCAGGAGATAAAAGAATATGTGTCTGAAGTAAAACGCAACAAAGGTGAAAAATACCTTTAAGTCGTTTTTTTCTTTCCCCGAAACCGTATTTATTACACGCATATGCTGCAGAAATGGAGTATTTTAGAATATGGTTCCATTACATAATATCCTTTTCCTGGATATAGAAACAGTTTCACAGCATGCCGCTTATACTGAGCTGAACCCGGAGTGGCGGCTGTTATGGGATAAAAAGGCCGAACAGTTGCTGCGCGGTAAAACGGATCAATTACCCGAGGACATCTACGGACGTTCGGCGATCTACGCTGAATTTGGAAAAGTGATCTGTATCAGTTGCGGAATTCTCTCCGGTACGGGAGTGGATAAAAAGTTGATTATAAAATCTTTTAGTGATGATGATGAACCCGCGCTGCTGAGCAGTTTTTGTGATATGATCTCGCGCTGGTCTGAAGGCGGACCGCGTTTTCTTTGTGCTCATAACGGAAAGGAATTTGATTACCCCTACCTGTGCCGAAGAATGATCATCAATGATGTATGTATTCCCGAAGTGCTCAGCATTGCCGGGAAGAAACCCTGGGAAGTGAATCATCTCGACACGATGGAACTCTGGAAGTTCGGTGATTATAAAAGCTATACTTCGCTCAACCTGCTGGCCCATGCACTGGGTATTCCAACTCCAAAGGATGATATTGATGGCAGCATGGTAGGCGAAGTTTACTGGAAGCAAAAAGATCTGGCCCGCATCGCTGCCTATTGCCAGAAAGATGTTATCACCCTTGCACAGATCTACCTCCGGCTGAACAGGGAAGCGATAGTCGCTACGGAAAACATTGAATACAAATCCTGAGTCATTGGACGGGAGATCGTACTTCGTATAACCGTATCCGTTTTATTTCAACTCTTCCTGCAAGTACAAGGCATTCACCCGTTATACTGGTGATTTCCTCCCGCTAAAGCCGAAAAAAACGGCGGTAAGTGGTTGATTTGGACAATTGTCGGGAATAGAGGAGAGGTAATTTCGGGTTACAGAACCATATCATTAAGTTGACTGTATATGATCTGGCCGGCAGTGAGCATACAGTACAAGGCGTAAGGTAGCTGTTCCGACAGGGAGCTAATGCAAATCGTGTAATTTGGTGTGGTGGAGGTGGGGGAGGGGAGGGCCCTGTAGGGCAAATAGCGCATGTGCAACCCGGTAATTTTACCTCCTCACCAGTTATCGCCCCAAGGCCTTATGGAACAAAAACATACAATATTTCCACTCAATACAGCCAGTCCATCATCCCTTTATTTCCCCTGGTCGATATCTATTTTCGTAAATTGAAGTTGTAAGTATTCGTAAATCAACGAAATTCTCCCGTATCATTTCATTATCCTCTAAACAGGATTTTTTACATTGCATTATGAGTCCCGATTTACCCTCGAAACTTCCTGAAACCGGAACAACCATCTTTACAGAAATGAGCGCCCTGGCAGTCAGGCATAATGCGGTTAACCTCGGACAGGGTTTCCCCGATTTCAATATGGATGAACGCTTAATTCATTTGGTTGCCGAAGCTATGCAAGCCGGACATAACCAGTATGCTCATGCGCATGGTGATATCCTGCTTCGGGAGGTCATCGCCTCTAAAGCAGAACGTCTATACAATTGTTTCATCGATCCTCAATCGCAAATTACTGTTACTCCGGGTGGCACCTATGCCATATATACCGCTATCACCAGTGTGCTGAATCCCGGCGATGAGGTTATTGTATTTGAACCTGCCTACGATAGCTATATCCCCAATATTATCTTAAACGGCGGCATTCCGGTACGGGTAACCCTGACCTTTCCGGAATTTTCTATTGACTGGAATCAGGTAAGGAAGAAGATAAGCGATAAAACACGGATGATCATCCTGAATTCACCGCACAATCCTACAGGAGCTATTCTGCAGCAGGAGGATATCGATGAACTGCAAAAAATAGTAGCAGGTACCAATATAGTGATTGTTTCCGATGAAGTGTATGAACACCTCGTTTTCAACGATAAGCCCCACCGCTCAATGCTCCGTTATCCCGAACTGGCAGCACGCAGTTTTGTCTGTTTTTCTTTTGGTAAGACCTATCATTGCACAGGTTGGAAACTCGGCTATTGTATTGCCCCTGCAACTTTTATGAAGGAGTTCCGAAAGGTGCACCAGTTCAATTGCTTTAGTTGTTTTACGCCTGCCCAGGTTGCATTGGCTGCCTTTCTTCAGGACGCATCAACCTATACCGGCCTTAGCTCATTTATTCAGGCAAAGCGCGTCTTTTTTGCGGAACACATGGCGCATAGCCGCTTCACGCCACTGCCTTCACAGGGAAGTTATTTTCAATTGTATTCCTATGCCCGTATCAGCGATGAACCGGAAAAAGATTTTGCGTTGCGGCTTGTTAAAGATTATGGAGTCGCGGCAATTCCCGTATCCGCATTCTATGCCACACCAACAGATCAGCAACTTGTCCGCTTTTGTTTTGCTAAAAAAGAATCAACCCTGGAAAGGGCTGCCGAACGACTGAGAAAGATATAGCTATCAACTGAAAAGATTATAAACCAGCAGACTCATCAGATAAGCCAGCGCCGTCATATAGAGGAACTGGATCAACGGCCACTTCCACGACCGTGTTTCGCGGCGTACAATGGCCAGGGTACTCATACACTGCATCGCGAATACATAAAACACCATCAATGAAAGTCCGGTGGCCAGGGTATATACTTTGGAGCCATCTTCCCGCGTTGCCATGGCCATTTTATCGCGCAGGAAAAGGTTCTCTCCGCCATCATCTTCCACACTGTACAGCGTAGCCATGGTGCCGACAAAAACTTCGCGGGCGGCAAATGAAGTTAACAGGGCAATGCCGATCTTCCAGTCGAAGCCCAAAGGTTCAATAGCGCCTTCCATGGCTTTACCCATTATGCCGGCATAGGAATTCTGCAGCAGTTCAGTCCCCTTTTGCTGTTCAAGTTCAGCTTCCGCTTCCGGGTTGGCTGCTATCTCCGCAGCATAACGGGCCTCTACATTCGCCATCCGGTCGGCCGGTCCGTAGCTGCTAAGGGTCCAAAGGATGAGGCTGATCACCATGATTATTTTACCAGCCTCCACCACGAATATCCGGGCCTTCGCAACCATTGTGGTGAAGATATTGTTCCAGCGGGGAGAGCGGTAAACAGGCAACTCAAGGATAAAGTAACTTTTTTCCCTGCTGTGGATGAAGAATTTGGCGATATAGGCAACCAGCAATGCCATGACCAGTCCGAGCAGGTATAGACCCATCATAACCAGTCCCTGCAGATTGATAAAGCCCAGCAGAAATGTTTTGGGTATAACCAGCCCGATCAGTATGGTATAAACCGGCAGGCGGGCGCTGCAGCTCATCAGCGGGGTGACCAGAATGGTTAACAGTCGTTCTTTTTTATTCTCTATGTTCCGGGCGCTCATGATAGCGGGCACCGCACAGGCAAAGCCGCTGATCATGGGCATAACGCTTTTGCCGTTAAGTCCGGTTTTACGCATAAGCTTGTCCGATAGAAAGCTGATCCGGGCCATATACCCCGTATCTTCCAACAGGGTGATCAGGCCGAAGAGGATCATGATCTGCGGAATGAAGATGATAATTCCTCCCAACCCGGCCACAATACCATTGATGAACAAATCTGCCCACCAGCTTTGAGGCAGAACACTGCTCAGCCATTCCGACGCGGTAGCAAATATCCATTCAATGGCAATCATTGGATATTCAGCCAGCAGGAAAACACTCTGGAAGAGCAGGAAAAGCACGCCCAGCAGGATAATATATCCCCAGGTACGGTGCATTAAAATATTATCAAGCTTTTCGGTGAACAGTGATTTCTGTAAGGGTGATGGTTCCGCGACGGTTTGTTTCAGGATATGCCCGATCCGCTGGTAGCGCTGCAGAATTTCTTCAGCCTGGAATTTGGTATGGTTGAATTTTTCTTCTGTTTCTATCGTATGCAATTCCCGCTTGTCGGCTGTGGTCAGCAGCATCTCTTCGCGGTTGATCAGGTAATGAGCCGCTTTATAATCGCTGGGTGTATTAACCAGTGATCTTGCCCGGGAAACCGCTGCCGGCGACAGGGCGCGGGAATCGATGAAGTCGCGGACAAGTCCTTTTGACGGCTGCGCGCTAACCTGTTCAATAGTTTTCTTAAGCTGCGAAATGCCTTTGCTTTTCCGCGGATTGATCGCCACAACCGGCACCCCAAGTTCAATCTCAAGTCCGGGAATGTCAATTTCAATTCCGTTTTTCTTGGCAATATCCACCATGCTGAGCGCAATGATAACGGGCGCTTTCAGGTCGATGATCTGCGAAGCAAACAACAGATTGCGTTTCAGGTTGCTCGCATCAGCAACCAGAATGACCAGGTCGGGATGAACTTCTCCATCCTGGTTCATTAATACTTTATAAACCACCCATTCGTCTTCCCTGCGGGGATACAGGCTGTATGCTCCTGGAAGATCAATAAAACGAGCGTTCAATTGGGGAGAAATGGAGCCACTGCCCATTTTTTTGTCGACCGTTACGCCTGGAAAATTGCCCACCTTTTGATTCATGCCGGTCAGGGCATTGAACAGGGACGATTTACCACAATTCGGGTTGCCGACTAATGCTATATTAAGGGTTCGTTTCGACACAATTTGCAAAATTATCGTATTTCATTTGCTTCGGTTTACGAATTAGGTAAATGTTATGTTTTGATTTTACGGGTAGGCATTGTTGTAATGTGCGCTGTTTACAGTAAAACAGGGAAGTGGGATAGTAAAAGATATGTTGCATGCGTTGCTCCTTTCCTGCATGTTCAGCGGAAGTTTTTATGCAGGTTTACGTGCCGTTAGTATCTTTGCCCTCCAAAATCGGGCATCATGGGAATAAAAAGGAAGAGAATTAAAGAACTATTGCAACTGACTCCGGAGCATCAGCAGGTGACCGCCATGGGCTGGGTGAGAACATTCCGGAATAACCAGTTTATTGCCCTGAATGACGGTTCGGCTAACACGAATCTGCAGGTGGTAGTTCCGCTGGGTATGTTACCTGATGCCACCCTGAAACGCATTACCACCGGCGCATCTCTGAAAATCACCGGAACC
>JAEYRC010000095.1 GCA_023409675.1 Bacteroidota bacterium
GGCTGTATGATATCACTGAATATCATGGCATTCTGAAGGTCAGTTTCTTTATCGCGGAGCTGACCCAGGGGCTGGGTTAGAAATCCGTCTCCATGTGTAATAGTAGCCCCGTTATGCCCCGCGATTAGGGTAACGATTACCGTTAGTATCAGGGATGTAAGATACCATCGGCGATGCTGCGCCCAGATCCAGGGAAATATCCATGCGATCAGGGCAACGCCTATGCCCGTCCATTTATGCCACTGAAGCGTTTCGCCACCAGTATAATCGCCGGTGTGAAACAGTAACAATCCAGCCAATGCGGTAAAGGAAGCTGTTAAGGCATTAAAGGCCAGCAAAAAAGGTATAAGCGTTGATGTTTCAGTCGATTCCTTCCGGGGCAGGATAAGGTGAAAGAGCAGCAGGAGGATGATGAGCACTACAGGGAAATGCAGTACCATTGGATGCATTCTTCCGATCACCTGCAGGATAACGGGAAGATTGGCAAGCTTTTCTTCAAAAACCAGGAAAAATATCAGCAGGATATTCAGGAAAAATGAAGCATTCAGCAGGATGCTTTTAAAGCGGAGCATTCAAAAGGTTTAGGGGTTACTGCATAGTTAAACGGCTCAGATCGGACTCAGTTTATACGGGTATACCTTTCCAGAATTCCATTGAGCAACATAAATATTGTCGTCGTTGTCGATACAAACATCGTGAGGGTACTTAAATACCGGGTTATCCTGTGCCAGTTCGGTAAGCCCGTCTGGTCCGTATTCGGGCCGATTGCCGCCGGGATTGGAAATCACCTTGTTCGATTTATCGAGAATGGTAATGAAGCCGGATTCTTTCCACGGTCTCGATGAGGACTGCAGCACCGCCGCATACAGATAATCGCCTTTTAGCACTGGCCTGCATAACCAGGCGCCGGGTACAGCAATGGTCGACAGGTATTTTCCATCGAGGGTAAACCATTTAAAGGCGTTTTCCTCCCTGGAGCTTACGATCAGCCGGGGGTTGTTTTTATCGCGGTTGTCGATGCATACGCCATGTGCATTCCTGAGATTGCCGGGAGCTGTACCTCTTCCGCCGAAATGCCGGATATATTTTCCATGCTGATCGTACTGGATAATGAAGTCTTTTCCATAACCGTCGGCTACATAGATATCACCGTTAGGCGCAACCGCAGTTTCGGTGGGAATAAACTCTTCCGCGTTGGAATATTCACCGGTTTCTACCGGGTAGTTAATGGTCAGCAATACTTTTCCGCTCAGCGTGGTTTTGATAACCCGGTGCAGCACCGTATCACAGATGTACAGGTGCTCTTCACCATTTGCATCGAAGATAGTCAGCCCGTGTCCACCCGGGTATTCATTCCCGCGGGCTTCCAGCAATTTACCGCTTCGGTCATATACCAGGATATTGTTACGGGTTTCATTCGTCAGCAGAATAATGCGACCCTTCCGGTCAATTACCATTTCGTGGCAATCGTTCACGGGATATTTTTCGGCATTAAGCGTACCCCATCCGGTATCCAGCCGGTACTGCTTTTGATTATGGCCAAGCACAGGCGCTTCAATCCGCAAGGGACCGGCCAGGGAAAACGCGGCGCCGGCCGAAAGGCCCCGTTGTATAAAGCTACGTCTGTTCATATACGTTAAAATTCATGTATTTGTTCCGGTCAGACTAAAATATCTTTCACCACTTTTCCGGCCACATCGGTTAACCGGTAACGTCTTCCCTGATGTTTATAGGTCAGTTTCTCATGATCAATACCCAGCAGATTTAATACAGTGGCCTGGAAATCGTGTACATGCACCGGATTTTTCACCACATTATAGCCGAATTCATCTGTTTCTCCATAAACAATTCCGGGTTTAACACCTGCGCCAGCCATCCATATGGTAAAGGATCTCGGGTGATGGTCGCGCCCATAATTTTCAGGCGTAAGCAGGCCCTGGCAGTAATTTGTGCGGCCGAATTCTCCACCCCAGATGACAAGGGTATCATCGAGCAGACCGCGTTGTTTAAGGTCGGTGATCAGTGCAGCGGATGCCTGGTCGGTATCGGCCGCCAGGTTTCGGATATCTTTTGGCAGGTTATCATGCTGATCCCAGCCCATATGGTACAATTGAACAAAGCGCACCCCGCGTTCGATGAGCCGCCGCGATAAAATGCAATTGGAGGCGAAAGTTCCGGGTTTCATCGATTCAGGTCCATATAACTTGAACACGTGTTCGGGTTCACCGCTAATGTCCAGCACTTCCGGTACGGAAGTCTGCATGCGGTAGGCCATTTCGTATTGCGCAATTCTCGAACTAATTTCCGGATCGTTGAATTCCTTAACCTGTAATTCATTCAACTCCGCTATTTTATCCAGCATGTTCCGGCGTGAAGTTCTGTCAAGGCCTTCGGGATCCTGAAGGTAGAGTACCGGGTCGTTGGCTGAGCGAAACTGAACACCCTGGTGAATGCTGTCTAAAAATCCGGAGCCCCACAACCTTGAGGCCAGGGGCTGTATGTTACCCTGACCACGGGAGAGGAACACGCAGTAATCGGGAAGATTTTTGTTCTCACTGCCCAACCCATAACTCAGCCAGGATCCAAAGCTGGGCCTGCCCGGTTGCTGGCTTCCGGTTTGAAAAAAGGTAACGGCGGGGTCGTGGTTGATGGCTTCTGTGTGCATCGACTTGATAAAGCAGATATCATCAACAACCCCTGATGTGTACGGCATAAGTTCGCTTACCCATGCCCGTGACTGACCATACTGATCGAATTTGAACAGTGAGCCGGCGAGGGGAAAGTTCTTCTGTCCCGCGGTCATTCCGGTCAGGCGCTGCCCCATGCGGATGGATTCAGGAAGATCCTGACCCTGCATCTTATTGAGCAATGGTTTATAATCGAACAGGTCGAGTTGAGAAGGCGCTCCACTCTGGAAAAGGTAAATAACCCGTTTCGCTTTGGGAGCGAAATGGGCGATACCCGCGGGCAGTTCATCCTCCCCTCCACTGCTGAACAGGTCAGGAATCAGCAATGATCCCAGCGCTACACTTCCGATACCGAGGCTCATCTTTGATAAAAAGTGCCGCCGGTTCATATTCAGCCTGTGGTTTAATAACTCTTTTTCCATTGCTCAGGATTTTGAGATCGTTTCGTCAAGATTAAACATCGTATGAATTGTCAGCATCATTGCGGCAAGCTCGGCAGCCGATGCGGGTTGCTGCTGTGGATAATAGCCTATATGCAGTAATTTATCCGCCGCATCGGGACTGGCAGAATATTTTTGTAATTCGGCGCTATAGAAGTTTTCGAGTGACTGTATTTCGGTGGCCTGTGCTTTTCTTCCGGTTATCTTGCGGAAGGCTGTTCCGATGCGGTCTTCCATTGTGGATGTTTTTGCATTGAAAGCCGCATAAGCCATCACCCTGGAAGCCTCCATGATCTGCGGATCATTCAGCAGCACCAGCGCCTGGAGTGGCGTGCTGGTTCTGGTTCTGCGTACCTCGCACAATTCTTTTGAGGGGTTGTCAAAGGTAAGCATCGATGGAGGCGGAACGGTTCTTCTCCAGTATGTGTAGAGGCTGCGGCGGTACAGGCCGGAAGCCGTGTCAACTTTATACGATGTTTCACCCCGGTAACCACTCTGATCCCCAACCGAAACTTCTTCCCACAGCCCTTCGGGTTGATAAGGTTTAACGCCGGGGGCTCCGATTTCCTGCTTAAGCAGTCCGCTGGCAAAAAGTACATTATCCCGGATCATTTCAGCATTCAGCCGATACCTGGAAGCCCGTGCATAGAGCAGGTTATCCGGATCTTTTTCAAGGAGTTCTTTCGAAGCGGATGAGGACTGCCGATAGGTTTCACTCATCACCATCAGTTTAAGTATATGACGAATATCCCAGTTTTTCTCCCTGAACTCCACCGCCAGCCAATCGAGCAGTTCGGGATGAGTAGGGATAGATCCCTGGTTTCCGAAATCCTCAGCCGATTCTACAA
>JAEYRC010000303.1 GCA_023409675.1 Bacteroidota bacterium
GAACAATACCGGGTTGGGATCTTCAATCGCTGCAATGAGTAATGCTTTCGCTTCTGCCGGCGTTGAGGGATAGACCACTTTTAGTCCGGGTACATGCGTAAACCAGGCTTCATTGCTCTGCGAATGAAACGGCCCTGCTCCAACACCGCCACCGGTGGGCATGCGAATGACCACATCAGCCTGCTGGCCCCAGCGGTAATGAATTTTAGCAAGATTGTTCACGATCTGGTTAAAGCCGGCAGTAACAAAATCGGCGAACTGCATTTCCATCACCGACTTCATGTTTTCAAGGCTCAACCCAAGTGCTGCACCGACAATGGCGCTTTCACACAACGGAGTATTTCGTACGCGGGCTTTGCCATATCGGTCTATAAACCCTTCGGTGATTTTGAAGGCGCCACCATAAGCGGCGATGTCCTGACCCATCAGTACCAGGTTGTCGTACTGCTGCATGGACTGTTCCAGCCCTTCGCGGATGCCTTCGATAAAACGCTTTTCGGGGCCGGTTGCGGGTTCATTCATCAGCACGGCCTTACTTTGGCCTGCAGGAGCATACACATCATTCAGTTCAAGCGTGCTGTGCACCCGCAGCGGAGCGGATTCAAAACCCTGCTTCACGCTGCTGTCGATAAGGGAACGGAATTCAGCGACAATAGCTTCACGCAACGTATCGGTCAGTACGCCGATTTCGGTTAAATAGGATTCATAGTTTTTAACCGGATCCTTTTCTTTCCAGATATCAAAAAGGTGAGGCGGCACATATTTGGTACCGCTGGCTTCTTCATGGCCGCGCATCCTGAAGGTGGAACATTCCACCAGGTAGGGTTTTCGGTTCGTAATGCAATAGTCGCGCACACCTTTTAGGGTGTCGTAGACCGTTAGCAGGTTATTGCCGTCGATCTTTATTCCTTCCATGCCATAACCACGGGCCTTGTCTACAATACGTTCGCAACGGAACTGTTCTTCTGTTGGTGTACTCAAGGCGTACCCATTATTTTCAACGAGAAAAATAACCGGAAGATCCCATACGGCTGCAAGGTTCAGCGCTTCATGAAAATCACCCTCACTGGTTCCGCCTTCTCCTGAAAACGCCAGCGAAGCCTTTTGCTCACCCCTAAGCGTATACGCAGTAGCTGTACCTGCCGCGATCGCCAGTTGCGGGCCCAGGTGTGAGATCATACCACAGATATGGTGCTCGCGGCTGCCGAAATGAAAACTTCTTTCCCGGCCTTTACTATAGCCATCATACGCGCCCTGCCATTGTTTGAAGAGTTTTGCCAGGGGCATTCCGCGGGTGGTGAAAACGCCGAGGTTGCGGTGCAGGGGCATGATCCATTCGTTATCGTCCATTGCCAGTGCGGCACCTACAGCGATGGCCTCCTGACCAATTCCGCTGAACCACTTGCTGATCCTTCCCTGGCGAAGTAAGACCAGCATTTTTTCTTCAATCATGCGGGGATACAACAGGCTTCGGTAGAAATGGATCAGCTGTTCATCGCTAAGGTCTTTTCGTTCAAAATGCATGGTCAGCAGCTATTAGGGTAGTAGTGATAAGGATCAGAATTATATATCTTTTTTCTTCGTCCGCTCTTCTTTATACAGCAGTGAGGTAACCAGTGATAAAAGCAAACTGAATAACAGTGCCCACCAGAAACCATCCACCACAAAGCCGGGTATCAGGTATTCGGCTAACAATATAATCAGCGCGTTATCACAAATAAAAATAATCCCAGTGTGAATATCGTCAGGGGCAGGGTGAAGAGAATCAATAAGGGTTTTACAATGGCATTTAATATCGCCAGTACAATAGCAAAAATTATTGCCGACCAGAAGGTTTCAAAATGAATACCTCCCAGCAGGTAGCCCAGGCCGAAAGCGATAACCGAGGTAACAATAATGCGCATGATCAGGTTCATAACCGGAAAAGTTTGACGTTTCAGATTACTGTAAGTTCATAAAAATCTTCCTTAACCAGGTATTTATTCGCGACTTCCTGCAATTCGGCTGCCGTAATGGTTTTTATGGTTTGAATTCCACGATAAAAATAAGCCTCGTCAAGTCCGTTCAGAACCAGGTTTTTCCAGCGGCTGAGTACCTGAAACGGACCGTCGAGATCACCGAGGATAGATCCGATCATAAAGCTTCGGGTTACCTGTAATTCTTCCTCCTCTACCGGCTCCTGGCATAAGCCTTCCATTTCGGCATACACCTCCTGTATGGTAGCTTCACATACATCTCGACCCGCTTCCGTGCTGATCATCAGTCCGCTTTGATGTACATGATTCAACAGATAACTGTAAATACCGTAGGTATAGCCTTTTTCTTCCCGGATGTTAGCCATCAGTCTCGACCCAAAAAAGCCGCCGAAGAGCGTATTCAGGACCATCATTTTCTGGAAATCGGGATGATGACGGTTTGGAAAATGCCGGGCTATGCGAATCGATCCCTGCACCCCCTGCTCATCATTGATCACCCGCTGTTTTAAGGTAGCGGAAGGCTGAACAGGATGAACAACAGGCGCTGCCTGATGATGCGGTTTCAGGGGCAGTGTACCAAAATGCCGGTCGAGCAACTGACCAATATCTGCAGGCAGTTTGCCGGAAACGAAAATTACGCAGTGGCCTTCTTTATAATAGCGCTTGTAAAACTGCTGAAGTTGTGCCCGCTGCAGCATATCATAATCCACCAGTTCGCTGTATTTTCCATAGGGATGATTCCGGCCAAAAAGGCTGGCATCAATTAACCGGCCGGCAACGAAATCACTTTTTTGTAATCCGACAGACAGCCGTTGCTTTGCATTTTGCTGGTAGATAGCCAGCTCTTCCGCGGGGAAAACCGCCTCTTGAAGAAGTTCACTGATCACGGGTAACAGTTCGCCGGAATGCTTTTGCAGACAATGCAGCGAGATTTCAGCAGTTTCATTATAGCAACTCCGGTTCAGGTAAGCTCCATAATAATCGAAATGCTCATCGATATCAAAAGCCTTACGGGTATTGGTGCCGTTCTTGATCAGGTAATTCGTTGCAGGAGCAATTGTATTCTGCGTTTCATAACTGTTGCCGGCATAAAATACAAAATTGTAGAGCACCACATCCTCATTGCCCATATCCAGCGCATACACCTTAACTCCATTGGAAAGCGTGAACTGCTCGCAGGGAGGCAGTTTAATATCCAGTTCCACCGGATCTTTTATCACCGGGGCGATCGTTCTGTTCAGCATAAATTATTGCGATTTCAGTTATCGCTGTAGTAATACAGCGTATTGGAATTGGCCGGGTCGAAAATGCGTTTACTGTACTGCAGGATATCCTGCGCAGTAACCGAAAAATATTTCTCCCGGTCGGCATTAAAAAGGTTTGCATCACCCAATAATTCGTAAAAGGCGAGATTGTTAGCCCGGGTGAGCACATTCATATCTTCAAATGCCAGCGCTGATTCGGTTTTATTTTTGATCTTGGTTAGCTCTTTTTCGGAGATCTCCGCTGATTTGAGTTTATCCAGTTCTTCCTCTATTGCCTTTTCAGCATCTGCCATTTTCACACCCTTTACCAGCTTGCCCTCTATCGTCAGCAAGCCTTCATCGATAGACCCGAAATGATAACATTCGATATTACTGAACAATTGCTTTTCTTTCACCAGCGCCTGAAAAAGACGCGATGAACCACCGCCTCCCATCACCTCCGTGATCAGGTCGGCCACATAATAACCATGGTCGAGCCGTTTATCCATGCGCCAGCACTTATACAACGCATCGAGCGGAACACCTGCTTTCACTTCCATCGATCGGGGGCTTTGCTGAGCCGGTTCTGCCGGCAGGTTGCGCCGATATTTTTCCCCAGAAGGAATGGTTCCAAACCATTTTTCCACCAGCTCGCGAACCACGGGTGTCTGAACATTTCCAGCTACAACCAGAATTGCGTTTACCGGTGTATAGTGTTTAAAGAAGAACTGTTTAACATCATCCAGCCGGGCATTTTCAATATGCGACAGCTCTTTACCGATCGTCATCCAACGGTAGGGATGCTGTTCATAGGCCATTTCACGCATTTTGAACCACACATCACCATAAGGTTTATTGATATAATGCTCCTTGAATTCCTCCGATACCACTTTTCGCTGTACATCCAGGCTGGTTTCATCGAAGGCCAGCGACAGCATCCGGTCGCTTTCGAGCCATAGGGCTGTTTCCAGGTTTTCAGCGGGTAGTGTTACATAATAGTTCGTAACATCATTGCTGGTGTACGCGTTGTTCTCTCCACCCGCCATCTGCAAGGGGGTTTCAAAATCGGGTATATTGATGCTGCCGCCGAACATCAGGTGTTCGAACAAATGCGCAAAACCTGTTTTATCGGGATTTTCATCACGTGCTCCGACGTCGTACATAATATTTACTACCGCCATGGGTGTGGAAGCATCTTCATGTACCAGAACCCGCAGGCCGTTATCGAGCGTAAACCGTTCAAAATTTATCATAATGCTGAGCTGAGCAGCAAAATAACGACAACTTACCCAGTAATCGGTCGAAATGGTTAAAACACTGCGAATGAATGGTTATTTCCTTTTTTTGATGTTTTTGATCTTCAGCGTTAGCATTTCCGGTCCATCATCGCGTAATACCACGATGTTGACCTTTGTTCCGGGGGTTTGCATCAGGTTTTTATAGACCTGGATATTGTTCGTCATATTGTTGTTTACCGATAGCAAAACATCACCACTTCTGAATCCTGCACTTTCTGCCGGAGATCCAGGCATAACATCACCCACCTCCACCACATCACCATACTGATATAAGCCCAGTCCGGTATAGGAATAATCAAATTCATCCTTAAAATGCGTATTGGGTGTCAGGTGCATATCACGTTGCGGGTAGTTGATAATGATATTAAAGCGGCGGAGCAGGTCATTACCGATCAGCCCGCCCAGGTAAGGATAGGCCGTTACATTGTATTCATCATCAAATATATAAGTAGGAACATTCCGGAATTTATAGGGCCCGAAGCGGACTTCCCGCAGCACCCCCTGCAACATGGGCGCTTTACCTCCCAGCCCCTCTGCCTGGGAATGATACCAACGCCGTTTTTTGCGGATAAAGGCACTGTCATCAACAAAATCGCTCGACAACAGCAGGCACATGCCTGCACCGGTATCAAAATAAAACCGGGCACCGACCTCCCGTTCATCACGCATGCCGGCATTCACAATGGGTATGGTTACCATATAGGGGCGCAGTATGAAACCGCCTTTGGGATATTTGATCGTACCCCGGGTATATACGTCGAGCTTCAGGCTGTCGTAGTTGACTTTTACGATATAGCGCGATAGGAAACTGTACCCGATAATGCCGTCTATCTTAATGCCATAGGCACTGGACAGGATATCATAATCATTGATATGAAAATCGAGGCTGTCGACCGAAAGCCCTGGAAGATGCAGGGTATTGTTATAGGCGAAGCGCACCTGGCGAATACCGGCTATGCCCCGGATCGTGCGGTTACTGAGCGTTGATGGTATTCTGATACGTTCAACCGTGGACGAATCAAGGGAAATGCCCCCGCTTCCGGTATCCAGTATAAAATTTAGTGTATCGGGATAGGCGCTGACCCGGGCCTGTAAAATAACGATGCCCCCGGTGAGCATGCTGAAATTCATGCTGGTAATCTTCTTGGCTGGAGGCAGTACAAATTCTTCCTGCGCGCGAAGCGGAACAGTTGCTCTTATCAGTAATGCGAAGAAGAATACAATCCTGATCATATTTTCGCTTATCAACCCTGAATTTCAATTAAAAGTTAAGCTTTAAATAGAAATACGAACTAAAAAATCCCTAAAAAACACCGGCTGTATTTACCATTGCTTTTGATAGTACTTTTGCAGCTATGAACCTTCAGGACCTCTACCAGCGGGCGCTCGATTTCGATTTCTTAAATGAAGAAGAAGGAATGTTTCTCCTCGAACAGGCCCCGCTCACCGAACTCATGTTCCTCGCCGATGAATTGCGGAAAAAGCAGGTGCCCCATGGGAAAGTTACCTGGATCATAGACCGGAATGTGAACACCACCAATGTGTGCATTGCCAATTGTAAATTCTGTAATTTCTACCGTATTCCGGGGCATGCCGAAGCCTATATTACCGATATAGACACCTATAAACAAAAAATTGAGGAAACTTTTCGCTATGGCGGGGAGCAGTTGTTGCTGCAGGGCGGCCACCATCCCGGCCTGGGTCTGCAATATTATGCCGACCTCTTCAGAACATTGAAAGACCTCTATCCGAACCTGAAACTGCACGCTCTGGGGCCCCCGGAAATTGCCCATATCACCAAACTGGAAAAATCAACGCATGCAGAGGTTCTGCAGACGCTAAAGGATGCCGGACTGAATTCGCTGCCCGGGGCAGGCGCTGAAATACTGGTCGACCGCGTTCGGCGACTGATCAGTAAAGGCAAATGCGGCTCACATGAATGGCTGGATATTATGCATGAAGCGCATAAAATTGACCTCACCACTTCGGCCACCATGATGTTCGGACATGTAGAAACCATCCGGGAACGCTTCGAACACCTGATAAAACTCCGTGAGGTGCAATCGCGTAAACCCCAGCAATCCAAGGGCTTCCTGGCCTTTATTCCCTGGACGTTCCAGGATGTTGATACCCTGCTGGCCCGTATCCGCGGTGTTCAGAACCTTACCACGTCGGAGGAATATATCCGCATGATCGCCATCAGCCGGATCATGCTGCCCAACATTCCGAATATCCAGGCCTCATGGCTGACTGTTGGTCGACAAACCGCGCAGATTTGTCTGCATGCCGGCGCGAATGATTTTGGCAGTATCATGATTGAAGAAAATGTGGTCAGCGCAGCGGGTGCCCCCCATCGGTTTACTTACCGCTCGATGCAGGAAGCGATCCGGGAAGCCGGATTTGAACCCCAGCTTCGCAATCAGCAATACGAATTCAGGGAACTGCCCGAGCATATAGAAGAACAGGAAATCCACTACTGAGGCTTTCAGGGTGTCGAAAGAGGAATAAGCAGGCTGAAATCGACTGAAAAAGACAATTTTAAGCCCTGATTGGAGTTATATGTGGTAAATCCGCGATACCCGATGAACTCCCGTTTCCGTAAACCGGTATTGATTGCCGTTTTGCTGCTTTCCACAGCAATTGCCCTCAACTACTTTGGTAATACCCTTGAACATAAGAAGGCCTATTCAGATGAGGTACTGGTCGACGCGATCCATCGGGTAGCCGACATCCGCAATGCCTCAGGTGAAGTCACCAATAAAGTCAGGCTGCTGGTATCTGCAGGCAAGCCGGAAGTGCTGAAAAAACAGGAATCGGACCTGTATGCAGCCTTACACGTGCTGCGCTCTAATTACAATTCACTACGAAAAAAATACGATTTCCGGCAGGAGCCTTTCACTACCTCTTCCATAGATCTGTTTATCCCACTTCAGGAAATAGAAGAACAACTGTCTCGGATAGAGGTAAATGTAAAAGCGATAACCGATACCGGCCGGAGTATACAAGCTAACGCTGCACTGATTGCCGGAATAGAATCAGCGGAAGCAGGGCTGGACCGGCAGACCAAAGAATTGTCTACAAAACTATACCAGTTGTATACCCTCAGCAGCCAGAAAAATCCGCTGGTATACAACCGCGATTTCCTGCTGCTGATGCTGGTATTACTGATCATAATTCTGGTGGCCTTCAATTCATTGCTGAGAAATTCCCGGCGGCAGTCAAAGCAATTACAGGCCGCCCGTAATGAACTGATCCTCGAAAAAAAATATTTGGCCTCCATCCTGAATTCACAGACCAACTATGTGATCCGTATCGACCGGAATGGAAATTTCACCTATGCCAATCCCGAATTCTGCAAAACCTTTCATTATGCTGAAGCTGAACTGATCGGGAAACCCTACTACATCACCATTTTTCCCAAAGATTTACACCGCAGTCGTGAGCTGGCTGAAAAATGCTGGCAGCATGCCGGTCAGATCTTCAAACTGCGGATCCGCAAACCGGTTAAGAACTCCGGTGATTATGTATGGACCGAATGGGAATTCATTGCACTGGAAAATGAAAAAGGCCAGGTGAATGAAATTCAGGGTATTGGCCTGAATGTATCCGAAAAGATCATTGCCGAAAAAATGAAAGAAGAAGCCATTCATGCTTCTTCCTATGCCATGACCTATGCCCGGATGGGTAGTTATAAACTCGATTTCAATACACTGAATTTCACCCTCAGCCGGGAGTTGCTTTCGCTGCTGTACCAGGAATCCGGGATGCCGATCTCGATCAGCACAGAAGAATTTCTGGTACGCTTTGTATTGGAAGAAGACCGCAATCCGGTGCGCAGGGAAATTTACCGCATCTTTCATAACCGGCACAAGACCGGCTATGAAGCCAGCTTTTCATTTCGTATGATCAGTCCGGATAATCACCTGCGTTTCCTGCACATCCGCAGTATTGTTATGCATGACGGATCTGGATTTGGTATCGTTCAGGATATCACCGCCCAAAAAGAATCAGAACAGGCGCTGCTGAACAGTGAACAAAAGTTCAGGTTGCTGGCCGAGCATTCAGAAGATATGATCTCCAGGCATCTGCCCAACGGACAACTGCTGTATATCTCTCCATCGATCTATACCGTTATGGGTTATCATCCGCATGAAGTCGAAGGCAGAATGATCACCGACTTCGTACACCCCGATGACCTGCATAAGTTTCAACCTGCTGAGGGCACTGAACCCCTCAGCGATGTGGAAGCCCTGACGATCCGTTACCGCATGCAGAAAAAAACCGATGAAGAATATGTATGGCTCGAAACGATCATCAAGCCCGTACATCAGGATGGAAAAGTGGTTAACCTGATCTGCACTTCCCGAAATATCACCGAACGTAAACGAGTGGAAAATGAACGGGAGCAACTGATCACTGAAATGAAACAATCGGAGGAATTGCTGCGAACCATCATCAATTCTACCCCCGACTGGATTTACGTGAAAGACCTGGGACATCGTTTTGTGATGGTGAACCAGGCTCATGCCGATGCATTGAATATGCACCCCCGGGAAATGATCGGTAAGAACGACCTGGAGATCGGTTATCCGGAAGAGATTGTTCGGGGCAATCCGGAAAAGAACCTGAGGGGTTTCTGGGATGACGACCGTGAGGTGATCACCACCGGCAGAACAAAGTTCATCAATGAAGAACATTCGGTCGTAAACGGAGTGCCCATTATTCAAAGTGTGGTGAAAGTGCCCTTGCGCGATTCACTGGGCTATATCTGGGGAGTACTGGGCTTTGTACACAATATTACGGAACAGAAGAAAACGGAAGAGAACCTCCGCAAGAAAGATCAGTTGCTGCAGGCAGTGGCCGAAGCAACGCATCAGCTCATCATCACTAATAACCTCGAAGATGCAATTGGTGAAGCTATTCAATTGCTGGGAATCAAGATGCAGGTCGACCTGGTAAATGTGTACCGGAATTATTACGATCATGATTTAAACAAACCCTTTACGAGCCAGCTTATTCATTGGGACAGTTACCTGGGCGAATTAAATGCCAACAATCCAAGGATGCAGAACATTCCGATCAATCCTGAATCTGCCCTGATGAAAACGCTGATGAATGAAGACCTCTATTGTGCCAGCATTACAGAGATTCAGGATGATGAAACCCTGCATTTCTTTGAGTCTGACCGGATCCGTTCCGTTGCCGTAATACCCATATTTACGTTGAAATCATTCTGGGGTTTTGTGGCTTTCGCCGATTGCAAGGAAAGACGAGAATGGGCTATATCTGAATTTTCCATTCTGCAGTCTTTTGCCTCTACGCTTGCAGCGGCAATTGAACGCAAGCAAATGGAAGAAGAACTGGTACAGGCAAAAGAGCTGGCAGAAACCGCCAGTCAGACCAAAAGTGAGTTCATGGCCAATATGAGCCATGAGCTGCGTACACCCATGAATGGAATCATTGGCTTTACCGACCTGGTGCTGACCACCGATCTGCAGAAATCGCAGCGCGACTATTTGGGGAATGTGAAAAAGTCTGCCTATGGTTTGCTGAACATCATTAACGATATTCTTGATTTTTCAAAGATAGAAGCCGGCAAACTTGAAATTGAATACACCCAGATCCGCCTCGATGAACTGGTGGAAGAGACGGTTGATATATTAACCGTTAAGGCTTTTGAGAAAAACCTGGAAATGATCTGTCAGATCGATCCTCAACTGCCATCGCAGTTCTTTGGAGATCCGGTCAGGATCAAACAGGTGCTGGTTAACCTGCTCGGGAATGCGATCAAGTTTACGGAAGAGGGCGAAATCCTGGTGTCGGTTATGAAGGCCGGATCGATCTATAAAAAAGAGGGCCGATCTTTCCTCGACCTGGAAATTTCGGTGCGCGACACCGGTATAGGCATTTCCAAAGAGAAGTTGGAAAAGATATTTGAAAGCTTCACCCAGGCCGACTCTTCCACCACCCGTAAGTTTGGTGGTACGGGGCTCGGACTTACCATTTCCAAAAGCCTGGCCGAGTTAATGAATGGAAACCTGACCGTAAAAAGTACGCTGGGTGGCGGCAGCAGCTTTACCCTGCACATTCCGCTTGAGGTTATTAACGAGGCGCCCCAGATATCCACCGAACATAAGCCCCCGTTAAAGAAGGTATTGGTGATCGACGATAATGAAACCAACCGGAATTTTCTTAAGTCTACTTTCGATTATTTTGAGATCGACTGCACCCTCGCTGCAACAGAACAGGATGTATACCAGACAGTACAGGAAGCCACGAATACCAATACGGCCTTCGACCTGATTATCATCGACCACCAGATGCCGGGAATAGACGGGCTGAGCCTGAGCAGGGAGATCCGGAATATCACCGGAGACCCGGATAGTCCGCATATCCTTATGCTCTCCTCCCTGGAAAAAAATATCTATCAGTCGGAGGCAGAAAAAAACGGCATCTTCAAACTACTGACCAAACCCGTTAAGGTGTATGAACTCTACGCGATGGTGTGCAGTCTGTTTGTTCCGAATGAAAAACCCCTACTGCAGCAGACAGTAGATATTCCCCGGATTGAAACCGTTAGTGATGCCGGTTTGATCATGGTGGTGGAAGATGATCCCATCAATATGATGCTCATTACTGAAGTGCTGCGCAAAATGGGCTTCGGAATTATCAAGGCCCGCAACGGGAAGGAGGCGCTGGAAATTCTTCCGCAATATAATCCCGGATTGATCTTTATGGATGTGAACATGCCCGAGATGGATGGCTATGAAACCACCCGCTTTATCCGGCGCATGTCTGCGCCCAAATGTCATATACCGATTATTGCGCTTACCGCCGATGCGATGAAGGGAGACCGCGAAAAGTGTATCGATGCAGGCATGACAGCCTATGTGAGCAAACCGTTCAAACTCGAAGAAATACATGCCGTTCTGGAATTGGTGAACTCTTCGAAAGACCGGGCTGACGCGGGCACCTTTCCGGTGTTCAGTTCAACTCTTCCGAACTAACGGTATGGACTAATCGCAATCCTGTTGAACCCGTGATTTAAGAAATTCGGAAACGGCCCTGATCTCAGCATAGGAGCAGGAATCACCCACCAGTTCTTTGATCTGGGTAAGTGTTCCATCGGGGCAGGTGGTGAAGGCATCAGTCAGCATCGCGACCTTATCAGGAGATACGAGCTCCTCCAGTTCAATATCTCCGGTACTCACCAACCGGGCAAGATGCGTTTCTATGGTGCTGCTGGCCAGCTTCCGGTATTCCGCGATTTCCGGTACGGTATGCCCTTCCCGGAACAGGTGAAGAGTTATGCGCCGGGTTTCTCCCTTTTCAGGCTTTTTCTCTTTGGATTTTTTTTCCGGTACCGGTATTTCCCGTTTTGGTTCAGGCTGAAAACCCTGTTGAAGTGTAGCAATATCTTCTCCACGCTGAAGACCACGGGATAGGTGCAGCATTTTCCCGATCTCCATGCGCTTGCGGTAAATTTCTGTTTGCAGATCATTAACCGTCTTCAGGTAGCGGTGGTTTTTCTTCTCCTGACCAACGGTGCGGGCATGTTCAAGAATTCCGTCCTCAAGCTTTATCAGGGCATCACCAAAGAAACTTCCCCCATCCTGCAGGCGTTGATAAAGCCGGTCGGATTGGTTTTCTTCCAGCAAATATTCGAGCTGACGAATAAATTTCAGGGAAACATCGTGCAGAGAAGAAAGCATTTGATAAAAGCCGGCAATGGCGGCCACAACCTGTTCCTTATCCGAAATTTTTAGTTGCAATACCGATTGCTGCAGGCTATCAATACGTTCATAAGTCCTGGTCATATTAAATGCACTCAGCAACTGCTGATGGAAATAATTATACTCTTCGTCTTTGAGTAATGATACAAGTTCGGGTTCAGGTCTGGAAGTACAGAATTGTATTATCCGGGGGTCTGTAGAAATACTTGTTGAGAGGATAGGTGAACCCAGCACCAGTCCCTGCAGGGAAGTAAGCCGGCTGAGGGCAACATACACCTGGCCGGGAGCAAATGAAGCTCCGGCATCGATAATGGCTTTTTCAAAGGTTAGGCCCTGGCTTTTATGTATTGTTATAGCCCAGGCCAGGCGAAGCGGATACTGGGTATAGCTGCCAATTTCCTCTTCTTCTATCCGGTTCTTATGTTCATCCAGAACATAGCGGATATTTCTCCATGTTTCCCGCTCACAAAGGAGTTCAGTTTCAGACCCCGATAATTTAACCAGTATGCCCTTATCATCAATCCGGGAAACAATACCCAGCTTGCCATTGTAATACCTGCGGTTTTCACCCTTATCATTTTTGATAAACATCACCTGGGCGCCTTTCTTTAACTGCAGATTCAATTCGGCTGGCAGCACCTTATCGTTAAACTCCCCGGTAACTTCACCGCGGAACCCGTGTTGTTGTCCCGGCAATTCAGCCAGTTTTAGCGTATTGATTGTATCCGCCCGGGAATTATGGGTAGTGAGGGTTATAAATTCCGCTGATTCCGGAGGATGAAAATCCGGTTGATAGAATTGATTCAGCATCTGCAATTCATCGGTCGTTATCCGGTTGTTCCGGATCATATTCAACAGGTTGATGAAGCGGGGTTCATGCTGACGGTAAATTTTCTTCAGTTCGATATATAACGGGGTGGCCTGAGCGATTACTTTGGCCTCAAAGAAAAAAGGACTGGGATAAAAATACCGCAGTTTATTCCATTCCTGCGGTACCACCACCGGAGGCAATTGATAAAGGTCTCCGATATAAATCATTTGTACCCCGCCAAAAGGCTGATAAGGATTTCTGCGAAAATGACGCAGGATGGTATCGATGGCATCAAGCACATCTGCCCGAAGCATACTTACCTCATCAATGATCACCATATCGAGTTCCTGGAAAATTTTCTTCTTACTGGCATTTATCCGCATTCCGGAAATGAGGGTTTGCGGATTAAGGCAGTCATCCCGCTCACCTGCTGCTGTTGAAAAGGATCGTCCGGGCAAAAAAGTACCAAAGGGCAATTGAAAAAAGGAATGAATGGTTACGCCTCCTGCATTGATAGCCGCAACGCCGGTGGGAGCTACCACCACCAGATTTTTAGGACAGTTATCGCGGATATGTTTCAGAAAGGTGGTTTTACCCGTACCTGCTTTACCCGTGATGAACAGGTGGCTGCCAGTTTGCAGTACATAGCGTACGGCCAGATCGAATATTCGGTTCCCCGATTCTTCCATAGAGCCGCAAATTAACCATTCCCTTCGGGCTGCAGAAGGTTTTTACCGGTAAAACAATGGGGGAATAAACGGTATAGAAAAAGAAAAATACCGAGTATTTCTGGTAAATATATGTTTTTTGAAAGCGGGGAAGCCCGGTGCGCTTCGTACCTTGCAGCCATGCTTGACTATCTACAGGGACTGAATGAGATGCAAAAGGAAGCCGTGCTGCATAAAGACGGTCCGATCATGATCGTTGCCGGCGCCGGCAGCGGCAAAACCAAAGTTTTAACCACCCGTATCGCGCACCTGATGGCCTATCATAATGTGGATGCCTTCAATATTCTCGCGCTGACCTTCACCAATAAAGCCGCTAAGGAAATGAAAGAGCGGGTGGAAAAAGTTCTGGGAAATACCAGTGCCCGCAATCTGTATATTGGCACCTTTCACAGTGTATTTGCCCGTATCTTACGGGGTGAAGCACTTAAACTGGGTTATCCTTCCAGCTTTACGATATATGATACCGATGACGCCAAATCGGTGGTAAAGGCGGTGATCAATGAATTGAATCTCGACGATAAACATTACAAACCGGCAACGGTGTACAACCGTATTTCCAGCGCTAAAAACGCGCTGGTACTGGCCGACGAATACCAGCAGGATTATTCTATCCAGCAGGAAGATATCCGCAGCAACCGGCCGATGATCGGAAAGATCTATGATGCTTATACCCGGCGTTGTTTTAAAAATGGCGCTATGGATTTCGATGACCTGCTGCTGAACATGTACAGGCTACTGAAAGAGTTTCCTGAATCCCTGCATAAGTTTCAGCATAAATTCAAATACATTTTAATTGATGAGTACCAGGATACCAATCCTGCACAGTATGAAATCATAAAACTGCTGGGCGCGGCGCATGAAAATGTTTGTGTGGTTGGTGATGACGCCCAGAGTATATACAGTTTCCGCGGCGCTACCATTCAGAATATTCTGCAGTTTCAGAAAGACTATGAAGATGTAAAAGTGGTGAAGCTGGAACAGAACTACCGCAGCAGCTCAAACATCATTCAGGTGGCCAATGAGGTCATCAAGAATAATAAAGGGCAGATCCCTAAAAACCTGTGGACCGATAATGCCGAAGGAGAAAAGATCAGGCTGGTGCGTACCATGACCGATAATGAAGAGGGAAAGTTTGTTGCCGATACCATACAGGAGCAGCGCCTTCGCAATCATTTTAAGAACAGCGATTTTGCCATTTTGTACCGCACAAACGCCCAGAGCCGGGCCTTTGAGGAAAGCCTCCGGCGAATGGGCATACCCTATACGATCTTTGGGGGAATCAGTTTTTACCAGCGCAAAGAGATCAAGGATTATGTCGCGTACCTGCGCCTTATCGTGAACAACCGTGATGAAGAAGCGCTGAAGCGCGTTATCAATTACCCCGCCCGCGGCATAGGCAAAACGACCATCGACAGAGCTATTTTGGCAGCCAATACCAATAATATTTCCATGTGGGAAGTATTGAAGAATGCCGACCACTTCGGATTCCGTGCAGGTACGCTGGAAGCCATTGCCGGTTTTGTACTGATGATTGAAGGAGCCGCCAGTATGCTGGAAAAGCATAATGCGTATGAAGTTGCGCTGCATATCGGGAAACAGAACAATATTGTTCGGGAGTTGTTCAACGATAAAAGCACCGAAGGTGTTGCCAAATACGAGAACGTTCAGGAGTTGCTGAACTCTATCAAAGAATTTACGGAAACTCCGGGCAATGAAGATGGAGAGGTGGGCGATAAAAGTCTGGGTGCCTATCTGCAACAGATTACCCTGCTGACCGATGCCGATGAAAAAGATCCCAATGCGGATACCGTAAAACTGATGACGATCCATGCCGCCAAAGGCCTTGAATTCAGTTGCGTTTTTGCCTGCGGCCTTGAAGAAATGCTGTTTCCAAGCGCGATGTCGATCAATACCCGTGAAGAACTGGAAGAAGAACGGCGCTTGTTTTATGTGGTGATCACCCGGGCCAAACGCAACCTCTGGATCACCTATGCCAACACCCGCTATAAATTCGGATCGCTGGTACAGAATGAACCCAGCCGCTTCATTAATGAACTACCCGAAAATTTTCTCGACCGCAGTTTTGCCGGAGGGGGCGCCAGAAATCAGCAGGGCAGCTTTTTCGGAGGTGGTTCTTCGGCTTACGACCGGATGCACGGCGGGTTTGACAGTGCTTCCCGGGCTGAAAAACGCTATGGCCCTCCAGCAGGGAATAAGCCTTCAAAACCCACCTATATTGTTCCGAAGGCTGCCCCAAAAACAGTTGAACATGTGCCTTCACCGGATTTCGCGCCCAGTGATATAACCGGTTTGCAGGCAGGTCAGCGGGTAGAACACCAGAAGTTTGGATTTGGTGAAGTAATGAAGCTGGAAGGTTCGGCACATAACCCCATCGCCACCATCAAATTTGAACATAATGGTGAAAAGAAAATTATGCTGAACTATGCGCGGCTGAGAATTCTTTAAGATCGGGAATAGCAGCCATCGCATAACATCATTTTTCGGGAGGCCGGAATTTACTGCCGGGAATTCACGCGTACCTTCGTACCCGTTCTGCCGAATGCATAAAGCCCCGCATTCAGTGGATGCCGGGAATTTCGTAACTTACTGCACAGCATGAAACTATTTTTACCCATTTTTTTCATCCTCGTAATTCTGCAGCAAAGTGCAACGGGTCAGTTCCGGAAAAAAGCGAAAACACCGGCGGAACCCGTGAACTTCACCCTCCATGAAATCGCTGCAGGCGTTTGGGCTGCTATTCAGAACGACCAGTATGGAAAAGCCATATGCAATGCGGGCATCATAGACCTGGGCGATAAAACGGTGGTTTTCGATCCGTTTATGAACCCCAGTGCCGCCAGGGAACTCAGGGCTATGGCCGAACACCTGACCAAAAGACCCGTTAGCGTAGTCATAAACAGTCATTTTCATAACGACCATATCCGTGGAAACCAGGTTTTTGCTGATGATGCCAATATTATCAGTACCCGCTTCACGCGCGATGAAATTGCCCGGGTGGAGCCGGAAGAGCAGGCCTGGGAAGCCCGTCATGCGCCAACCCTGCTGAAAGCCATTACCAAACGAAAATCACTGGCAACCCATACCGAACAGGAAGAACTGCCGTTATGGATCGGCTATTATGAAGGCATGGTCGAATCATCGGCTGAACTCAGGATAACCCTTCCAAACATCCTGTTTTCGGATTCGCTGTGGATCCTCGGTTCCGAACGGAATATTCTGCTTAAAGAATTCAAAGGTGGGCATACCAAAAGCGATATTGTATTGCTGCTGCCCGGTGAGCAGATCGCTTTTATGGGTGACCTGCTGGTTACAGAACGACACCCCTGGCTCTCTGATGGTGAACCTGAGATTTTAAAGCAGATCCTTAAAGCGTTTTATGAAGATAATATTTACCTGACCTATGTACCCGGTCATGGACCCGTTTCCGACAGGAAAGCGCTGCAGGACCTGCATCATTATCTTACCAATGTAAAAGACCTTTGTACCCGGGCAGACACCGATTCGCTTCGGCAGGATCTGCTGAACCAACCTATACCTTCACTTTACCAAAACTGGTATTTCGGCAGATTTTATCACCCTAACCTGCAATTTTTGTTGGGAGAGATGCGGCGAAAGCAGGAGATCGGGTTAGAGTAGACGCTGGGCTTAGGGAGTCGCTTCTATGAATTACCTGTCACCGGGCCACTTCAATGTTCACCTTTTTGTTTTTTATCTTCTGGCCGGCAATACGGTGTACCACATCCGCGGCTTTTGATTTACGTATAGCAGCAAACGAAAAGAAATCCTTTACATCAATCAGTCCCAAATCCTCTTTTTTAAGCCCACCCTGGTGCATCAAAAAGCCCGCGATATCGCCTTTATTCACCTTATCTTTTTTTCCTGCCCCGAAAAAGAGGGTTATCCATTTGGGTTTGTCAGGAAGGGGATAGTCGCCTTCAAGATTGATCTTTGATATATCCTCAGTGATGTAAGCGGGGAGCTTTTCGTCGGGACCGAGCAGGAGAATAGCCGTACCGCTGGCTTCCATCCGGGCAGTTCGACCATTGCGATGGGTGAATACATCTTCGGTTGCGGGAAGATGATAATGAATGATATAGCGAATGTGTGGTATATCCAGACCGCGTGCTGCCAGATCGGTTGTGACCAGAAAGTTCGCGCTGCCATTTCTGAATTTACATAAGGCAACTTCTCTTTCGCGCTGCTCCATGGCGCCATGGTAGTACACATTCACGATCCTGTTATCCGCTAACAATGCACTGGTTCTCTCCACTGCTTCCCGATGATTGCAAAAAATTATCGAAGGGCGGTTTCCGGTATAGCAAAGTAATTTAACCAGTGTATCCAGTTTATCTTTATCCGCACTTTCCACCAGCTTAAGGTCAAGCGCAGGCTTTATATTTCCGGAAAGAAAATCGATAGTGACAAGCTGATCAAATCCATGGAATGAAGGAATGTCAACAGCATAGGTTGCTGAAGTCAGGATACGTTTTTTAAGGTTCTTCAGAGCGTTGATAATAAAGGTCATCTCCTCCATAAATCCCAGTTCCAGGGATTTATCAAATTCATCCAGCACCAGCATTTCTATGGTGTCGGGCTTGATATTGTTTCTGCGCAAATGATCCGCTATCCGGCCTGGAGTTCCAATAATAAGTGCAGGGGCTTCTACAAGGTTATTCTCTTCTATTTCACGCTTATGACCACCATAACAGGTTGTTACTTTTAATCCCGAACCCAGTTTTCTAAATACCTGCTCAATTTGCAATGCTAATTCGCGGGAAGGAACGATGATCATTGCCTGAGTGCCTGTTTTATCTGTATCAACATGGTCGAGGAATGGAAGTAAAAAGCCCAGTGTCTTCCCTGAACCGGTATCAGCAAGTAAAATAGTATTATTATTTTCGGACACGGTTTTAACTGCAGCAAGTTGCATCTCATTTAGATTTGCAATCCCCAGATTAGACAGTATTTTTTCAATAGAAATCTGCATTGCACAAAAATAGCATTTGTTCAAGGAGGATGAAGAAAGATTTTAAATTGGAAAGGAATCAGACAGTTTTCTGTTTATACTCTGCTATTTACCTAATTGACGAATCGATAAGATTTAAAATTCTTTGAACAGGGTTATATAATATATGGTGTTCTATATAAAAAGATTTGAATTTAAGCAGTTACATCATTTTTACAAAAAACTTCAAAAAACTACCACAAAGTAGTATATGTAATTCTCCGGGTTGGCGATAGCTTTATCTAATTAACCGATCAACAATCTTTTATCAACAAATATTAGATATATTTTTCCCTAAATCATAAATTTAAAATCGTGAAATTCCTTTTATTTTTTTCGATCGCTTTAACTATAATACTTTTTAGCTGCACGAAGTTCAGAAATGAAACTGAGAATGTTCAAACTTCCGCTATTCTGAAATCTCAAATGACTGAATTATTAGATCAAGAATCACAGCTTACCCTAAGTGAAGATGCAAGTTTGGAGATATTAAAATCATCCGAGGCTCAAAAGGTAATTACTTTACAGGACGAAATCTTATTTAAAATTAAAAATGCCGTAAGTAAAGGAATTAGTCTTAAACAAATTGAAAGCGCAGCTTTAAGAGCTGTTACTTCTCGGAAAGATGAAGAGGAATTTTTAAAACTTGTCTTTGGATCTGCATCTGAAGGTTATGTTTTTTTGAAACAGTTAAAATTATCTAGAGAAGAGTATTTAAATAAAAATCCAATTTTTCTCAAAAATACTACGCCGATTTTGTGTAAAGAGTGTCAAAATACTTCAGTGCAGGAAGTAAAGGCATTTTTTAAAAATATCAATGCATATCATAAACGAACTTTCCAAATGATTTACGAGAATAGTATTTCGCCATATAGAATGGAGTTGCAGGATATTCCACCGTGTGGCTCATACTGGCAACAAGCAAAACTATTAGCTTGTGTTTCATTATGCTCTGCTAGTACAGCCGGCGCTGGTTTGGTGCTATGCGGATGGGCCTGTTGGTGCATGCTTTGTCCAGAGGATTCTTCCGTAGCAGAAGCAATTTGTTAAAAATTGGAGGAGAGTGCCGCATCATAAAACGAATCTGGAAAAGATAACGAATATTTCAATTATTCTTGATTTATCTTTTAATTTTGCTTTAATAATACGGAACGAATGTAGGTTTTTAATTTACATTCTAAAGTTCGCCATAACCAACATATAAAACGTTCTCCCAAAATTATTATCTGCATTAAATTATTTATATGGAATTAAACGAAATTATGCTCTTGTTAGCTTCAGTTGCAATAATAGTTTTTGTATTCCTTTTTATGAAGAAACTCAAACAACCTTATAAGCGATATGTATCAATTATAAGTGGATTGGCATTGTTGATTTTAACCTGGGTATTTGCCGGTGATGCTTCCTGGTCGGCTAAGATCATTATTACTGTTCTTATTTCGTATAGTATATATGATAATCTGGCTATTGGTAAAAAGAGAAAACTAAATAATTAAAATCTCAATTATATTCCATACGTTTTCTCCCATTCTCTGTCTTCCTTTGCATTTCTATATCCATTAAACAGCAGGATTATCGAGATAATTTTAATAGCGATGCCTTTTGCTATTGAAGAAGGATCGAGAAATGCATTTAATATTATAATCGACGAATAAAGCAGAAGTGCGGTTAATAAAGCTTTACAAGGATTTTTTATTGACCATATTGCGAGCACTACGAAAGCAATTGCCACGCCTATTCCCAGTCCGATAGTAATATATAATTCCAATACTTCCATTGCAGGAAGCATAAAAAGACTCATGATCTGCACTCCGGCAATTACATAAAGCAATATTCTTGCATACCGGATATGTTTATCGTAACCGCCAGGTTTAATGAGGGTTTCAGGAAACAGTGTATCTTCTGTGGTTTGTTCTGATTTATTTTCTTGCATGAATTACGGATTGGCGCCAAAATAATAAACAAAACACAGAATTCATAATCATCAAAATGCTTTTATGAATGCTCGAAATAATACCATTTCTTCTTTTTGGGTATGATCTCGTAGTTGGAGTGCAGGTAATGTTTAATATGCTCCATGGCTTCATCTACACTGTCGGTAAGCAGTACCAGCGAAAGGTCTTCACGGGATATGGTTCCTTCTTCAGCCATAAATTCAAGGTATTCCCAGAGTTCTTTATAGAATGTTTTACTATACAGTACAACGGGGAAACCGGTAACTGTTTTGGTTTGAATTAAGGTCAGGGTTTCGAAAAATTCATCCATGGTGCCAAAGCCTCCGGGCATAATGATGAAGGCATAGGAATATTTAGCCAGCAATACCTTTCGCACAAAAAAGTGTTCGAAGTTCAGCGATACATGGAGGTAGGGATTCGCCTTTTGCTCAAAAGGCAGAATAATATTACAACCTACACTTTCTCCATTATTTTCAAAAGCGCCGCGGTTCGCCGCTTCCATTATGCCAGGCCCGCCGCCGGTCATGGTGGTAAAGCCCATTTCCGCGATGCGTTTTCCGAATTCGCGGGCTTTGATATAATATGGATGATGTTCATTGAACCGGGCTGAACCAAATACCGTAATGCAGGGGCCGATAAAATGCAGCACCCTGAATCCTTTCATGAACTGTTTAAATACCTTCCAGGCAAAGGCAAGCTCGAATTTCCGGTTTTTGGGTCCTTCTAAATAAATATGCTTTTTTGCCGGTACAACCGGTTTTGGATTCTTTTTTTCGGGCATGGAAAATTGTGCTGTTGAAGATCAAACCTACAAAATCCCCATGAATAATTGCAGCCGTGGTTCTGTTAACTGCTGAGCAGGTTTTCCTGAATCATCTTACCTTCATAAAAAAAACATCATGCCATTGCGCATCATCAGTTATAATGTAAATGGAATCCGGGCTGCCATCAATAAAGGTTTTATCGAATGGCTGAAAACTGACCCTGCAGATGTGATCTGTCTGCAGGAAACCAAGGCTGTTAAGGAAAATGTTGATTGTTCGGTATTTGAAGAAATGGGGTTTACCGACTGCTGGTATTCCGCACAGAAGAAAGGATACAGCGGGGTAACGATACTGAGCAAACGAAAACCCGATAGCATCACTTATGGAAATGGCCATAAGGTCAGTGATGATGAGGGAAGGATCATACAGGTAGATTTCGGGGATGTGCGGCTGATCAATGCCTATTTCCCAAGTGGCACTTCCGGAAGTATACGGCAAACCTTTAAGTACGAATGGCTGGACGAATTTCAGCGCTATCTCGATGAGTTGCGCAAATCTATTCCCAAATTAATTGTTTGCGGTGATTATAACATCGCACACCGCGAAAATGATATTCACGATCCTAAAGGGAATAAAAAATCTTCGGGATTTCTCCCGGAAGAAAGAGCCTGGATGGACCGCTTCTTTGACAGCGGATTTACCGACAGTTTCCGGCATTTTAATAAAGAACCACATCAGTACAGCTGGTGGAGTCAGCGCATGCCCTCTGTAAGAGCCCAGAATAAAGGCTGGCGTATTGATTACATCAATACCACCAGTGATCTTGATGAAAAGCTGATCAGCGCGGCCATTCACCCCGACGTTAAACACAGTGACCATTGCCCGGTTTCACTGACTATTGATATATGATTACGTTTGTTCATCACCGTAATACACAAATGCATGCTTGTTTATAATATTACCACAAATGTTCAGCCCGCTGTTCATGATGCTTGGCTGAACTGGCTTAAGCAGAAACATATTCCGGAGATCATGGCAACAGGACTGTTTGAACGCTATAACCTGATGAAAATCCTGGATACGGACGATGCGGAAGGTCATACTTATGCGCTGCAGTTATTCTGCATCAGCCGCGCGAATTATGAAAATTACCTGCGCAGCCATGCTCCGGAATTGCGGGAAAACACCTTCAAAACCTGGGGAGACGCTGTAATTTCCTTCAGAACAACGATGGAAGTTATCAACTGAATGTGGATAAGATTAGCGCTGCAGCTCCGGCCGGTAGCGCAATCGGCGATTCCCTGGAATGCAGCAGGGCAAAGGATTCCCAGACTTAAGCTCCGAAACCCTTACTGGCAAAGGATTTCAGGGATTTATCAACTGCAGCGGTAAAAAAAGGAAATAGCAGCATCGGTTAAAATCCTTATCAGGACTTAATTTCATGGCAACACGTTAAAATAATATTTTTGCTGAAATATTTTGTTGCACCAAAAAACCTTATAAATTTGTTGCTGCATACACACAAAAATTTACACTATGAACAAAGCTGAATTAATTGCCAAGATCGCTGATGATGCAGGCATTACAAAAACGCAGGCTAATGCCGCTCTTGATTCTTACATTGAAGCAGTTACCAAAACATTAAAAGGTGGCGGAAAAGTTACCCTGGTTGGTTTTGGAACATTCTCTGTTTCTAAAAGAGCTGCCCGCAATGGCCGCAATCCTCAAACAGGAGCTGTTATTAAAATTAAAGCGAAGAAAGTAGCTAAATTTAAAGCAGGAAAAGAATTGCAGGCGAAATTATAATGCACTGCCGATCTGATTAAGAGTCCTGGTTTTTATCCGGGACTTTTTTTTGCCCATAGGGTAGATTTAAATCGGGATTTGAAATTTTTTCAGCACTTTTGCAGTCAACCAACACGTAAAACCACTATCATGGGCAGAGGCGATAAAAAAACTAAAAAAGGGAAGATTTTCAAAGGATCTTTCGGGAAAAGCAGACCCGCGAATCCGAAAAAAGAAACTGCGGTTAAAAAACCAGCAGAGAAATAAACTCCCGAAATACTGATTTTATGCCGGCAGATTGCCGGCATTTTTTATGGCGCAAGCCGCTCAATGCTCCAGGCTCCGTCATCCTTCAGCGAGTATTGAATGCGGTCGTGCAAACGGCTTTCCCTTCCCTGCCAGAATTCGACGGTAACCGGTTGCACCCGGTAGCCACCCCAATGGTCGGGTCGTTTCAGGGTTTCCGGCGGTTTGGCAGACAATTCAAGTACCCGGTTTTCGAGCCATTCCCGGCTTTCAATAACCGTGCTCTGCGGAGATGCGATGGCGCCTACCCGACTGCCGGCAGGGCGGGAGTTAAAATACTGATCACTTTCCTGAGTGGTTAATTTTTCTACTATCCCGGTAATGCGAACCTGCCGCTCCAGTTCTTTCCAGAAAAACACCAGGCATGCCCTGGGATTTTCTTCCAGCATCTTTCCCTTATAGCTGTTGTAATTGGTAAAGAAAACAAACCCGTGGGCATCATATCCTTTCAGTAACACAATTCGGGCTGAAGGCACCCCTTCGGCAGATGCGGTTGCCAGGGTCATGGCATTAACTTCATCAAGCTGGCTGTTCACGGCTTCTGTCCACCAAACCCGGAATTGATCTACCGGATGGTGAGCCACCTCATTTTCGGCTAATGCCGACCGTTTGTAATCCTGCCGGATACCAGCAATGGATATATCCATGTGCGACAATTTATGACCGGAGCATCAGTTGGTGACGAGGGTGCCGACTTTTTCACCGCAAACCACCTTGAGCAGATTACCGGTTTTATTCATATCAAAAACAATAATCGGAAGCTGGTTTTCCATACACAGGGTAAAGGCGGTCATATCCATCACCCGCAGGTTTTTGGATATACATTCCTGGAACGTAAGCTTTTGGTACCGCGTGGCCGAAGGATCCTTCTCGGGATCGGCGGAGTAAATGCCATCTACCCGGGTCCCTTTCAGAATAACATCAGCCTGTATTTCGATTGCCCGTAATGAGCCGGCAGTATCTGTTGTGAAATACGGATTACCGGTTCCGGCGCCGAAAATAACCACACGGCCTTTTTCGAGGTGACGCATAGCCTTCCGCCGGATATACGGCTCGGCGATCTGTTCCATTTTTATGGCGCTCTGAAGCCGGGTATACACCCCCACTTTTTCAAGCATGGCCTGCATCGCCATTCCGTTAATAACGGTCGCCAGCATCCCCATATAATCGCCATGAGCGCGTTCAATACCGGTATCCTTTTCATTCATACCCCGGTAAATATTACCGCCACCAATCACCACTGCCACCTGAACACCCAGTTCAGTTATTGACGAAATTTCCCGCGCGTATTGTTCAATCATAACAGGATCGAGACCAAAAGCATTATCGCCCATCAGCGATTCACCGGATAATTTGAGCAGGACACGTTTAAACTTTGGAAGCATGTAATAATTTATAGAATGATCGCCTGTAAATAAACCATGCAAAGAAACGGTTTTTTGGCGTATGAGTAATAATGACGCTCAATTTGCCCTGAAGGCAATATCTGCAGCCCATTGCCGTTACATTTTTGTTCATTTATTCAGTTTGTTGGCAAATTGACGGCGGCCTGATATATTTGTAGTTAACCCCAAGACCTAAACATATGTTCATCCTTACCCCCAGGCCAAAGGCCGTACTGCTGTACGTGCTTGTATGTACTATTTGTATATCCTACTCATCTTTCGCTCAGGAGCCCAATTCTAAATTCGGTCAGATCAAAGCAAAAGATTTTGAACCCGTTTCCTATGCTGTTGATACCGCCGCCGCTGCGGTAATTCTATATGATAAGGGCAGAACGGTGATTGAAGGCAATAACAAAGGTTGGTTTTCGCTTAAATTTTACCACCTTAAACGAATACACATTCTTAAAAAAAGCGGCTATGATGCTGCTGATATTGAAATTCAATTGTATAGAAATGATGATGGGCTTGATGAAGAATTACAGGGGCTCAAAGCGATTACCTATAATCTGGAGAATGGGAAAGTCGTAGAAACAAAGCTCGACCGGAAAGCCATATTTACTGACAAGAAGAGTAAAAACATCAGTGTAAAAAAATTTACACTACCCAATGTAAAAGAGGGGTCAATTCTTGAAATTGAATACAATTTCAAATCTGACTTTATTTTCAACTTCCAACCCTGGACTTTCCAGGGCGCTTATCCAAGGCTTTGGAGTGAATATTCCGCAAATATACCGGCCTTCCTGGGCTATATAACCCTGGCGCAGGGTTATCATCCCTTTCATATAAATGAAAACAGTTCAAGATTCCAGAACTATACCGTACTCGACCGCTCTCTGGGCGTACGGCAGGATCCGGCAGTGGTAGAATCGAATGTAACCGAATACCGCTGGGTGCTCAAAGATGTTCCTGCCCTAAAAATGGAAAGCTATACTTCAACCCTGAATAACCACATCTCCAAAATAGAGTTTCAGCTTTCGGAATTCAGGCCCCCGCTGAATTACCGGAAGATCATGGGTACCTGGGATCAGATGACTAAAACGCTGCTGGAAGATGAAGATTTCGCCCTTACAGTAAAACGCGACAATGCCTGGTTGAAAGAAACCGTAAATAAATTGATGGCTGATGCTCCCACAGATATGGATAAAGCCCGGGCCATCTATGAATATGTACGCAATAATATGACCTGTACCGGGTATAGCGCTATTTACCTGACAAAGCCGCTTCGAACGGTATTCAACGAGAAAAACGGGAACATTGCCGAAATAAATCTGCTGCTGGCCGCTATGTTTGATCGTGCCGGATTCGCTGTCGATCCGGTATTGCTCAGTTCCCGTTCTCATGGATTTACCTATCAGATGTATCCCATCATAGAAAAATTTAATCAGGTCATCTGCCGGATCATGGTTAATGATGAATATTATTTTCTTGATGCCAGCCGGCCATTGCTGGGCTTTGGAAGACTGGCGGCAGATTCCTATAACGGCCATGCACGGGTGATCAACGCGGAAGCTACGGCTATTGACCTGAATCCGGATTCCCTTAAAGAAAACAGCTTTACCATCGTGAACCTGACATGTGATACAGACGGAGCAATCATTGGTTCTGTACGGCACTCGCCCGGTTTTTACGAATCCCTTTCCATTCGGGATAACATAAAAGAAAGTGGCACAGCAGCAGTTTTCGATAATATCAAGAAACGTTTCCAGACAGAAGTTTCCCTGAAAAATGAATACATCGATTCGCTTAAAATCCTGGATATCCCCTTATCGCTTAAATATGATATTCGTTTTGACAACGCGGATGAGGATATCCTGTATATCAATCCCATGCTCACCGAAGGCTGGAAAAACAATCCTTTTGAATCAGCAATTCGATTCTACCCCGTGGAAATGCCCTATACAGTGAACGAAACCTATATGTTGAATTTTGTTATTCCTCCGGGCTATGAAATTGACGAACTTCCTCAACAGGCAGTGGTTAGACTCAATCCTGAAAATGAAGGGAGCTTTGAATACCGGCTTTCACACTCCAATGGTATACTATCGCTGCGTTCAAGCCTGCGGTTAACCCGAAGCTATTACCTGCCGGAAGAATATGAAACCCTTCGTGAATTTTTTAACCTCATCGTTAAGAAACACAGTGAGCAGATTGTGTTAAAACGTAAAGCAAGGCCATGAAAACCTTAGTCCTGAACCTGTTGCTGGCCCTTTCGGCAGTAAGCGCTGTGGCATCTCCATACCCGGTATCGGCAATCCCTGCTGAACTGCTGAAGAATGCACATTCCGTATTGCGCTATGAATCGATCCGGTTTGAAGTGGTAAGCACCCGCGAAACAATCGAAACAAATCACTATGTGATTACGATTCTGAATGATAAGGCTGACCATTGGGCGCAGTTCTCCAATTACTATGATCTTCATCGTGATATCGTAGATGTGGAAGGCCGGCTATATGATGCCGCCGGGAAGGAACTGAAAAAAATGAAACGTAAAGATCTCCACGACGGCAGCGCCGTGTCGACGGCTAACCTGATGGATGATAACCGTTACGTTGCACATAATTTTTACCATCGCGTATATCCATATACGGTAGAGTATAAGGTGACCATAAAAAATAAAAGCACTTTATTTTTCCCGAGCTGGGCTCCTCAGGGCGGAGAAAATTTGTCTGTAGAAAAAAGTTCTTACACCCTGGTAACGCCTGCTGATTATTCCGTTCGGTTCAAAACTTTCAACTACCCGCAGCCACCGGTTCGAACCACCGAAAAAAATAAACAGGTGCAGCAATGGTCTGTCAGCAATCTGCCTGCAATTACCCGTCCGGCATTTTCACCGATGATACATGAGATAACACCATATGCTTTATTCGGCCCCACTGATTTTCAGATGGATAATTATAAAGGCAACATGAAAGACTGGGCGGATTTCGGTCGTTTTGTACACAATCTCCGATCCGGCCGCGATGAATTACCCACTACTGTAAAAGAAAAAGTGCATTCCATTATCAATGGTGTTCAGGATCCAAAGGAAAAGATCAATCGGCTTTACCGGTATATGCAGCAAAATACCCGGTACATCAGCATTCAGTTGGGTATTGGCGGCTGGCAGCCTTTCCCTGCTTCAGAAGTGGCGGCAAAGGGATATGGTGACTGTAAAGC
>JAEYRC010000152.1 GCA_023409675.1 Bacteroidota bacterium
GGCCTGATGAGATGTATGTGATACTGCTCGATAACGGGCGCACCAATATCCTGGCTAATGAGAAAGCACGGGAAAGTCTGTATTGCATTCGCTGCGGAGCCTGTCTTAATGCCTGCCCTGTCTATAAAAATATTGGTGGACATGCATATGAAACCACTTACAGCGGCCCTATTGGCGCGGTCATTACCCCGCATCTCCGGGGTATGAAAAACTGGAATCACCTCAGCTATGCATCTTCATTGTGTGGAAACTGTACGGAGGTATGTCCTGTCCGGATCAATCTGCACGAATTATTACTGGAAAACCGCAAGGAAAGTGTTGAGGAGGGAAATGCAGGTTTTGCCGAAAAGATAGCCTGGAAAGCATGGAAGAAGGCCAGTCTTAACCGGAAGACCATGAACATGGGAAACCGCAAGCTGAAAAACTGGATGGTCAATAAGTTATTCAAGGGTTGGACAGCACATCGGGCTGATCTCGATTTCTCCGCGAAAACGTTCAATCAATTGTATTCCGAACAAAAAGCTTCTTCAGCGGGCAGCAATTCCGAATAGGCTCAGTTTAAAGCTGGAAAAGATGCTGATGCCTATTCTTCAAATGGTGGATCGATCTGTTATTCATTGATTCGATGATCGCAGTTGTTCGGTTAACTAAATTGAGCATTACCGCTAGGTATACTTTCATCAATGCCGGAAGTGCCGGCGGCCGGTGATCACCATAACCAGGTCATGTTGCTTGCAGTATTCTATAGAGTCTTTATCGCGGATCGACCCACCCGGTTGGATAAACGCTTTTATTCCGGCATTATGGCCCAGTTTCACGCAATCGTCGAATGGGAAGAAGGCATCTGATGCCATTACTGCGCCATCCAGATCAAAATTAAATTGACGGGCTTTTTCCACCGCATGCCGCAGAGAATCGATCCTGGAGGTTTGTCCGCAGCCTTTGCCCACAAGTTGTTTATGCTTCACCAGCGCGATCGCATTGGATTTGAGGTGTTTGCACAGGATATTCGCGAATTCGAGGTCTGCCTTTTCAGTTGCCGATGATGATCTGGTGCTGGTTTCTTCCCAACGTTCTGTATTCCCTTCATCGGTATCCTGCATCAGTGTGCCATTGAGTACACTTTTATACATTAGTTTACCGGAAAGCGCTTCAGCGTTGCATTGCAGCAGTATCCGGTTTTTCTTCGAAGTGAGTACCTGCATGGCAGGGCCATCGAAAGCAGGCGCTATCAGGACTTCAAAGAAAATTTCATTGATGGCTTCCGCGGTTTGTTTGTCGATGGGCGCGTTGCAAACCAGTACTCCGCCGAATGCCGATTCGGGATCACCGGCCAGGGCAGCTTCCCAGGCTTCGTGTACCGAAGGGCGGGAGGCCGCTCCACACACATTGGTATGTTTGATCACCGCGAAAGTGAGTTCGTTGAACTCTTTAATCAGTTGTATGGCGGCATCGATATCTACCAGGTTATTATAGGAGATTTCTTTTCCATGCAACTGCGTGAAAATTTTTGCTGTATCGCCATAAAAGAACGCCTGCTGATGCGGATTTTCGCCATAGCGCAACGGCGTTTTTTTGCCGCCGGTAAGCGATTGTATAGGCTTAGCGGGATTGAAATAATTGGATATCGCAATATCATAGGCTGCACAGATTTCGAAAGCTTTTGCAGCGAGTTCTCTTCTGTTTTCTAGAGTGGTCGAACCATTATTGGTGGTGATCAGTTGTTCAATTGCCGCATACTGATCTGTAGAAGCTACGATAGCCACATCCTGATAATTTTTTGCTGCTGCCCGGATGAGCGATACCCCGCCAATATCAATTTTTTCAATAATAGCGGATTCTTCAGTGGTGCGTGCAAGTGTTTCTTCAAAAGGATAAAGGTCAACGATCACCAGATCGAAAGCGGGTATTTTATATTCCTGCATTTCGCTGATGTCGGTATCATTTGATCGACGGCCCAATATTCCTCCGAAGATCGCGGGATGCAGGGTTTTAACTCGTCCTCCCAATATAGATGGATATCCGGTGAGGGATTCCACAGGGGTAACCGGAATATTCAATTGCTCAATAAACTTCTGGGTGCCGCCTGTTGAATATATGCTAACGCCAAGAGCATGAAGTTGTTTAACAATGGTGTCAAGGCCATCTTTATAAAATACAGATATCAGGGCAGACTGAATTTTTTTGGTCATATTGAGGGATGTTAATGAGTCGGCAGCAAAAGGAGCGGCAAAAGTAGCAGATTCTGACGGAATTATCTTCAATACGACTTAACAAATGCTCCTTCGATCGCCATATCATGAATCTTAACCGGAAGCTTTTCCAAAGCCTGTCTCCATTGACAAACAGTTTTTCGCGAATTGGTAGCATCAAGAATCACCAGTTGCGGGGCAGCGTTTAAAAGCACTGTTTCTGCTGAAATTTTCGGGTTTCCGCTGATGATGAGAATATTTGCCTTACCGGAAAAGTAATGCTGCGCGGATGTGGAATTGAACCATATGATGGTGTCTTCGTTCATTTTAAATGATGTGATGGATTCAGGTATCAACGGATTAAATTGAACTGATTTGATATGGTACCTCACCCGTGCAGGCCGGATATTAAATAAGTAGGCATCAGGTCTTTCTTCCGGTTTCTGCCCTGCTATAGCATATACTCCACGACCGGTAATAAGGTCTGCAGCTGAAAAATCTTTACTGTTATATACAATTAGACGTTGTTGTCGGGATGCCATATAAACCAGGCTCTGCCTATAGCCCAGCAGCACAATGAAACAGAGGGCAGCGAACAAAAGATGCTTTTTGCGACGTACACGCAGAGCCTGAACGATCAATAGCAGCATGCTATAGGAAAACAATACTTCGATAAGATCAATGCGAATGCCGGTCACCAGGGCACCCGGCACCTGTTCCGACCATTCCACAAAATTGTTCATCAGCTCAATAAGTTTTCCGGTAACAATTCCTGCTATTGATGCAAGCATTGGGATGGGGGTTAGCACAAGCAATAAAATTTCCGCCAGGAGGATTAAGCTTGAAAGCGGTACCACCAGTATATTGGTGATCATAAAATATACCGGAAACTGTTGAAAATAGAAGAAGGTGATCGGCAGGGTGAGCAGGGTTGCCGCGACTGTAACAGCATTCATTTTCCATAGCTCATCCAGCAGGGGGTTCTTCAGGTAAAGAATCTGATATACCGGTTTCGATAAGACGATCAACCCTAACACAGCGGCATACGACAGTTGAAAGCCGGGATCCCATACCCAGGCGGGCTCAATGCATAACAGGAGAAAAGCGCATGCGGCCAGTGAGTTCACGGAAGGCGGCCGTCTTTTGATCCAGTCGCCCATTACAATAAAGCTGAACATGACCGCAGATCGTAATACAGATGGAGATGCCCCTGCCAGTCCGCTGAAAATCCATAATCCCGCAATGATCAAAACGCCCTGCACCACCTTATGCTTCCAGGGCAGCAGCCTGCAAGCCCGGCTGAGGAGGAGGTAAATGAGGCCGAGGTGCAGACCTGATATAGCTATTACATGCACCACGCCCGTATTGCTGTACGACTGCAGGAGGTCCTTATCAAGATCTTCCTTGTATCCTATTAGCAAGGCTTCTGCAAGACCCTGTTCTCTTTTTCCCGGTATGAGTTGCTTCAGTTTATGTACAATTTTTTCCCGGGAGCTGATTAAAAAAGTCTTCCAGAAGTGAGTATAACCCGAATCAATAACCGTAATCTGTTCAGCATTGATATACGACTGAAAATGTATTCCCTGCAATGAACAATATGCTGCATAATCGAAACTTCCGGGGTTGCCGGAAGAACGAATGGCCTGTAAGGCTGCAGTGCTTAGCAGGCGGTCGCCATAACGCAATCGAAGAAAGGCGCTATCCTTTGGAAAATATACGAGAATGCGACCCCTGGCTGCAATAATGGTATCGGATCGGATAATTGCATTTACGCTAACAACAGCTTTGTAAGAGCGCGGTTTATGCTGGAGCGGTTCTTCGATCGTAAGTACATAGCTGTTATGCTCCTGTATAGTATGGCCAAACCATGATGGATCATTCTGTGGTCGTGAACCCGAGAATAAGCATATACCTGAAAGAAAGAAGAGGCCACTTATGAGAAGTCCCGGAACCCATTTCAGGCGAAATTGCAGTGGAAGCGATAAATAGCGATAGAACATAATGCAAAGCATTAACACGGCTATTATAAGCAGCAGAAAATGCCTTGAAACCGGAAGGAAAAGGTAATACCTTGAGAAAATTATCCCTGCTACAAGTGGAATGAGTAACCGTAAAAACGGGGCTTCTTTCCACATCGGCAGGTAATAGCTGGCCATGCAGAAAGATAGGGATAGATGGATGGGTTATCAGGGGCAGATAACTGTATAGGAAGAAGAAAATAACCAGGGTTTTGCGGGATTTTACGCGGGAGAAAGCTGTTAATACAGGGCGTCATTGCGAGGACTCTGCCCGAAGCAATCCAGTACGGTTATTTTTTCCATCTTTCATCGCAGAATTGATTTGTGGCTTCGCCTCCGGCTCGCCATGACGAAACAACCTGGATTGCTTCGCCTCCGGCTCGCAATGACGAACAACCTGGATTGCTTCGCCTTCGGCGCGCAATGATGAACAGCAAGCAGGCTTCCCTATATTACTCAAGCTGTTATTGTCAGGGTGTCATTGCGAGGGCTCTGCCCTAAGCAATCCAGTACGGTTAATTCTTCGATCTTTCATGGCAGAATTGATTTGTGGATTGCTTCGCCTTCGGCTCGCCATGACGAACAACCTGGATTGCTTCGCCTTCGGCTCGCAATGACGAACAGCAAGCAGGCCTCCCTATATTACTCAAGCTGTTATTGTAAGGGCGTCATTGGGAGAGCTCTGCCCGAAGCAATCCAGTATGGATATTACTTCTATCTTTCATCGCAGAATTGATTTGTGGATTGCTTCGCCTCCGGCTCGCTATGACGAACAACCATGGACTGCTTCGCCTTCAGCTTGCAATGACGAACAACCTGGATTGCTTCGCCTCCGGGTCGCAATGACGAAACAGCCTGGATTGCTTCGTCTCCGGCTCGCCATGACGAACAGCTAGGGCTGTCAATTCCTGACAAATTCCAGGCAAAAATTCAGGAAGTTACCTGCTAAAAATAATTTGTTACATTATCGTTTGATCGTTACCGGTGTACCCACGATGAGGTAGGGTTCGATGGCATCAAGATCGCTGTTTTTCATAGAGATGCAACCGTTGGTCCAGTTGGTGTAATCATCCACCACAATATTATCGTTGGGCCAGGTTCCATGTATGCCGATCCCTCCGCCAATTCGTGCACTTTTAGCAATCAGGCCGCGGGCTTTTCGGCTGTTGAATTTTTCCCAGCTTTGCTGATTCGGGTAATCGATGAGCAGCATTTTATTCCACTTATGGTTCGATCTCTTACTGATGATTTTAAACGTTCCTTCCGGCGTGCGCTTATCGCCTTCCATATATTTATCTTCAAGGTTCTTGCTTCCAAATACGACGGGATAGGTTGCGTACCAGCCCAGGTCGTCATATACCTTCAGTTCATAGTCAGACTTATCCACAATGATATAAACGTTTCCGGAAGGACCTTCTGCCCGGGAGTTTTTCTTAACGGTGCGAATGTCTGTACCGCTGAACGAGAGCAATGCTATCATGCACAGCAATAGCAGCGGAGAGATCCCTGTTTTCATAATACCTTTTTTTGATGTGGTATAGACCTTTCAATACGGTGTGGGTTTACAGGTTCGGACGGGTTATGGGGTGAAGATAATATGTTGAACGGGTGTAGCCGGGGAATATTGCAGGTATAACGAAAGATTAAGAAATATTTTAAGGATGATGATGGGGTGATGATGGAGAGAATTTCCTGCACTGGATAGTAAATAAGTTCAGAAAGTTTAAAGGGCAGATTTCCGAAACTGAATACAGTTATATGTTTAAGCGGATGTAAAAAAAATCCCCCTGAAATCTGTCAGGAGGATTTTTCTATACTTGTTATGGATTATTACCAACTGCTAAGCCGTATACCAATGTTATATGGGGTGTGGTCGAGTGAATTTTTATACATTGACTCAGTAGCAAGTGATCCATAGAGCCTGACCGGACCGAGACCAATTTCGCCGATATAGGAAAGCTTCCATGGGTTAAGGTCATAGTTGCCATATTCCTTTCTTTTTCCGGTTTCACCGCTGACAGTTTTCTGGCGTGATGCATACAGGTATCCTGCGCTGGCGCCCACACTCAGGTTAAATCCTTTGCGACGATCCGGAGTGAAATTGAAGTTGAGCATCATGGGAACGGTGATATAGTCAGCGGCAAATTTATTTTTGCTGTATTCTTTTGTATCCATGATCACCAGTGGATTTCTGCCGCCTGGATATTTGATGTTTTCGGAATAACTGTAGTTATTCAATTCAATACCCAGTCCATATTTCAAGTTCACCACGTGTTTAACGATATTAACTTTCTGCATAAATGCCCAAATATTCACATTGATAGATTTGCCATTACGCAGGTTGAACCAGTCTTCGTTTGCACCTGCGGGTAATATACCCATGCCGATCATATCGGAATAGCTTGTCTGATCTTTAAACTGGCTGATGCCCACATCTACGATCCACCAGTTTGTGGAAACATTTGATTTTTTAACTTTTTTCTTCACGGTTGCAGATTCCTGATCGTGTTTCTTATCCTGGTCATCTTTATCATTCTTATTACGGATGATGATCATGGAGCCGACGCGGATGGTGTCGCTTTTCTTTGTTTCAGTTGAATCTGTTTGAGCAAGAGTGGTCAGGGCAATACAGATTCCGGTCAGGAGTAGAGTTATCCATTTCATGGTAATTTTTTTAATAAATTGTTGTGCTATTTGCGGGCAATTTCGAAACCGGCTATCCGGATGCTTTTTTCTTCATTAATAGGATCAATGTTGGTTGCTTTTTCAAAAAAGCGGGATGCTTTTCTGAACAATCCGCGGAACTGGTTTTTATTAACCGTGGTATTGGCAAAGTAAACGACATCATTATCGGCTTCCTGCTGGATATCTGGTAATGAAGCCAGGGTAGTGTGGTTGTTATTGTTAAGTTCCAATTCTCCTACTGCTTCATCGATAACAAATATTTCCTTTTGGGGCTGATGGAGCGCTACATCAACGGTTACAGGATCAGGAAGATTATTACTTGTTGTCATTTGCTGCAATGTCCTTTCAGGTGTTACGTTTTCATTGCCTGATTTGTTACTGGCAGTGCTGAAATTATTTTCAGCCGGCAGTTGCTGTACCCGGCGCGGAGTAACGGCATTTTTTTCTGGCTGAGCATCAGATGTGGAAATCAGGGTTTCTGTAGTTGCCCCGGCAGCTGATGGTTGTAACTCCGTAGGGGAAGTTTCTTTGTTTGGAGTTGAATTCTGTTCAGTGGTATTTTGAACTACAACAACGGGTTTTGGAGCAACTGAGTCGTTGAGCAGCCAGCCGGTAACGCCAAGTACCAGCAGAACCGATGCTGCTACGGCATAGCGCATCACCTGCATATAGAGCACTGCGCCTCCCTTTTTCTCTTTACGGAATAATTTTTCCTTATCAGGGAATACGATATTTCTGTCGTAGGTCAGGCGTGCGGCCTGGAACAGTTCAAAATTATGCTGGTGTTCGGGGTGGCGATAGACAAACTGTTCAGTATACTCTTTATCTTCCAGGCTAAGTTCATCATCGCTGTATAAAATAAAATATTCCTCACAATTTTCAGCGGTAACCGGGTTAGCAGAACGCAACAGGCTTTTTTTATTGTCGAATTTGATTTCAGGTTCAGGTTGCAGCACGGCATCCTGTAACATGATCAGTTCCTGATGCAGATCGGGATTTTCTTCAACGAATGCTTCAACAGCTAAACGCTCCCCGGGACTGAGTTCGTTATCAACGTACATCAGGAAATATTCTTCGTATGTATTTCTGTTGATGTTCATAATTTTTTTGTTTTCGGGTAGATCAAATCACATTTTCCGGACTAACCAGGTAGTTCTTCAATTGAACTCTTGCCCGGTGCAGGTAAACTTTAACCTGGCTAACATTCAGTCCGGTTATCTTGCCAATTTCCTCATAGCTGTAACCTTCATAGTCTTTAAGCAGTACCAGCGATCGTTGTGTTTCATTCAGCCTTGCCAGTGCGTTTTCCAGAACCTGGCGGGTATTATGCGATAGGCGCTCCGAAACCAGTGTTTCTTCATTAAACTCTTCCCGCAGGCTGACTCTTTTCATTTTCCTGATCTGATCGATCATCTGGTTATAGGCCACGGTAAATAAAAAAGATTTTGACCTGGAAGAGTCTACCGATTCCCGGTTGATCCACATTTTTTCAAAAGCGCTCTGGACAACGTCCCGCGCATCTTCTTCATTTCGCATGTTTTTCAGGATGAAGCGGTACACATTGTCCGCATAATCCCTTACACATTGGTTATACTCATTTTCTGTCATAGCAGGCTTTTATAAGCGCTTTATCTGGGTTTTGGTGCCGGTAGGAGAAATTCTGAAGGCTGCTTTATCCTGCCGGTCTGTAGTAGTACGTACCCCCGCCTGAAAAGTTACAGCAAAGGAATACTTTTTTTTCTGTTCTTTTTCGGGATTGAGGCTTAAAAAGTAAAATTTCCCTGAAGTATTGCCTGGGCGATTATTGAGGTGTCGGACCGGTTTTGTGGAAGAAAAGCATTTATCACTGGTTCAAAGTTCTTTTCCCGGCAGGGGAATAAGAAAAAAACAGTGTGAAGCGGATGTTTTTACCTGGGTGAGGTTATGGACGAGGAGTAGTTTTGGGCTATCTGAGACATATCAAACAAGTTCAGTTTTCCGGATACGGCCGGCGTATCGGAAAAAGGGATAGAGCAGGATTCGAAGCCAGCCAGGGATGGTATGCGGGTATCAGTAAGG
>JAEYRC010000171.1 GCA_023409675.1 Bacteroidota bacterium
ATTCCTTATTATACCATTGTTCTGCTCCAACCGCTATCATCCGAACCGATGAACCGGTAGATGTACGTCCTGAAATTGCCGAAGAGCGCATGCTGAAACACCGCAGTTTTGAAGGCTTCAGGATAAAGCCCGCCGATGATTATCTGCAAAGCCGTGTGCCTGTTCTGGTAAATGCTGATTGTCACATTGTGTTGGCGGCCCCCCGCCAGTCGATGATGGATTATTTCTTCAAGAATGCCGACGCGGATGAAGTGCTGTTTGTTCATGAAGGTTCTGGAACAATTCAAACGATGTACGGAAACCTGAAATTCGGTTATGGCGATTATCTCGTGATTCCCAGGGGAACCATTTATCAGCTTCAGTTTGATACGTCTGACAACCGGCTGTTTATCGTAGAGTCGTTCAGTCCGGTGCGTTTTCCGGGGCGTTACCTGAGTAAATATGGTCAGTTGCTGGAACACGCGCCATTTTGTGAGCGCGATATCCGGGCTCCCCGGGATCTGGTGACTATTGATGAAAAAGGCGATTTTTTAATAAAGACCCGTAAAAAGGGTATGCTTTACGGCATTCATTACGCGCATCATCCGTTTGATGTGGTAGGATGGGACGGATGCTGTTATCCCTTCGCGTTCAGCATTCATGATTTTGAGCCCATTACCGGACGGGTACATCAGCCCCCGCCTGTACACCAGACCTTTGAAGGCCATAATTACGTGATCTGTTCCTTTTGTCCGCGCCTGTTCGATTATCACCCGCAAGCCATTCCGGCTCCCTATAATCACAGCAATATCGACAGCGATGAGTTATTATATTATGTGGATGGTGATTTTATGAGCCGTAAGCAGGTTACCCGAGGTATGCTTACGCTGCATCCGGGCGGAATTCCGCATGGGCCGCATCCCGGCGCAGTGGAAAAAAGCATAGGTGCAAAAGAAACGCAGGAGCTGGCGGTAATGGTGGATACTTTCCACCCGCTGCAATTAACCGTTCAGGCCCTGGAAATTGAAAACCGCGATTATACCATGAGTTGGGCAGAGTAGGAGGACCCAATTTTTCCGGATGAAAATCTTTCAATAATCCTTAAATTCATAAAAAAATCACGGTATGTTAAAATTCAATGAATTACAGGAAGGAAATCTGGTGATGGCGGAATATGAAGGCCAGCAATGGGAAGGGGTAGTGGAAGAACTTAACCGCGAAGACAAAGAAGTGGCCGTTCAAACGGAGGTGCAGCAGTTCTGGTTTACGCCAGAGCATTTGTATCCTATTGTACTGACTGAAGAATATCTCTTCAAACTGGGTTTCACCAAAGAGATTCTGGCCGATGGTAAACTGAAATACCTGAAGGAAGCCTTCCGGATGGTAGTTCCTGATAATGGAAAATTTTCACCGCTGGAGATCTGGTACCGTGAGGACCACCGGCTTTTGGCCAATCCGCTATATGTACATGAGCTTCAGAATCATTATTATGATATGACCAAGGTGGAGCTTAATGCCGTTTAAGCACTTGCGTCAGCCCTGATTTTACCGATTTTTCCGGTTTTTTTGTGAAAATGGGGAAAAAATATTCCTTTTATTTTCTAGTTGACCGGTATTATCCTATCTTTGCGCCTCCAAAAAGCGTATGGGCAAACAACCGTTAATTAAACAGGATGGAACAATACTGGAAGCTTTATCGAACGCGATGTTCAAAGTAAAGCTTGAGAATGGTCATGAGATTCTGGCGACGATTTCGGGGAAGATGCGTATGAATTATATCCGGATATTACCCGGAGATAAGGTAGGTGTAGAAATGAGCCCTTATGATTTATCCAGAGGAAGGATCATTTTCCGGTATAAATAAGAGTAATAAACAAGGAAGCAACGTTTAAAAAAAGAGTAATGAAAGTCAGAGCATCCATTAAAAAAAGAAGCACCGATTGTAAGATCGTTCGTCGCAAAGGAGTTCTTTATGTGATCAATAAGAAAAACCCCCGCTTCAAGCAAAGACAGGGTTAATTGATCATTCAACATTAAACATTCAAATTTCAGATAATTATGGCCCGTATCGCCGGAGTAGACTTACCAAAAAACAAAAGAGGGGAAATCGGATTAACCTATATCTATGGGATTGGTCCTGCTACAGCCAGATATATCCTGCAGAACGCGGGTATTTCTGTTGATAAGAAAGTAAACGAATGGAATGATGATGAGCTGAACGCCATCCGTTCTACCATAACCAATGAGTTCAAGGTAGAAGGTCAACTGCGTTCTGAAGTTCAGATGAACATCAAGCGTTTGCTGGATATCGCCTGTTTCCGGGGACTACGTCACCGTAAAGGTTTGCCGTTACGCGGCCAGCGTACCCGCACCAACAGCCGTACCCGTAAAGGGAAACGCAGAACGGTTGCCGGTAAGAAAAAAGCACCTAAGAAATAGTTTTCTGCCATTGCCGGATGCTTTCAGCCTAAACTGAAAGAGCAGGAATGGCTACCCGGTTCGGCCGGGTTTTATTCTATAACAGTAACCAGATTACCTCCAACGAAAATTAATTATGGCTAAACAACAAGCCAGCGCAAAAGCCGCTGCCAAAAAAAGAATCGTAAAAGTTGACGCCTATGGCGATGCGCATGTGAATGCGAGTTTCAACAACCTGATCATCAGTATTACCAATAAAAACGGACAGGTTATTTCCTGGAGCAGTGCCGGTAAAATGGGTTTCAAAGGCTCTAAGAAAAACACACCGTATGCCGCTCAGATGGCTGCATCTGATGCCGCTAAAACCGCTTCTGATGCGGGTGTAAAAAAAGTGGATGTGTATGTAAAAGGTCCTGGTGCCGGTCGCGAAAGCTCCATCCGTGCCCTGGCCAATTCTGGAATTGAGGTGGTAATGATCCGCGATATCACACCGCTGCCACACAATGGCTGCCGTCCTCCAAAGAAAAGAAGAGTATAATCTGTATCCGGCCTTTTTTGGGGTCGGATATTCTTTCTATTAACAGGATTCACGATTGATTTTTACGATTTTTACTGATCGTGAATCGAACCTAAAAAATCAACCAAATATTATGGCACGTTACACAGGTCCGAAAACCCGGATATGCCGCATCTTCGGCGAACCTATCCTGGGAAATGGTAAATACCTTACCAAGAACAGTTTTCCCCCCGGCCAGCATGGCCCAACCCGCAAGCGTAAAGCTCCGGGAGAATATGCTATCCAGCTTAAAGAAAAGCAAAAGGCTAAATATACCTATGGTTTACTGGAAAAGCAGTTCCGTAAAACCTTCGATGAAGCTTCCCGTATCAAAGGGGTAACCGGTGAAAACCTTATCCGTCTGCTGGAAGCCCGTCTCGATAACACGGTTTATCGCCTGGGTATTGCTCCATCACGCCCGGCTGCCCGTCAGCTGGTATCGCACAAACACGTAACCGTGAATGGTGAAGTGGTGAATGTACCTTCCTTTCAGTTAAAACCCGGAGATAAGGTGAGCCTTAAGGAAAAAGATAAGGCCAACGAATCTATTACCGGCGCAATGCGGGGTAAAAATCAGAAATTCAACTGGCTCGACTGGAGTGAAGGGGAAATGACCGGAACTTTTGTAGCTTATCCTGAAAGAGAAAGTGTTCCTGAAAACATCAAGGAATCGCTGATCGTAGAGTTGTACTCTAAATAAGGATACGCAGACGGAAGATTTCTTCCGGCAACAGTAATCAAATTCTTCAGTTAAATCTTACAATATAATATGGCCATTTTAAATTTCCAGAAACCAGAAAAAATTATCCTGCAAAAGGTAACGGAATTTGAAGCTCAGTTTGAGTTTCGTCCGCTTGAGCCTGGCTTCGGTGTAACCATCGGAAATGCACTGCGCAGAGTGTTACTGAGTTCTTTGGAGGGGCATGCTATCATCGGTGTTCGTATTGAAGGGGTAGACCATGAGTTTGCTACCATCAAAGGAATATCTGAAGATGTTGTGGAGATCATTCTTAACCTGAAACAGGTTCGCTTTAAAAAGAAAGTTGACCAGGAAATCGGTCAGGAAAAAATTTCCCTGAACATTAAAAATAAAGCTGAATTCACTGCGGGAATGATCGGCGAAGCCACGCAAAGCTTCGACATCATGAACCCCGAACTGCTGATCTGTACACTGGATCCTTCAGCTAAACTGGATATTGAATTAACCATTTCAAAAGGACGTGGTTACGTTCCTGCTGAAGACAATAAGATCAAAGACGCTCCATTCGGTTATATTCCGACGGATTCCATCTTCACCCCGATCAAGAATGTAAAATACGCTATTGAAAATACGCGTGTTGAACAACGTACCGACTACGAAAAACTGATCATGGATGTGGCAACCGACGGAACCATTCATCCTGAAGAAGCAGTAAAACAGGCCAGCCGGATCCTTATCCAGCACCTGATGATCATCACCGACGAGAATATTACCTTCGATAACAAAGAAGATAAAAAAGAAGATGTTGTTGATGAACAAATGCTTCAACTGCGTAAAGTACTGAAAACACCCCTGGAAGATCTGGACCTTTCTGTTCGGGCATTCAATTGCCTGAAAGCTGCCAAGATCAACTCCCTGAGTGAACTGGTACAATACGAGCAGGAAGACCTGATGAAATTCCGCAACTTTGGTCAGAAATCCCTGGCAGAGATCGAACAGGTACTCGGCGAAAGAGGCCTTCACTTTGGTATGGATCTGAGCAAACTGGGCCTGGATAAGGAAGAGTTATTATAATTAATCATATGGCTGCAATTCCTGACACGGTGCAGCTTTAAAACAACATGTCATGCGTCACGGAGACAAAATCAAAAATCTCAGCAGAACAGCGGCACACCGCCGTTCATTGCTTAGCACACTCGCTACTCAGCTTATTACCCACAAGCGCATCGTAACCACACTGGCCAAGGCTAAAGCCCTGCGCACCTATGTGGAGCCGCTGATCACGAAGGGTAAAGACAATACCACTCATCAGCGTCGCGTGGTTTTCAGTTATCTTCAGGATAAGGAAGCCGTTGCCGAACTGTTCAGCACCGTAGCTGAAAAAGTTGGTGGACGCCCAGGTGGATATACCCGGGTAATTAAACTTGGTAAAAGACAGGGCGATAATGCGGAAACTGCAATGATCGAGCTGGTAGACTTCAATGATATCTACGGCAAAGGAAAAGGAACAGAAAAAGAAACAGGTAAAAGAACCCGTCGCGGACGTGGCGGTAAAAAAGCTGATGCTGCCGCAACCACTGCTGCGCCGGCTGCAGAAAAAGCGCCTGAAACCACTGAGCCTGCCGCAGAAACTGAAGAAAAAGCAGCAGAATAAGCATGTTTCAAAACTTCAATATAAGGCTGTCATTTTTGACAGCCTTTTTTTTGATAGAACAGGCGGGTAGTTGGTCAATTTTTTTAAAACATTACATTTAATTTTGAGGGATTCCCCATAATTATTGGTTTTATTTGCAAAATTTTTCGGTTATGACAGAAAAAACCCAGGGACAGGCAGTGTTAGTATTAGCAGACGGAACAGTTCACTTCGGAAAAGCGTTTGGAAAGATCGGTACCACAGCAGGGGAAATCTGTTTCAATACCGGAATGACGGGCTATCAGGAAGTGTTTACCGATCCCAGCTATTACGGCCAGGTAGTAGTGATGAACAATGTGCACATCGGTAATTATGGAGTGAAAGATGATGAAGTGGAATCGGATTCCATCAAAATCCGGGGTCTGATCTGCCGCAACCTGGAAGAACAATACAGCCGCAAGATCGCGCAGGGAAGTGTTGAAGACTACCTGATCAAAAATAATATCGTTTGTATTGAAGGCGTTGACACCCGTTCACTGGTGGCCCATATCCGCGAAAAAGGCGCCATGAACTGCATCATATCATCTGAGATCACCGATGTGGATGAACTGACTAAACGGCTTAACGAAACGCCTTCCATGGACGGACTTGAACTTGCCAGTGTAGTTTCTACTCAGGAGCCATATACACGGGGTGATGAATCATCCGATATTCGGATCGCAGTTCTTGATTATGGCACCAAACAGCATATCATTGATTGTATGGTAGAACGGGGTGCCTTTGTAAAGGTATTTCCGGCCAAAACAACTGTTGAAACTCTGAAAAACTTTAACCCTGACGGGTATTTCATTTCCAACGGACCCGGCGACCCCGCCGCAATGGATTACGCGGTTGATACGGTTAAAGAAGTTCTTACCGAGAACAAACCTACCTTCGGTATTTGTCTTGGGCACCAGTTACTGGCGCTGGCCAACGGCATTTCCACCTTTAAAATGCATCACGGGCATCGCGGCCTGAACCATCCGGTAAAGAATATCATCACCGGCCGTTGCGAGATCACTACGCAGAACCACGGTTTTGGAGTGGATCCCGAATCAGTAAAAAAGGCGGAGCATATTGAAGTAACCCATGTTAACCTCAATGATCAGTCGATAGAAGGGATACGACTTAAAGATCGTCCGGCATTTTCGGTGCAATATCATCCCGAAAGCACACCAGGACCTCATGATTCGCGGTATTTGTTCGATGATTTTATATCGATGATCAAAGAACATAAAGCATAAGCTGAACCCCGCCACCGCGGGGTTTTTGCTTTAACAGAATTCCATTACTTTAGTGCCATGAAGATTACGATCGTAAATGGCCCTAACCTCAATCTGCTGGGAAAACGGGAGCCCGATGTTTATGGCAGTCAGGATTTTGAATCTTTTTTTAAACAGTTGCAGCAGGAATTTTCCGATCACGATCTTCAGTATATACAATCGAATATCGAAGGCGAACTCATTGATGCCCTGCAACAGCATGGCTTTAATTCAGATGGAATCATTTTTAATCCGGGCGGATACACGCATACCTCTGTAGCAATTGGTGATACCATAGCTGCCATCAAATCACCCGTAATAGAAGTGCATATCAGTAATGTACATGCGCGGGAAGATTTTCGGAAAATATCGCATGTGTCGGCCAAATGCCGGGGTACGATCAGCGGTTTAGGCCTGGAAGGGTATCGCCTTGCCTTACAATGGTTTATTCAGCAGCACTAAAAGCCGTGTTCATTGCTGCGCAAACGCTGTACCTAGTCATCAGCCTTCGAAAAACTGGCGCTGCACCATAAAGACATTCCCAAAAATCAATTTTACCGTTTTCTTCGTCTGTCCCGCACCGTAGGAACAGTCACTTCAAGTCCGCTGCGATTGAAGAGCATGCCCGTATTGACCGTTGGGGATACAGCCTGCAGGGCAGCGGTTCGGGATTTATAATAAGACGGGTCTTTGAGCAATAATTGCACGCTGTCGAGTTTGGCCACATACAAACTGCGACCATG
>JAEYRC010000191.1 GCA_023409675.1 Bacteroidota bacterium
ATAAAATACAACAGAGTGCAGCCGAAGATCACCGCGTTGAACAGGTAGCTGTAGGTACTGAATGCCAGCATGCCGCGCACATCTATATCCACGAAGCGATATCCGTCGAGTTCAAGCAGGTTCACGATAAATACCAGGGCCATACCAATGATAGCCATGATGCGACTGAACCCCTGACCGCGTTTGAGCAGTCCGCTGAACATCATAACCACCCCCCAAAGCGCTGAAAAAATAATTGCATTCATAATTCTGTAATTCCTAAGGATGTTTTGAAATCATTCGCGACAAAATACTTTCCACTGTTGAACTGGTCAGGTCGAGCACAGGCTGGGGATAAACACCTACCCCTATAATGATGGCCACTATAATCCACAGGGCCAGCTTTTCATTTATCCGAACATCAAACGCGGCAGCAGTACGTTCATTTGTATTGCCAAAGAATACCTTCCGGATCATTCCAAGCGTGTACACCGCTGCAAGTATAATGGTTAGGATAGCCACAGCTACAAAGGCAATATTGTACTTTGATACTTCAGAGGTGAAGACTCCGGTGAACATCAGGAACTCACCAATAAAGGCATTGGTAAGGGGAAGGGCGATGTTGGCAAAGGCAATGATGACCAGCAATATTGCCAGTACCGGAGCCTTTTGAGCGATCCCACCCAGTTCGCTGATCTTTCGCGTACCAAATTGTTTTTCGATCAGGCCGATCACGATCCACATGCCGATGATGTTGATACCGTGACTGAACATCTGAATCATCACTCCCTGCATTCCGGTACTGGTGGTTGAAAAGATCGCCAGGCACATCAGCCCGATATGCGCGATGGAAGAATAGGCTACCAGCCTGCGCAGATCATCCTGCCGCATCGCCAGCAAGGAGGCGTAGATCATACCGATGATGCACATCCAGCTCACCGTATCACCCCAGGCCCAGGATGCCATCGGCAATACCGGCACCAGCCAGCGGATTACCGCGAACACACCCATCTTAACCATCACCCCACTAAGGATCATGGTAGTGGCTACAGGTGCCTGTTCATACGTATCGGGCTGCCAGGTATGGAAAGGAAATACCGGCATCTTCACGGCAAACGCGATAAAGAAAAGCCAGAACACCCAGCTTTGCTCTGTTCCGGATAACTGCAGGTTATAAAATGAGGTCAGCGCGAACGACTGATCGGGCGTACGCGTATACAGGTAAATGATACCGATAAGCATAAACAGCGACGCGATGAACGTATAGATAAAGAATTTAAAGGTGACCTGAATCCGTCGCTCACCACCCCAGCGGGAGCATAGAAAATAGGCCGGGATCAGCGCCAGCTCCCAGAAGAAATAAAACAATAACGCGTCGGTTGCCAGGAAAACCCCCATCAGACCCGCTTGTGATAAGAGCATGAATCCGTAAAAGCTGCCAGGCTTCGTATACTCATTACGGTAAGTAGAGAGGAATGCCAGCGGAAAGGCGATTCCGGTAAGCAGACAAAGGATCTGCCCCATTCCATCCTGCGCCAGTGTAAAGCGGCTGCCAAGCGATGGCATCCAGGTATAATCGGCATGCAGGTAAGCATAGTCGTTATACAGCGTCATTCCAAGAAGTACTACGCCCAGGCTAAGCAGGGAAGCCACCAGCGCCCAGCCTTTTGCTCCGTTGTTTTCTTTTATGAAGAAAGCAATAACGCCGCTTATTAATGGAATCAGGATCAGTAAAACTGGGATCATTATTTGTTATTTAAACAACTGAACGAAACTATTTCAGGAACAACTGCAGGGCGAAAAATACCAGCATGCTGATCACCATCAGCAGCAAGTAACTGCCCACCTGCCCGCTTTGCAACCAGCGCAATTGCCGGCTGCCATAATGCAGCAGTTTGCCGAAACCATTTACAATCCAGTCAATTATATTTTTTTCAATCTGTACATTTAAAAAACGCCCAACAGCATACATTGGTTTTACCACTATGGTATTGTAGAACCCATCAACATACCAGGCATTGTTCATCGCCCGCGCAACACCGGCAGGTTCGCCGGTTTCAGGTTTGCGGCTGTACCGCAGCCAGGCAATGATGGCGGCGATCAGCGCTGCGGCTACGGATACGCCGATCAGGATATATTCGGTACTGTGCGACAGGTGATGTGCCTGCTGCAGGGCCAGTGAATCAGCAAATATGGGTTGAAGGAAATTACCCAACTGGTGGGCATTTTCCGCAAATACTGCCGGAATACCCAGAAAGCCGCCGACAATCGACAGTACCGCCAAAATAATCAGGGGCAGGGTCATCGACAGCGGACTTTCCTTTATGGGATGCGCCGGATCTTCTGTTCCGCGGTAACGACCGAGGAAAGTCATAGCATACAGCCGGAACATATAATAGGCCGTCATCATAGCGCCGATTACGCCTATGATCCAGTACACGATGTTTTTGGAAAAAGCAGCTGCCAGGATTTCATCTTTTGAAAAGAAACCTGCAAATGGCGGGATTCCGGCGATGGCGATACAACCGATCAGAAAAGTCAGGTGGGTGATCTTTAAGCGGCTGCTCAATCCACCCATCCGGCGGATATCCTGCTCATGATGCAGGGCATGAATAACCGAACCTGCTCCCAGGAATAACAATGCTTTGAAAAAGGCATGTGTCATTACGTGAAATACCGCACCGACATATGCGCCGACGCCCAGACCCAGGAACATATACCCGAGCTGGCTCACGGTTGAATAGGCCAGCACCTTTTTAATATCATTTTGTTTCAGGGCAATTGTCGCCGCCAGTATTGCGGTAGCCAGTCCCACAATGGCAACAACGGTTTGCGTTACGGGCGACAACGTATACATGATGTTGCTGCGGGCAATCATATAGATACCGGCAGTAACCATCGTAGCGGCATGGATAAGCGCGGATACAGGAGTTGGACCCGCCATCGCATCCGGCAGCCAGGTATAAAGCGGAATCTGGGCAGATTTTCCCGCGGCACCCACCAGCAGTAACAAGGTAATGCCGGTCAATACACCAGAGCCCATCGTCATACCTCCAGCCTGACTGAACACCTCACTGAAAGTGACGCTTCCAAACTGAGCGATCATCCAGAAAATAGCGATCAGGAAGGCGGCATCGCCGATGCGGTTCATGATAAAAGCCTTATTTGCCGCAGCAGTATAATCGCTGTTCTTAAACCAGTAACCGATCAACAGGTACGAACACAGGCCCACGCCTTCCCATCCGATGAACATGATGACGAAGTTGGAGCCGAGCACCAGTAACAGCATGGAAAAAACAAAGAGATTGAGGTAAGCGAAATAGCGGGCATAATGGCCATTCGTTTCCGAATGCATGTATGCTGTAGAATACAGGTGGATCAGGAAACCAACGCCGGTGATAACCAGCAGGAACACGGAAGAAAGCTGGTCGACCTGAAAAGCAAAGGGTATAGACAGTTCCCCGACTTTGAAAAAGTTAAACAGGGTAACTACCCCGGTATTACCCTGCTTCACCTCGAGGAAGAGCATAATGCTCATCACAAATGCGGTAAGCAGGGTGCCACAGGCGATCAGTCCGGTAATCATTTTAGGCAGGCTGTTGCGCAACAGACCCATCACTATAAATCCTGCCAGGGGCAGCAGCGGCACGATCCAGATCAGTTCTATAAGTTTACTCATAATACCAGCTAAACTCCGGTTACCGGAGGGTTAAGGAAACAGGATCCCGTGAAAAAGATCAGTGTTTAAGTCGGTTCAAAAAGTTTATATCGATTGAATTAACGTTCCGGTAGATCATGACAATAATCGCCAGTCCCACACTAACCTCAGCGGCGGCTACGACCATGATAAAAAATACAAACAGTTGCCCGTCAATTCCAGCAGTTGGATTGGCGGCCATACCATTCAGGTGGTGCATTTTGGAAAAAGCCACCAGCAACAGGTTAACTGCATTCAGCATCAGCTCAATACACATAAAAACGATGATCACATTTCTTCTGGTGAGCACACCGGCCACCCCGATACAGAAAAGTGCGATGGCTAAAAACAGGTAGCGTTCTATTGGCACTGCGTGTATATTTATATTGATGAAAGGTATTCGTTAATTTTCCTGATCTGTCTTTGGTAGTTTTTTTCCGATAACGACTGCCCCGACCATTGCGCTGAGAAACAGTACACTGCTGACTTCAAAGGGCACAACGAAATCAGTGAACAGGGTCCGGCCCAGATTTTCAATCAGCCCGATATTCCCTTCCTGCATCTGTGTTTCCATTCCCCTGATCTCGGCATTCTTTAACGCCGCCACCATTACCAGCAACAGGCAACCTCCCGAAATAATACCCGCGAATTTCATCCACCGGTTCTTCTGCGGTTCTTCGGCGGCATTGAGGTTCATCAGCATGATCACGAACAGGAACAATACCATGATGGCACCGGCGTACACGATCAGGTTAACGATTCCGATAAATTGCGCGTTCATTAAGATGTAATGGCCCGAGATGGCGAAGAACGTTACGATCAGCCACAGGACACTGTGCACCGGATTGCGGCTGATCACCACCATGATGGCGCTGCCCAGCGCCAGGGCGCTCAAAAAATAAAATAAGATGTCACTTGCATTCATAGCCTCAGTTAGTTGGTCTTGCGTTCAGATTGCGCTTTTCTTGCCTCACGTTTCCCTACCGCTTCTTTATATTCTTCCGGCTGGGTCACCGGATCGGGAATCAGCAGGTCCTGCTTTCCATAAATAAATCCTTTCCGCTGATAATTCGACGGGGCAAAGGTTTCACTCAGGTATATCGCGTCTTTAGGACAGGCTTCTTCACAAAGTCCGCAGAAAATACAGCGCAGCATATTGATCTCATACTTTGCCGCATATTTTTCCTCCCGGTACAGGTGTTCCTCTCCGGGCAGGCGCTCGGCTGCTTCCATGGTAATCGCTTCAGCAGGACAGGCAACAGCGCAGAGCCCACAGGCCGTGCAGTTTTCCCGTCCTTCTTCATCGCGGTTCAATACCTGCAGTCCCCTGAACACCGGGCTGAACTCACGGCGCTGCTCCGGGTATTGAATGGTCGGCCGCTTTTTGAACATATGCTTCAGGGTGATCATTAAGCCTTTAACCAGGTTGACGATGAATATTCTTTCCACCAGGGTTAAAGGTTTCCGGTCAACCGGCTTTGCTCTATTTGTTAAGGTTTGCATTCTTCTACACAATTTACACTCCGCAGAGTTCGTGATCAATGGTCAACGCATACTGTCCGGTAATGGATCAGAATGTCCAGTCATTATCTTTTAGCAATACCACCAGCGCTGTAATGATCATATTGATCAGGGCCAGCGGTACAAGTTTCTTCCAGCCCAGGTCCATCAACTGGTCGTAACGGAACCGGGGGATTGTCCACCGTACCCACATAAAGAAAAATATGGTAAAGGCAACTTTCAGGAAGAAGGAAAGCACCTGCAGTAAGCTGGTCCAGTTTCTTCCGATCTGTTCCACCAGCCCTTCATCACTCACAAAGGGGATATCATAACTTCCCCAGTACAGGGATACAATCACCGCGCTGCTGATGAACATGTTTACATATTCCGCAAAAAGGTAAAAGCCAAGCTTCATACTGGAATATTCCTGGTGGTATCCGAAGTTCAGTTCACTCTCCGCTTCGGGAAGGTCGAAGGGCGTACGGTTACATTCGGCAAACGCGCAGATCAGGAAGATCATGAAGCCCAGCGGCTGATAAAACACATAATACACGCTATCGATCTGATCTCCGGTGATGGCGCTCATTTTGAGCGAACCGGTCAGCATCAGCAGCACGATCAGGGAAAGGCCCATCGGCAGTTCGTAGGAGATCACCTGCGAAGCGCCACGCAACGCGGCCATCAGGGAGAATTTATTATTTGATGCCCAGCCGCCGATCATAATACCATAAACTCCCATACTCACCACACCAAAAATGAACAGAATGCCGATGTTGATATCCGCGATCTGAAGGTTCACGATCCTGTCCTGCCCAAAAAGGGTAAAGTGCAACTGACCACCCCAGGGAATGACCGCGGAGGTCATCATTGCGGTGAGCATCGCCAGTGCGGGACCTAATACAAACAGGGTTTTGTTTGAAGTATTGGGAATGATCTCTTCTTTCATGAAGAGTTTCAGTCCGTCGGCCATCGGTTGCAAAATACCGAAAGGCCCTGCCCGGTTAGGACCATGACGATCCTGAATATATCCGGCCACTTTACGTTCGGCATAGGTTTCATACATGGCAATAACCAGCGACACCGAAATAATTGCGGTAATCAGAATGGTCTTCTCAAGAATAAAACCCCAGTCAACTGCTAATAGTGTCATACGTAAACCCGCTAATTATTGGTTACTGTTTTCCTCTTCCCGGTTCCCGGGGGTTGGAATTTTATCGGTTAATGCTTTATTATTCGAGTTAAAGTCGCCTGAATGCGCCGGCCGGTTAAAGGCCGATAATTCAATCTCCGTTTTGTTTACCTCACTTACGGTATGAATATCCATCAACAGCCGCGGCGCTTTGCCCATCACTTCATTGAGCGGATCTGTTGGTGTAGTAGTACCCACATAATGATTCTGTGAGATCACCGAATGCCTGTTGATGCGGGTTGGCCCTTCGATCACCCAGTCGCTGGTGGGTTTTTTCTCAAAGCGGCTTTCATTACATATCCTTTCCTGCTATTCTCCCCACTGATCTTTTCGTCCGGTAACCCGGTATACTTCATCGCCGCGAATCCAAAGCGTTACCTAACCGGAACATTTGGGACACTCACGGTGCGCGTCTACCGGCTTCAGGAACCAAACGCGGTTTTTGAAGCGGAATGTTCTGTCGGTAAGTGCTCCCACCGGGCAAACATCGATGACGTTGCCGATGAAATCGTTATCCAGCGCCTTTTCGATTTAGGTGGCAATCTGCGCATGATCGCCGCGGTCGAGAATACCGTGAACGCGTTTATTGGTTACCTGGTCAGCCACATATACACAGCGGTAGCACAGGATGCAGCGGGTCATGTGCAATTGAATGTATGGACCCAGGTCATATTTTTCAAAAGTCCGGCGGGGAAATTCATAGCGGGTGCCTTCCGTACCGTGATCGTAGCTCAGGTCCTGCAGGTGACATTCTCCGGCCTGGTCGCAGATGGGGCAATCGAGGGGATGGTTGATCAGCAAAAATTCGACTACACCATTACGTGCATCAATAACCCGTTCGCTGGTAATGTTTTTAACGATCATGCCATCCATCACATTGGTCCGGCAGCTGGCTACCAGTTTAGGCATGGGGCGTGGGTCGGCCGATGAACCGGCAGCAACTTCCACCAGGCAGGTACGGCATTTACCGCCACTGCCGGTCAATTTGGTGTAGTAACACATGGCAGGCGGCGCCACATCTCCCCCGATCTTGCGTGCAGCCTGCAGGATACTGGTCCCCGGCTCCACCTCGATGGTGATATTATCGATCGTTACTGTAAAAAGCTTCTTTTCTTCAGCCATGTATCATGTACATTGAAATGTGTTTAATCTTATCCTGCCAGCACTTCACGGGCATCGGCATAATGTGCCAGTCCGAAATTGCGTACTTGCGCCTCTTCGGGGTTGGTTACATGCCATTCAAATTCATCCCGGAAATGCCGGATCGCTGCAGCAACCGGCCAGGCGGCAGCATCGCCAAGCGGGCAGATGGTATTTCCTTCGATCTTGCGCTGGATATCCCAGAGCAGGTCGATATCACTCATCTTCCCTTTGCCGTATTCGATGTTTTTCAGAATTTTTTCCATCCAGCCGGTTCCTTCGCGGCAGGGCGAACACTGCCCGCAACTCTCATGACGGTAGAAACGCGCCAGCGTCAGCGTATGCTTCACCACACACTGGTCTTCATCCAGTACAATAAAGCCGCCGGATCCCATCATGGTACCGGTTTGAAATCCGCCATCAGCAAGACTTTCATAGGTCATCATCCGCTGTTCACCCTTTGCGGTTTTAAACAGCAGGTTGGCAGGAATGATGGGAACGGATGAACCTCCGGCAATACAGGCTTTCAGCCGTTTACCATTCGGGATACCCCCGCAGTATTCATCACTGTATACAAACTCCTCCACGGAGATGGTCATATCAATTTCGTAAACGCCGGGTTTGTTGATGTTTCCGCAGGCACTGATCAGTTTGGTGCCGGTTGATTTGCCGATACCGATTTTCGCGTATTCTTCACCGCCGATAGTCAAAATGGGCACTACAGCCGCGAGGGTTTCCACATTATTAACAACAGTCGGACAATCCCATAATCCTTTCACCGCAGGGAAAGGAGGCTTGATGCGTGGATTGCCGCGTTTGCCTTCCAGGCTTTCGAGCAGGGCGGTTTCTTCGCCGCAGATATAGGCGCCTGCGCCACGCTGTACATAGATCTCGCAGTCAAATCCTTTCCCCAGTATATTTTTCCCAAGAAAATTATTGGCGCGGGCTTCTTCGATGGCTTCTTCCAGGATATCCACGATCCAGGCATATTCGCCACGGATGTAGATATAGGTGGTATTTGAACCCAGGGCATAGGAGGAAATCAGCAGTCCTTCAATCAGCAGGTGCGGCAGAAATTCCATCAGGTAGCGGTCTTTGAAGGTACCAGGCTCTGACTCATCGGCATTACACACCAGGTAACGGGGAACACCTTCGGGTTTTGCCAGAAAGCTCCATTTCATGCCGGTAGGGAATCCGGCTCCACCGCGACCGCGCAGGCCGCTTTTTTTCACTTCTTCAACGATATCGGCAGGCGCCATGGAAAAGGGTTTCTCC
>JAEYRC010000226.1 GCA_023409675.1 Bacteroidota bacterium
GGCCAATACCGCCGAGGCTGGATTGGTGCCATGCGCGGAGATCGGGATCAGCACGATATTCCGAAACGCCTCTCCCCTGTCTTTATGATAAGCCCGGATAGTCAGCAATCCCGCATATTCGCCCTGGGCGCCACTGTTGGGCTGAAGCGAACAGGCGGTGAAGCCGGTGATGCGGCAGAGGTAATCGCTGAGTTCGTTGATGATCTGATGATAACCTTCAACCTGATCGGAAGGCGCGAAAGGATGTATGGCAGAAAATTCAGGCCAGCTTACAGGAATAAGTTCCGTGGCGGCATTGAGTTTCATGGTACAGCTTCCCAGAGAGATCATAGACGTATTCAGGGAAAGATCCTTATCCTCCAGCATTTTGATATAGCGCATCATTTCACTCTCACTGTGATGGGTGTTGAAAACCTGCTGCTGCATAAATTCGGTATGGCGTTTAAGGGTCTCCGGTATATTCTGCAGACAACTGTCCATATCAAAACTTACGGAAGCCACATGGTTACCGGATGCTTCTTCAAAGATGGAAACGATTTCCAGGATATCGGCCTGTGAAATGGTTTCATCGATAGAGATACCAACGTATCCTTCATCACCATAATAAAAATTAAATTCTTTTGATTCAGCGATCTTACGAATCGTTGCAGCATCGCTCACCGGAATTTTCAGTGTATCAAAGAATGCCGTATTTTGATTACTGTATCCTATAGCTTCGAGTTCATCAGAAAGGCTACCGGCCATACACGCTATTCTTGACGCGATACATTTCAATCCTTCAGGGCCATGGTAAACCGCATACATAGCCGCCATATTGGCCAGCAACGCCTGTGCGGTACAGATGTTGGATGTCGCCTTTTCGCGCTTGATATGCTGTTCGCGGGTTTGAAGCGCCATACGCAGCGCCCTGGAACCACTGGCATCCACCGATACACCAATAATTCTTCCCGGAATGCCGCGTTTGAATTCATCGCGTGTACTGAAGAAAGCCGCATGCGGACCTCCAAAACCCATTGGCACACCAAAACGTTGTGCCGAGCCAATTGCAATATCGGCACCCAGTTCACCCGGAGGTGTAAGCAGGGTAAGCGACAGCAGGTCTGCGGCCATAACCACCAGACCATTGACAGCATGCACAGACTCTATGAACTTACGGTAATCCTCAACCGAACCATTGCTGTTTGGATATTGTACCAGCGCGCCAAAATAGGTTTCATCAGGCGTGGCTGTATGGTAATCATCAATGACCACTTCAATGCCCAGGGGTTCAGCGCGGGTTATCACCACATCAATGGTTTGCGCAAAGCAATGGCGGTCTACAAAGAAACGGGGGCGGCTGACCACATCGGTACGATTGATATGGTGGAACATCATCGACATTGCTTCTGCAGCGGCAGTGGCTTCATCCAGCAGGGAGGCATTTACGAGTGGCAGGGCGGTCAGTTCGGCCACCATGGTCTGAAAGTTGAGCAGGCTCTCCAGGCGGCCCTGCGATATTTCAGCCTGATAAGGGGTGTACTGCGTGTACCATCCCGGATTTTCAAATACATTCCGCAGGATAACCGAGGGGGTTATGGTTCCATAATAGCCCTGGCCAATGCAGGATTTGAAAACCTTATTCCGGGCAGCCACCTGCCGCAGACCCGACAGGTATTCAAACTCATGCTGTGCAGGCGGTAAAACCAGGGGATCCTTAAGACGGATATCCGCCGGCATAGCGCGCGCTACCAGCTCATCAATTGATTTAGCGCCAATCACGGCCAGCATATCGTGCATTTCCTGTTCATTCGGACCTATATGCCGCTGCTGAAATTCCTGTTGCTGTATATCAAAAAAGTTCATAAAAAAACTCCGTTAAAAGATAAAAGTTCCGCAAAGTTACTATGATTCAGGCAGACTAACAGTTGTTTGGCAAAATGGGACAAGGGTGTGGATAAATTAGATTTCGGGCTGAAAAAGTTTTTGTTTCCACTCTATGTTAATCGTTTCAAAACGAATATATTGTTGTTCTTAATACCAGATTAGAACAGGAAATGGATCAAACCCTTCAATGCCTGAATTGTACGAGTATACTGGAACAACAGGATTCCTTTTGTCGGGCTTGTGGTCAGAAAACCGTAGTGCACCGATTTACGCTTAAGAAAATCCTCCACGAATTTTTTCATGCATTTACGCATACCGATCGCAGTATATTTCACTTGTTACGGGGACTGGCCACCCGTCCCGGAATAATTGCCCTTGAATATCTGCAGGGCCGGCGAAAAAAATACTTCAATCCCTTTACCTTTTTTGTGCTGTGTATGGGTTTTTTCGTGTTGTCGAATAATTTATTCCAGGCTTACGGACAGGCCCCGGATCCGGATCCGCAGGTATTACAATCAATGCCCGATGAAAGTGCCCGGCACAAATACCGGACGATCGTACAGCGCCAGGGGGAAATTTCAATTTTCCTACAGAAGAACACCAACATTCTCACAATGGTTGCAGTACCGTTTTTCTCGCTGATGTCCTGGGGATTATTGCGCAGAAAACGCCTTAATTATGCCGAACACCTGGTAGCCAATGTACTGTTCATCTCCTTCAGCAACCTGATCTTCACCATTATCGCCCTGCCCCTGATGGGCTATACCGCTGGCACCCAAACCTATTTCATTATCTTGTTTACGGCTTTGCTGCTTCAGAGCATCTATATGGCCTGGGCACATTACCAGCTTCAGGAGGCCGACCGTAACGTATATTTTGTGAAAACCTTAGGACTCAGCCTGCTTTGGATCCTATTATGGAACCTGGTCACCATGCTCATAACTATTGCCTATATTTTTCGCTCCGGTTTTTTCAACGCCCTGGGCAACATGCTGGGTTTATCCTGAACCGTTTCGTTTAAGGCCTGAGAGCTGTATCTTTGCCACAATGAAGGGCAGCTTACAAAACTGGCAGAAGCGATCAAAGGAGCGAAAGAAAATGTACCGCCAGTTTCTGGATCGTGCTGATAAGAACGCGGTACTCAAAAAGTTGCCCGCATTGCATAACTATGCTTTTGAACAGGTCGACTGCCTGAGTTGCGCCAATTGCTGTAAACAGTATTCCCCCCGTTTCAAGACTCCGGATATCAAACGCATAGCACGACACCTGAAAATGAAAGAAGGAAGCTTCATTGAAACCTACCTCCGCCTGGATGAAGACGGAGACTATGTGGTGAAATCCTCCCCCTGTCCTTTTCTGGGTAGCGATAATTATTGTTCAATCTATGAGGTACGTCCTTCCGACTGTCAGCGTTTTCCCTATACCAATGAAGATGTAATTCTGAAAAGACAACAGCTTACGCTAAAGAATTCCGAATTCTGCCCAATTGTATATGTGGTTCTTGAACGGCTGCTGGAACATAAAAGCTGAATGCAATAATATTGAAACCTGTGTCCGGAAACAGGGAAATGTTCATTACATTTTATCCGTTGCCGGACGATTTTCGGCTGACTGCAACTGACGGCTTGTTTTTCGCTTTCCGTCATGGCTCCAGCCCGGCGGGTAAAACAAATATTTCAGCTTTGTTCGAAGCGGAAGCCCGCTGGTGAATAAGTCCCTGCGTATGTTGAGCCATTCATGCAGGATGATTGTTGACGCACGATTATCGGGCAGCGGAGTAAGCAGGCCATAACGGATAGGCTCATATGATTTTTCATCCATCTCCCGCTGAAAGGTTCCGAATAGTCTGTCCCAAACAATCAGCACCATCCCCATGTTCTTATCGAGGTACCGGATATTTGACGCGTGATGTACACGATGATGCGAAGGCGTAACAAAGATCAGGTCGAAAACAGGTATTCTGCCCGAGTAGCCGGTATGCACAAAGACAGTCCAGAACTGCATTATGGAATACATCAAAAGAATGTCTGCCGGGTGAAAACCGAGAAAAGCCAACGGTAAAAAAAATATAAACCGATAGACAGGTTGTAATACCGATGCCCTGAATCCTACCGAAAGATTCATATGTTCACCGGAATGGTGAGTGATGTGTACGGCCCAGAAGAGTCGGCAGAAATGTTCCATCCGGTGCATCCAGTAAAACAGGAAATCGGTCAGTAGAAATAATCCGGCCCAGTAGAGCAGTGTACTTTCAACGTCAAGAATTCGCCATGAAAAGCATACAGTCATTACCAGGAAATAAGCTCCGCGAATAAGCAGATCTATTCCTCCGTTCAGCAGGGAAAGGTAAAAATTGGTAACCGTTTCTTTCCATGAATAGATAGGCCGGTGCTGCAGATGACTGAAAAGTATTTCCGCGGCAATCACTACGATATAGATCCATGAATACCCGATCATAAATGCTGTTCAGATGAATAATACAATTATCATGCGATAACCGCGGGATGTTCCACTATGATCAATCTTTCTTATCGGTAAAGATGCGTTTTACAATTTTACCCGCCTTATTAAGAATGTTCAGGTTATCGGGTATAGGATTCATCAGGCTGGAATCCATGTTTTCCATATTCTGCTCCAGTCCATATTCCAGTTGTTCGGGATACATCAGTACAAAACTGATAGGCTTAAAATATTTCGACAGATAAAGGGGTAACTTTTCAAATTCCGGGTTATAGGAATCATATCCTTTGCGGGAAGAAATAATAAAAAACAGATCATCTTTCCGCACTTCCCGGGTGAAGATCAAAAACTCCGACCAGTCCGTAAAAAGTTCATAGGAAATAATTGCCGGAATCTGCCGTTGATCGTTGATTTGTTTCATTCGCTCAATCGTATCCTGACAGGCATAAATATATACCTGTAATCCGGCTTGTTTACTAATGGTTTCCAAAATATCGAACCAATGGTGAAAACCGGGTTCGTTTTCGGCGTTTTCCGGAACAGCCACAACGATCCGGTTCAGGGTATTGAGCGGCTGCGCAGCCTTATAGACATAAATATTTTCGGGTGATCGGCGAAGTACACGCTCTGCTACAAATCCGAAGAAATTATCGGTTGATGACTGCTGCCGATGCAACCCTATGACGATATCGGTTATGCCATGCTCTTTTATCGTATAGATGATCCCGTTACTGATATTCATATCGAAACGGGTGATCGGAATAATTTCATTATCGGTTGCTGCCGCATGATGAATTACCTTATCCATCATTTTCTTTCCGGCATGAGCGTCCTTACCCATTTTGTCCTGCTCGTTTACTACATGCAGAGCATATAACGGCTGCTTACTCTTTTTCTCGCGCAGCATCAGGGCAAAATCGATCAGGTCGGGCAGGGTATCGGGATAAGCCAGCGGGATAAGTATTTTCCGGGAAGGTACATTTTCATCACCGGGAGTCGTTGATTCTTCCAGCAGGGATAATCTGCGCGAGGCCTTTTCCACCATTAGAGAACTTATGGTACAGGTAACCAAAATCATCAGAATGGTACCATTCAATACATCTTCATTTAATAAACGGATCGGATCACCGGTTGGAGTTTCCCCGATAATAATATTATAGCCAACTAAAACTATCGCCAGCGTTGCGCCAACCCGCGCCACACTCAATCCGAAGATCATCCTGCGC
>JAEYRC010000229.1 GCA_023409675.1 Bacteroidota bacterium
GCGGTGACCGATGCTACGATTCTGCAGCAGTACGGCCGCGTCGTGGGTGAACAGTGCCGCCGTATCGGTATACATGTGAATTATGCACCTGTTGTGGATGTGAATAATAATCCTGATAACCCGGTGATCAATGACCGTTCTTTCGGAGAAGATAAATATAAGGTAGCATTATTCGGTCTGCAATATATGCGGGGCATGCAGGATGTGGGTGTGATGGCTTGCGCCAAGCATTTTCCCGGTCATGGTGATGTGAATGTAGATTCGCACTATGATCTTCCGGTCATCCGCAAATCGATGGCGCAACTCGACTCTCTGGAATTGTATCCGTTTCGTCAATTGGTTAAAGGCGGAGTAGGTAGTGTTATGGTGGCGCATTTGTACATTCCCGCTATCGATAAAACCGCTAATCGGGCTACCTCCCTTTCGAAAAATAACGTTACGGGTCTGCTTCGCGATGAACTGGGTTTTAAGGGCATCACCTTTACTGACGCGCTCGAAATGAAAGGGGTGTCTAAGTTCTTCGGACCAGGTGAAGCTTCTGCTCAATCGCTGATTGCCGGCAACGATATGCTCTGTCTGCCGGGCGATATACCGAAAAGCATCCAGGCTATCAAACAGGCCATCAAACAGAAAAAATTAACCTGGAAAGACCTTGATGCCCGGGTTAAAAAAGTGCTGGAAGCGAAATACCTGCATGGACTGGGAAATTTTCAGCCCATAGACTTGCATAACCTGACGGAAGATCTTAACCGCGATGTTCCGGAAATGCGCAAGCTGGTGGCTGAAAACGCCATCACCCTGCTTCGCAATACAGATGCTGGCATCTTCCCATTAAAAAAGGGCCGTCGTGTGGCTTATGTTGGGGTAGGGCTTCAAAAAGACAATCGTTTTGCCGAGCGGATGCGGGAAGATTATGATGCACATACCTATTTCTTTGATTATACGCTCGATTCAGGGCGCGTTCAACCGATGCTTGACTTATTGCGGAATCGCTATGATCTCGTGGTGATCGGGCTGCACGCCTATAGTCGTTTTCCTGCAAATAATTTTGGAATCAGTTCCGCTGCATGGTCGCTGGTACACCGGCTGCAACAAGATCATCGGTCGGTTACCATGGTTTTTGGTAATCCCTACACTATAAAAAATACCTGTGATGCCAAAGTTCTGGTAGCCTGTTATGAAGATGATGCTGTAACCCATGATGCCGCCGCAGATTTGCTGCAGGGTCGCTTTGAAGCGAAAGGTAAGCTACCGGTTACCGTATGCAGCAATTTCCATTATGGCGCCGGGATTGTTTCCAATAAAATGATGCCCGCTGCCCGACCTGGAGATCTTGGATTTGAATCTTCGAAGTTCAGCGCAATAGATTCGATTGTGCATGATGCCATTCGGAAAAAAGCTATCCCCGGTGCTGTGGTGCTGGTGGCAAAGGATGGCCGCGTAGCCTATGAACGCGCTTTTGGCCATATGACCTTTGATAGTACAGAGGCTGTATACAATGAAACTATCTATGACCTGGCATCCATCACGAAGGTCATGGCCACCACAGCGGCAGTGATGAAGTTGTACGATGAGGGGCGTCTGGGATTGGATAATCGCCTGGGTGATTACCTGCCCTGGACCCGGGAAAGCAATAAAGGCAACCTGAGTATCCGCGATATTTTACTGCATCAGGCTGGATTGGTTTCCTGGATTCCCTTTTATCGGGAAACTGTTGATCCGGCCAATGGCAATCAACCCAATTATGGGATTTATTCCCGGCGGCAAACCGATGACCATACCGTTCGGGTAGCGGAGAATTTATATATGCGCAATGCCTGGGTAGATACCATGTATGCCCGAATTTTAAACAGTCCGCTTGGCCCCAAAGGGAAATATGTGTACAGCGATAATGATTTCATTTTTCTCGGGAAAATAGTTGAAAGCATTACCGGCCAGCGGCTGGATGAATATGTAGAAAAAACCTTTTATGCCCCCCTGCGTATGCGGTCGACCGGCTTTTTACCCCGGGTAAAATTTCCGGTGGAAATCGTCGCTCCTACCGAACAAGACTTGTCCTTCCGTCAGCAACTGGTTCGGGGTGATGTACATGATCCCGGTGCGGCGATGTTTGGCGGTGTTGCCGGACATGCCGGCCTGTTCAGTAATGCCAGCGACCTGGCCCGCCTTGCACAGGTATTGTTGAACGGTGGAGAAATCAATGGAATGCGGTTCTTCAAAAAAGAGACGGTCGATCTTTTCACTGCGTATCAAAATGAAAGCCGGCGGGGACTGGGTTTTGACAAACCTGAAAAAGACAATGCCACCCGTAAAGAGCCCTATCCTTCCGCATCCGCTCCGCCGGAAACTTTTGGACATACCGGCTTTACCGGAACCTGCATCTGGTTAGACCCCACGGAAAACCTGATGTATATCTTTTTGTCGAACCGGGTAAATGCACCCGACCCATCGCTGTTCCTAAAAATGAGTATCCGTCCAAAGGTGCATGAGGTGATCTACGATGCCCTGAAAGCAGGTAAGGCCGGCAAAACCATGTTGTCTTCCAACCCAGGTACCCCCGCGCCTTAAGAGGAATAATGTGGTAACTGGTAATGCATCCATGAGAATGGTGTAGATGATAAAGCAAACCTCCTTATCATCTGCTTATCATCTGCGAAAATCTGCGGGAAACCTGCTTAATCTGCGGGAACCTATGCTGCTTACTCAGGCAGATTATTAGATGTTGATAAAGCAGACCTGCGCTTTCATCCGAGAAAATCTGTCTAAAATTTATGTATTCTGCGGGAACCCTGACTGCAAATGCAGACAGATCGTTCCTGCAACTTCTGCAACCCCTGTTACACACCACACTGATCATCCCAAAAAAATTTGAAGGTGATGACCTGAATGGTGGATTATACTTAAATCCCCCCGAACTTTAGTAATTTTGCAGCACAATTTTCAATAATGAGTGTACAGGAATCGGTATTACAAGATGTGGTGATCAAATTCGCAGGAGATTCAGGTGATGGTATGCAATTAACCGGCAGCCAGTTTACCAATAACACTGCCCTGCTGGGTATTGATCTGGCCACTTTTCCTGATTTTCCGGCTGAAATCCGTGCTCCACAGGGAACAATTCCGGGAGTGAGCGGCTACCAGCTTCGGTTTTCCAGCGACCGGGTTTTTACCCCGGGTGATGAATGCGACGTACTCGTGGCGATGAATGCGGCTGCCCTGAAAACCAACCTGAAAGCACTTCGCAAAGGCGGAAAGATCATTGCTAATACCGATGGCTTTGATGCCCGTAACCTGCGCCTGGCCAACTATGCTGATGGAGTTAACCCTTTGGAAGATGGCAGCCTCGACAACTATGAGCTGATCCGGATGGATATTACCAAAATGACCCGGGAGGCACTAAAGGATATTTCCATGGGCACCAAAGAAAAAGACCGGGCAAAAAATATGTTTGTTCTGGGATTTCTGTACTGGATGTACAACCGCGATATGGACAAT
>JAEYRC010000235.1 GCA_023409675.1 Bacteroidota bacterium
GGCATCTACAATATCCTTAACATGATGATCTATGAAAAAATGGATTCAATAGCCATACTCAAAGCAACCGGATTTTCGGGGAAAGACATTAATTCCATCTTTCTGTTCATCGCCCTGAGCATCGGCATTATTGGTGGAATTGCCGGGCTCGTATGCGGATTATTGCTAAGCTGGGTAATTGATCATATTCCATTTGATACCGCCGCCCTTCCCACCATCAAAACCTATCCGGTAGATTACAATCCGGTTTATTATATCATTGGAATTCTCTTTTCGGTGATCACCACTTACTTCGCTGGATTATTTCCTGCACGTAAGGCCAGCGCCGTTGATCCCGTTTCTATCATCAGGGGAAAATAATATGCAACCAATTCTGGAAGCCCGAAATATCATTAAGTATTTTCATGATCCGCTAACGGTACAGGTGCTGCATTCGGTGGGCTTTTCCATCAACCGCGGTGAATTTGTGTCGGTAACGGGCAAATCGGGTTGTGGCAAATCGACATTACTGTATATTCTCAGTACCATGGACACCGATTATCAGGGAGAACTGTATATCGATGGAAACCTGGTGACGGGAAAGAAAGAAAAAGCGCTGGCCGACATCCGCAACCGGCAGATCGGGTTTGTATTTCAGTTCCATTACCTGCTGCATGAATTCAGTGTACTGAAAAATGTTATGCTTCCGGCAGAAAAAGCCGGACGATGGCCAGAACGAGAGATCCGTGACCGGGCAATGGAAAAACTTCGCTTATTGGGAATTGACCAGCTCGCTGCCAAAAAGGCCAGCCAGATTTCGGGGGGCGAGAAACAACGGGTCGCCATCGCGCGTGCGCTGATCAATGACCCCGATATCATCATGGCAGATGAACCTACCGGTAACCTCGATAAAAAAAACAGTACAATAGTGTTTGAAATTTTTCATAAGCTGGCGGCCGAATTCAACCAAACCCTGCTGATCGTCACCCACGATCCAGAATTTGCCGCACAAACCAGCCGGATAATTGATATGGAAGACGGAAGAATTCTCTCCGATCACCGGCCGGGGATCTAAACCGGTCATCTTTGGTTAAAGGAGACCATCCTGTATGGCATGTGATTTATACTGATCTACCTCAAATATGAAACGTGGATCAATTCAACAGTCGGGCAGGTTTTTTTTACGAGGCGGATGGCAGGAGCTGGTGCTCAGTATGGGCACCCCTGGCTAAAAAGATGCAACTGGAAATCACTTCCCCATTCACCCATTCTGTAAATCTTGAACAAAACGCCCTGGGTTATTGGCAGGGCATCGTAAAAGACGCTGTACCCGGTATGCGGTATCGGTTCAAACCCGATAATAAATCACCTCTCCCCGACCCTGCTTCCCTATCGCAGCCCGATGGCGTGCATGGCGCATCAGCAGTGGCAGACCGTAATTCATATGAATGGTCTGATGATTCGTGGAAGGGACTGGAATTGAGCAGCATGCTAATCTACGAATTGCATACCGGCACCTTTACCCCGGAGGGCACCTTCGATGGTATTATCCATAAGCTGGATTACCTGGCCGACCTGGGTATAAACACCATAGAAATCATGCCGGTGGCTCAGTTTCCCGGAGTCAGAAACTGGGGTTACGATGGCGTATTCGCATTTGCCGTACAGCATTCCTATGGTGGAATGGATGGACTCAAACGCCTAGTGGATGCAGCGCACCGGAAAGGCATTGCTGTAATACTGGATGTTGTATACAATCATTTGGGTCCGGAAGGAAATTATCTGCCGGAGTTCGGACCGTATAATACTGATAAATATTTCACCCCATGGGCCAAAGCCATGAATTTCGATGATCAGTACAGCGACGGCGTGCGGGAATATTACCTGCAGAATGCCCTGATGTGGCTTAATGATTTTCATATTGATGGATTACGACTTGATGCCGTGCACGCCATCTGGGATTCGGGTGCTACGCATTTCCTGGAAGTATTGGAACAACGGGTACGACAGCTTGAAGAAGAAACGGGCAGAAAAAAAGTGCTTATCGCTGAATTTGACCTGAACAATCCGAGATACATCAACCCGGTTTCAAAAGGCGGTTATGGCATGGACGGACAATGGATCGATGAATTTCATCATGCGCTGCACGCACTGATAACGGGTGAAACCAATGGTTATTATTCCGATTTTGGATCAATAGATGACCTGGAAAAATCATTCCGCGATTCGTATGTGTTTACCGGGCAATACTCCGCGCACCGGAAGAAAAAGTTTGGCAGAAAGACGGATAATGATTTTGGACAGTTCGTGGTTTTTGCACAAAATCATGACCATACCGGCAACAGGATGAATGGTGAACGACTGACCACCATCATGCGCGAAGTATTGAAATCACAACAACCGGAGGCCGACCAGGTGGAACAACTCCATATTGAAGCCCTAAAGCTCATTGCCGCGACCTATATTCTTTCGCCCTATGTGCCCATGCTCTTTATGGGAGAAGAATATGGTGAAGAAAATCCGTTTCTTTTCTTCACCGATCATTCCGACCAGGAACTGATCAACAATACGTCTAAAGGACGAAAAAAAGAATTTGAAAGTTTTGCCTGGAAACAGGATCCTCCCGAACCGAATGATCCGGAAACATTCAAAAAAAGTTCGTTATCGTGGAATATTCATAGCGAGCATCAAAAGGAACTGTTGGAGTTTTATAAATTCCTGTTACGCTTCCGTAAAAGTTATCCGGCTTTTCAAAGTTTAAAGCGAAAAGATCTGGTGGTTCATCCAAACAATGGAAGCATTATTTGTGTGGAGCGGCGTAACAATGATGCATCTGCGCTTATGTTACTGAACTTTTCCCTGGAGGAACAGGCATATACCCTTAATGGTTTTTCAAGACGAAAGATTTTCAATTCATCCGGGCCCGACTGGAATGATCCAAAAGATCAGGATACACTTATTCACGAAACCTTTATTCTATCACCGCTCTCCGTAACAATTTTTGAACGCTGAAAATGAGACACCTACCTGTTGCTACATACCGGATTCAATTCAACAATACCTTCGGCTTCAGTCATCTTAGCGAACTGATGCATTATCTTAAAGACCTGGGCATTTCAACGATCTATGCTTCACCCATTTTCAGTGCCACACCGGGAAGTATGCATGGTTATGATGTAACAGATTCTAATACCATAAATCCTGAAATCGGCACCCTGGAAGAGTTCAGGGTTTTATCGGAACAATTGCAAAAGCTGGGCATGAACTGGCTGCAGGATATTGTTCCAAACCATATGGCTTTTTCCGGTCATAACCTTTGGTTGAAAGACCTCTTTGAACGGGGCAGGCATTCCGCTTATTATGGATACTTCGACCTGATCACAGACCCTTCCGCCGGTGGACCCAACCGCGTAATGGTGCCCTTCCTGGGAAAATCATTCCCTGAAGCGGTGGAGGAAGGTTCAGTACATATTTCATTTTCCGATCAGGGATTTCTGTTCAATATTCCCGGTGATGCCTATCCGCTTTCAGCAGATTCGGTAAGGCGGTTAGGAAATGCTGTTCAGGACAAAACCGATCTGTCGAAATTTCTGGCCGCATATCCCGATCCTGCAGAACATTCTGAGCACTGGCAACAGTCACGCACAAGCGCCATTCAGCAATTGCAATCGCATCAGAAATCTGTGGAGGAATTGCTAAAAAGGATCAACTCCGACCCTCAAATTTTATCGGACATACATGATCAGCAATACTACCGTTTTTGCCGTTGGGATGAAACGAATCACCATATCAATTTCCGCCGGTTCTTCACGGTAAACGCGCTGATCTGTCTGGCAATGGAACGCCCGGAGGTTGTGGAAACCTACCATGCCCTGATTATCAAACTGGTGAAAGAGGGATTGATCACGGGTTTGCGGATAGATCATGTAGACGGATTGAAAGATCCGGAAACATACCTCAGGAGCCTCCGGTCGGCGGTGGGTAAGGATGTATACCTTATCATTGAAAAAATTCTTACGGGTAATGAAAATCTTCCGGAACACTGGACCATTGATGGCACCAGCGGATACGAATTTCTGTCTTTTGTCAACCAGTTGCTTACCAACCGTGAAGGCGCTGAACACCTGCGCAGATTTTATCTTGAGTTTACCGGTGAGCAACGCGATGTTGAAACGATCATTTATGATTCAAAAAAGTCTTTTCTGCATACCTATATGGCAGGAGAACTGGATAATCTAACGCAAATGTATATCCGCTCAGGTCTGGCAGCGGCGGATGCTGATCCCGAGCGTATAAAGACCGGGCTGGCGGCATTAATGTGTGCCATGCCGGTTTACCGGATTTACCCTGATGGTACGGCTCCTGATTCTTCAATCGGGCAATTGCTGAAGGAAACCATTGATCGGGCGGTATCTACAGCGCCAGAATACAGAGGTGAGATCGAAGCGATTGGCGCCACGTTTTTTCCAGTGGATAGCCATGACAGTCTTAGTGCCGAAGCGCTTCACTTCGTACAACGGCTAATGCAGTTTACCGGGCCGTTAACTGCCAAGGGTGTTGAAGACACCATATTCTATACCTATAATCCATTGATATCGCATAATGAAGTAGGCGATTCACCGGAAAGACTTGGAATGTCGGCAGAGGAATTTCATAAAAAGATGATTTATCGAAGCAAGCATTATCCTCGTGCGTTGAATGCAACTTCTACACACGATACCAAACGGGGAGAAGATTCCAGAATGCGCATCAACCTGTTGAGTGAATACGCGCCCGAATGGACGGAACTTGTACAGAAATGGGAAGCATTACGAATGGCTGATCCCGAAGGACAGAAAATTACTGCCAATGATGCCTGGTTCATTTACCAGTCGCTATTGGGTGGGTTTCCTGAAACCCTGGAAATATCCGACAAGTTTATTCAGCGGGTAAAAGAATACTGCACGAAAGCGTTGCGTGAGGCTAAAGCCAACACTACCTGGGAAAGTCCCAATGCTGAATACGAGGCGGCCTGCCATTCTTATATCACAACATTGTTGCAATCAGACAGTAGTTTTATAAGCAGCCTGATCCCGTTTGTAAAGCGGGTGATCAATCATGCGGAGACCTATTCCCTTCATCAAACACTGATCAAACTCACCGCACCGGGAATTCCGGATACTTATCAGGGCGCGGAATTATGGGATCTGTCTTTTGTTGATCCGGATAACCGCTCTGAGGTGGATTATGCCTTTCGCATGGAAAATCTGCAGTTGCTGAAGGAACTTGAAGGAAGGAGTTCACCGGAAGAATTCTTTGCCCGCCTGCAAAACAAGCGCAATTGCGGGCTCGAGAAATTATTCCTGATCAAAACGGTTTTGAAACTTCGAAATGAATATCCTGATCTGTTCAATTATGGAAATTATATTCCGCTTACCCAGGTTGGGGGTGGTAATGATATCATTGGTTATTGCCGCAATTATAAAGACGAGTGGTTGATGGTGATTTGTCCGCTTGATCTTGTACGTCATGTAGGCGACAACGGCTGGAATTATGGCCATGCGTATAATGACACCATTATCACCGCGCTACCGGAGGCACCTGTAAAATGGATTAACCGCCTGACCGGGGATATTCTACAAACGGAGGATCAATTCACTGCCGGAATAGCCCTGGCCAGTTTTCCGGTGGGGTTGTTCATGGGTGCCCGGTAATAGATCAAAATCCTCATATTCGGGCATAATCACCGCAGGTATACGTTGTACGTGCGCATATCCCTACCCTGATGCTGGCATATATTTTTGGGTAAAATATGCTGTTCTACTGTTTTTAAACCGGAAAAAAGGAGGTTAATATGTTAGCGATGTCTTACCGGGGTCCATTTCGCGTTCGTGCTGTACAAAAGCCCATACCTGAAATCGAACATCCCATGGATGCCATTATTCGCGTAACCCGATCGTGCATTTGCGGATCTGATCTGCATTTGTACAATGGAATCGTTCCCGATACACGGGTAGGTTCAACATTTGGTCATGAATTCATCGGCGTGGTGGAAGAAATCGGAAATGCCGTTACCAAGCTCAAGGTTGGTGACAAAGTGCTGGTGCCCTTCAACATTGCCTGCGGTAAATGTACTTTCTGTAAGCAGGGCTTGTTTGGCAATTGCGCGGAATCAAATCCTTATGCGACGGCTGTAGGCGGCATATTCGGATATTCGCATACTGCAGGAGGTTATGATGGCGGACAGGCCGAATATGTTCGTGTGCCCTATGCCGATGTTGGCCCGACGATAATTCCCGAAACAATGGATCCTGATGACGCGGTTTTGCTGACCGATGTGGTACCTACCGGTTACCAGGCTGCAGAAATGGGCGGTATAAAAAAGGGCGATACCGTAGTGGTTTTCGGAGCAGGACCCATAGGTATTATGGCTGCCCGCTGCGCGTGGTTGTTTGGGGCTGCCCGGGTTATCGTAATCGATCATATTGAATACCGCCTGGATTTTGCCCGACGATACGCTCCCTGCGAAGCCTATAACTTCAGGTCAATAGGCGATCCTGTCTTATTCCTTAAAAAAACCACTGAATATTTTGGAGCCGATGTATGTATAGATGCCGTGGGTGGCGATGCTTCAGGAAGTACTATGCAAACGATAGCCGGTCGGAAACTGTTGCTTCAGGGTGGCGCAACCACTGCCCTGCACTGGGCAATTAACAGTGTTAAGCGGGGTGGAATTGTTTCCATCGTGGGTGTTTATGGTCCGATCGGTAGCGTGGTACCCATTGGAAATGTAGTCAACAAGGGTTTGACTATTCGTGCAAACCAGGCTTCCGTTAAAAGGCTATTGCCAAAATTGATCGATCATGTTCAATCCGGGGTATTGAATCCGAAAGAACTCATTACCCACCGCATTCCGCTTGAGGAAGTGTCTGATGCTTACCGCATCTTTTCCGATAAGCTCGATGAATGTATAAAACCAGTTTTAATTCCGCCAACAGCTTATTAAACTATGTGTTATGAACAACAATGACTACCAGCAAATCAAGGGATGGGGAATAGATGCTGATCCGGAGAATGAACCTAACTATCCCATGAAGAATTATACAGGCGACGATCATAACCGCCTGAATTATGAACGCGCTCCCCAGCAACCTGTTCATGAAGGAGCGAATTTGCATTCTAATGAACGTCCGAATATGAGTGCTGTTTTCGGCACCACCGTACCGCCTTCCGGCTGGAGCGGAAAATTGCGGCGACATGCGTTCCGCTACAGTGAGGATAATTACGCGCACTGGATGACCCTGGTGCTGGCCGACCGGATCGATGTGATAGAAGGACTTATTGAAGATATCAGAAATGGATATATACCAAATATCTATGCTGAAAAAGGATGGAAAGCGGAATGGAAATACAATAAGAAAGAGATGATCGTAAAGGTTGCGGCAGCCGCACTGGTATTTGCCGGAGCCTGGTATTATTTCAGCAGAAAAAAATCGCTCGACTGATCATTCGCGACCTGATCAGCATTTAATTTGAAATCGCTATTTATTAAGGATCCCCAAAGGTGAAAAGTTTTCACTTTCGGGGATTTTTTTGTCATTTTTCATAGCCCCAAACTGAAATTTTTTCAGGCAAAATGGGAATGGTACAGCGCTTGAGTATTGTATTCTAAAAATTGTCTAACCATTAATAAGGAGGTTAATCATGTCACTGATCAAAAGAAACACCATGAATTTTCCGGCGTTGTTCGACGACTTTATTGGCCGCGAACTTTTTAACTGGGGCAATGGAAACTTCTCTGCTACCAGCACAACCGTTCCTTCCGTGAACATCCGCGAAACCAATGACAGCTTTGAAGTTGAAATGGCCGTTCCGGGCATGGATAAAAAGGATTTTTCCATTCAACTGGAAGGCAATACGCTCACAATCTCTTCTGCGAAGCAGTCATCACAGGAAACAAAAGAGGGTGAAAATTACACCCGCAGAGAATTCAGTTATCAGTCGTTCCAGCGCAGCTTCGATCTTCCCCGCGATGTAGTTGAAGCGGAAAATATCGCGGCGCGCTATGAAAACGGATTGTTGCAGCTTACCATACCCAAGAAAGAAGAGGTAAAAAAGAAAGGTCCGCGAATGATAGAAATAGGTTAAATTAACTGTACAAGCAATTGCTCATAACCGCTCTAACCGGAGCGGTTTTTTCTTTTGTAGCCTGAATGGATAAATCAAATTTATTGAAGAAATCAAACCTCATCGTATCCCTGCGATTGGTTATGCCCATCGCCAGGGTATACCGCCCCTATCAGGCTGCTCAGTTCTATGCCCAATAGAATTACCGAACGATGAACCGAGCGTGGCAACGGATGCTCAATAGTAGCACTGGCGCTGATCTCCAAAAAAATATTCTAAAACGATGGAGACTTTTAAAGTACAATGACTTTTTTATAAATCTGACTGCGATGCATTGACCTTGCCGTTTCACACTGAACCGCTTTACTGAGTTATCATAAAAATGGCGATAGCTTAATATTAATAAAATATTTTTTTGATAGAATTCATCTATGATACTATAGAATATATTGAATGTATTTATTAATAAAGGAGTGTAATTTTACGTCTGTTTAGAGAGAAAATCAGTTCATCTTATAAAATTTTAAACGAATGTCAACAACTCCTGCCGAAATTGGGAAATGCCCGTTTCACAATGGCCAGCTTAAACAGAATGTGGGCGGTGGTGGAACCAAAAACCGCGATTGGTGGCCCAATCAATTGAAATTAAATATTCTGCGTCAGCACTCACCGTTATCGAACCCGATGGGTTCGGATTTTAATTATGCTGAAGCCTTTCGTTCGCTCGACCTGGAAGCTGTTAAGAAAGATCTACATGCATTGATGACCGACTCTCAGGAGTGGTGGCCTGCCGATTTTGGGCACTACGGTGGTTTGTTTGTTCGGATGGCCTGGCACAGTGCAGGTACCTACCGGATTCATGATGGACGCGGTGGCGCCGGTGCAGGACTGCAACGTTTCGCGCCCCTGAACAGCTGGCCCGACAATGTAAGTTTAGATAAAGCCCGTCGCCTGCTGTGGCCCATCAAGAAAAAATATGGCCGTAACCTGTCATGGGCCGACCTGCTGATCCTGACCGGAAATGTGGCGCTTGAAAGCATGGGCTTCAAAACATTCGGTTTTGCCGGTGGACGCGTGGATGCCTGGGAGCCTGATGAATCGGTTTACTGGGGATCCGAAAAAACATGGTTAGGTGGCGACCTTCGCTATGGTCATGGTTCTGAGGGTGTTCCCAAAGAGCATGGCGTTTTGGTATCCGATGATGACGCGGATGGAGAAGTGCATACCCGTGACCTTGAAAAACCGCTTGCCGCAGTTCAGATGGGGCTGATTTATGTTAACCCTGAAGGACCGGATGGCAATCCTGATCCGGTGCTGGCGGCCAAAGATATTCGCGACACCTTCGGAAGAATGGCGATGAATGATGAAGAAACCGTAGCCCTGATTGCGGGAGGACATAGTTTTGGAAAAACCCATGGTGCAGCTCCTTCCTCTTATGTTGATAAAGAGCCCGATGCTTCCGATGTAGAGATGCAGGGACTGGGCTGGCACAACAGTTATAAATCCGGGAAGGGCCCCGATACCATTACCAGCGGTCTTGAAGTAACCTGGACCAAAACCCCCACCCAGTGGAGCAACAATTTCTTTGAAAACCTGTTTGGGTTTGAATGGGAACTGACTAAAAGTCCGGGTGGCGCGCATCAATGGGTGGCCAAAGATGCCGAAGAAATTATCCCTGATGCGTTTGACC
>JAEYRC010000256.1 GCA_023409675.1 Bacteroidota bacterium
GTGGCCATTCAAACCATTGATCGTTGCATACAGCTCTGGGGTATGGTAACAGCCAACCTCGTCAGCCTGTTCAATCCGGAAATCATAGTCTTTGGCGGCGGAGTTTTTGGACCGGCAGTAAAATTCATTCCTGCGATAATTAAGGAAACCGGCAAATGGGCACAACCAAAAAGTGGTAAATATGTTCGGATTATGGCGTCGCGGCTGGGTGCTGAAGCCGGCCTTTATGGAGCGGGCAAACTTGCCCTCAACCTGCTTGGGAAAAAGTAAGAATTATTAATAATTTTTGAAATCAACTTTACTCATCTAATAATAATATCATGCTGGCAAAACAATGGCTTACACATGCGCGAAATGTAATGAACGAGATTGAAAACACGCAAATGGAAAATATCCGTAAAGCGGCGGAAGTAATGGCTAAAACGATTGAAGCCCAGCGCTGGGTACATACCTTTGGTTGCGGTCATGCTACCATTCCGGTAGAAGAAATGTATCCGCGTATCGGAGGGTTCGTCGGCTTTCATCCGATGGTGGAACTGCCTCTGACCTTTTTTACCCGCATCACCGGAGAAATGGGCGTGCATCAGTTTGTATTTCTCGAACGTGTTGAAGGATACGGAACCGAGATCATGAAAGGATATAATTTCGATCCACGCGATACCATGTGGATATTCTCACATTCCGGAATCAACAACGTAAATATCGATGTGGCCCTCGAAGCCAAGAAAAAAGGGATGACAGTGATCGCCTACGGTTCAGCCGCTGCTGCCAAAGGCAAACAGACCCGTCACTCCAGTGGTAAAACTATTTTTGATATTGCCGATATCGTTGTGGATTCCTGTGCCCCGATCGAAGACGCTACGGTAGCGGTTAAGGATCACCAGGATAAACTTGGACCTGTTTCCACGATAGCCTTTATTACCTGTGTATGGCTTACTGTAATTACGGTTGGAGAAATTCTGGCTGAGAAAGGCTTCCGCCTGCATATTCATCCTTCGCATAATGTTCCCGGTGATACCACGGCGAAAGAAAGACTGGAAGAAGCGCTGGCCGTTTACAAGCAACGCATTGCCGGGGTCTGATCGGATCAACAGACCTTAATCCTGAAAACTATTTGTACCAGCTATGCTGTCGCACAGCCAATAGTTGTATGGGGGGGGTTGTTAAATCAATTGAAAAAATTAATTTTAATAGTTCATTCAATAAAGCTTCATAAGTTTCGCCATTGCGAACCGAAAGCTAAACAATCAGAACGGTTAAGTAGCAATCAAATGGTAATTTTCTGGATTGCTTCGGGCAGAGCCCTAGCAATGACGTGCAAAGTGCACTTGAATTTTGCGGGCTTTATGAAATGACGGGAAGCTAAAGCGAATACTTTAGAAGGAAGCTATTTACGTTTTCGTTAATAAGACAAGTATGGAAACCAATTTTAAGATTCAATACAGCACAATTGTGCAGGCCTCTCCAGAAAAGGTTTGGGAAGCATTGACCAACCCCTCAATCGTGAAACAATATTTTTTTGGTTCGCAGATGGATACGACCTGGAAAGTTGGAGACCCTATTCTCTTTCAGGGTGAATGGGAAGGCCAATCGTATCAGGATAAAGGGGAAGTACTCGAATACGACCACAATAAACGACTGGCCTATTCTTACCTGAGCAACTGGAGTAATAAAGAAGATAAGCCCGAAAATTATTTATGGGTATGCTATGAAGTGCGCCCAAGTGGGTTAGCTACTGAACTTACCATATACCAAAGTAATTACGACGAAGAACGGGCTAATCATTCCCGGGAAAACTGGGCTGCCGTGATTGATGAGATGAAAAAGATAGTGGAAGCGTGAACACACTCTTGCAGGAAGTTGTTTAATGAAAAACCTTTCTCAGGATATTTAATTATTTCTGAGGCTTTGAATTATGCCATGACAAAACCAGGCAGAATATACCACGCGTACCCGAAAGCCTGGATCTATGGCAACCTGCATTCACTATGAAAATATTGCTGATCTAAGCAACACGAATATCTCTCCTTAATCAATTCGCCGTTTTATAATTCAGTAATTTTGAGCCATGAGAATTGCCTATAGCAACGGAACGATCTTCACTGGACAGGAAATGATGACCGGGAAAGCGCTCTTAACAACAGATCAGCTGATCCAGGGCCTTGTTACGGAAACAGAAATTGCTTCAGACTATACTATTTACGATCTTAAGGGAGCTTTGCTGGCACCCGGCCTGATCGATCTGCAGATCTACGGTGGAGGCGGATACCTGTTTTCAGCCGATCCATCAGCAGCAGCATTGCAGGCAATGACCAATGCGTTGATCAACAGCGGAACAACCGGATTTCTGTTAACCCTTGCCACCAATACCCCCGATATTTTCCGCAAAGCACTACAGGTGGTGCGCGACAATCCGCATCCCGCTGTGCTGGGCATCCATTTCGAAGGGCCGTATTTAAATCCACTGAAACGGGGAGCCCTTATTGCAGAATTGATACGCACCCCGGAATACAATGAAATTAAAGACTTTCTGGAAGAAGGCCGGGGGATTATAAAAATGGTCACCCTGGCGCCCGAACTTACGGATCGCTCAATTATTGAGCTGTACAAAAGCTATGGCGTGGTGATCTCCGCAGGCCACAGCAATGCCAGCTTCAGGGAAGCCATGGCAGGTTTTGACTCCGGTATTGAAGCAGCCACCCATATGTTCAACGCCATGTCTCCGTTTCACCACAGGGATACCGGGTTGCCCGGCGCTATTATGGAACACCAGCAAGTCTATGCGAGTATCATTCCGGATGGAGTGCATGTTGATTTTCATGCGCTGACCATTGCAAAGAAAATCATGGGCGAAAAACTCTTCCTGATTACCGATGCTGTTGAAGCCTGCACTACCGGGCCCTACCAGCATGTAAAGGGTGCCACCAATTTTAGCCTTCCCGATGGAACACTTTCCGGGTCGTCCATTAGTCTGCTGGAAGGGGTGCAGAACTGTGTTCGGATAGGTATCAGCATAACCGAAGCACTGAAGATGGCCTCCTTATACCCTGCACGGCTCATGAAAGAAACGCATCGTGGTCAATTCACCACAGGGTCGCGGGCAGATATGATCCTCCTCAATCCGCATACGCTGCAATTGATAAAGACCATCAGCGCATCAGAACCTTAAGCCAGGTACGACCTGTGCTGACGTATCTTATTATGGTTTCGAAGGCTGAAGAATCAATATCATTTCGTTTTTATAAATAACGTATTTGTTATTCTTTAATTTCCGGATTACCTCCCGCTCATAAAATGATTGCATAAAAATTTTCTGCGTTCTACAGGCATACCATTATATGCCCTTACAGGTTAAAATTGTTGCACTAAAATATACTATTCAATTTTTTACAGAATCATTCAAAGCATTTTCAGCTAAAAAAACGGCTATAATAAAATTGATTTTTATCAATTTCCTGTTTTTACCGAAAGATTTTTTGTGCTGAAAACCCTTGATTTTAAAGGGGAAGTAAAGGAAAGTACTTATACATTTTAAATAGGCTTAAAATTTAAACAATATTCTATTTCATATACAGTTTTAGGAGAACTAAATAATTCAAATCCTTTAAAAACCAAAGTATGAAGTTTACGTATTTCCCCAGCCCTGGGGTGCTGGTGATGATTTGTCTTGTCCTATTCGCAACAGTGGCTCAGGCCCAGTTGAAAGTTGGTGACAATCCCACCTCCATTCAAAAATCATCTATCCTCGAACTGGAAAGCAGCCGTCAGGGTTTGCTCTTACCCCGACTGGCAGACACGGTAGCCATTAACGCGCTTAACCCGCCCGATGGGATGATCATCTACCTCAATGCCGACAAAAGCTTGCGCCTGAGGAGTAACAATTCCTGGAAAAAAATTGCGGACTTGTCCGAAGCCTCTTCGAACTGGTCATTATCTGGTAATGCCGGCACTGATCCATCAAATCAATTTATCGGTACGCTCGATGGGCAGCCACTGGTTATCCGCACCGACAATCAGGAACGTTTACGGATAGACGAAAACGGCAATATCGGTATTGGTACAAACGCGCCCAGCGCAACCTTAACTGTTGACGGAACTGTAAAACTTGAAAACCTGGCAGCCGGCACCAGTGAACTGGATGTACTGGTACTTGCCCCTGATGGTTCCGTGTATAAAAGAACAATGTCTTCAGCATCCTTCGAAAACGCTATCAAAGCTATCAATGGCATACAGCGCCAGGAGCTGAACATCACGGCGGAAGCCAGCACTACTGAAGATGTGGTTCGTGTGGAAAACCGCGATGCCGACAGTACCATTGCAGTATACCTTCCGGTACAGGATGGCGCTTCAGGAGCTGCAAAACCTTATGGTTTTCTGACCTTCGATGACTGGACCAAAGTGCAGAGTTCGATACAAACCATCACAATTGGTGCCGTAGCATCAACACCAAATGTAAACGGAGCATCCATCACTGCCGACAGCACATCAAGAACAATTATTCTTCATCCTGCTGATGCAAACAATCCCGGTATCATCACTGCAGGAACACAAACGCTTGGCGGCGATAAAACCTTCGCTGGTAATACGACCATGGATGGTACCTTAACCCTGAATAATGTTGCAAACAATTCTTCAGCCGACTCGGTACTTGTTATCAGCAACGGTCTTATTGAGAAAAGACAGGTGAGTGAAGCCGCTTTCGGAAATGCTATCAGAAGCATCAACGGCAACCGCGATACCGCACAGTTATTCACTTTTGCCGAAGCAGGAACCGATCTCAACATCACCACCGACGGTACAAATAATGTTTACCTGAATGTTCCGAATGCCAGCACCACTGCCCGCGGGGTGATCACGACATCCGCGCAGGAATTCGCCGGAAGCAAAACTTTCCAGGACAGCGTAACAGCATCTGCTACCATGCTGGTGGGTGGTACCGGATACGCCAACTCAACCGTTCAGGTAGAAGGGTCTTTATCCATGACCATTAAAACGGTTTCATCAAACTATTCCGCTACAGCAGCTGATAATACAATTTTGGCGAATACAACATCGGGCGCAGTAACGATAACCCTCCCAGCTCCTGCGAATATTTCCGGCCGTATCTATACCATTAAAAAGATTGGTAGCGGCGGAATCGATAATGAACTTACCATCTCTCCTGCTTCCGGAACTATCGATGGCGGCTCATCCTTCGTTATCTATAACGACTGGACTTTCATTACGCTTCAGACCGACGGCAGCAACTGGTATATCATTAAGAAATAATTTCCTGTAGCATTTACGTACAGAACGGATGAAACAACTATTGCTCTTCATACTATTGGTTTTTATCTGCTCAAGGGTATTCTCTCAGCAATTAAAGCTGGGAGAATATCCCTACCAGCAGCAGAAATCAGCTTTACTGGAACTGGCCTCCGATAAACAGGGTCTGCTGTTTCCCCGTATAAATGACACTACGCTGATCAACAGCCTTGCTCCCCTGGATGGAACCGTTATTTTTTTCAACCCGCAGAAAAAACTTTTACTGCGTTCTAACGGTTACTGGCATACGCTTAACCTGCAGTCGGATCTGACCGACCGCTGGAGCGTTGAGGGCAATGCAACGCTCACGCGTAAAAAGCTGGGAAGCATCGATAACAACGGATTGAGTATCATAACCAATAATCTTGACAGAATAAAAGTTGAATCAAACGGATTTGTAGGTATCAATACAGCGGCCGCCCCCTCACAGCGGCTGGAAGTGACCGGTAACTTCAGGCTGAATGGCGCCTTTATGCCCGGCAATTCATCCGGCACCGCAGGAACAATTCTGGTTTCATCAGGTGCCAATAATGCCCCTACCTGGATCGACCCGATGAGCTATCTGCAAACCATGGCCTGGCTGCAGGGAGGCAATAGCCCGACGGCGAATAGAACACTGGGGACCATCACCAATTTCGCGCTTCAGTTTATTACCAATAATACGGAGAGAATGCGCATCAGTGCCAATGGAAATGTAGGCATTGGTATCACCGCGCCGGGTAACCTGCTCGACATTGCCGGCAATGGCACATTCACGGCGGGTCTGCGGCTGCACGGACTGGGAGTTGCCACTCCCGGAACAGCCAATGGCAAAATGCTTT
>JAEYRC010000283.1 GCA_023409675.1 Bacteroidota bacterium
CCGTTATTCTTTCCCGAGCTATTGCCAAGCAACTTAACCTGGATATGAAAATCAGCCAGGTGGAAATTCAGGCCGACGGCCGTAAAGCGACATTCTATTATATCGCTGATGACCGGGTGGATTTCCGGGAACTCATCAAGATATATGCCCGTGAATTTAAAGTTAAGGTGGAAATGCGCCAGATCGGCGCCCGCCAGGAAGCCGGTAAAGTGGGTGGCATCGGTAGTTGCGGACGGGAACTGTGCTGCAGTTCGTGGTTAACCGATTTCAAATCCGTGAATACCACCGCTGCCCGATACCAAAACCTGTCGATCAACCAAACCAAATTAAGCGGGCAGTGCGGCCGGTTGAAATGCTGCCTGAACTATGAACTGGATACTTATCTTGACGCGCTTCAGCATTTTCCCGAAAATGCTGATACCCTCAAAGTAGCCCGCGGTACCGCTATCCTGATTAAAAAAGATATTTTCAAAGACCTGATGTGGTATATTTTACCAGACAGCAGTAAACAATACCCATTGTCTATTGAAACGGTAAAAAAGATAAAGACCCAGAACGCCCAGGGCGTTTTTCCGCAGGAACTGGAAACGGCGGAGATCGTCAGTTCCAAACCAAGAGAAATTGAACCTGAATATGTTGATCTTGTCGGTCAGATCTCACTCAAAACCCTTGAGAAGGCGGAAAAGAAAAAAAGATTTCAGCAGCGCGATAAGAAACAATCGCCCCAGCAGCGTCAGGGACAGGCGCCTAAAAAGGATGACCGCCCCCCACGTCGCGATGACCGCCGCAATAAACCACGGCCTGGTAAACCCTCGCGTCCGCAATAAAATACTGTTCATAGAACTTTCCCGGCAGGCTATTCGTTAATCTGCCGGAGATTTGTATCTTGTCAAATCCCTTTAAACTTAAACACCTATTATGGCCTTTTTCAAATCCGGAAATCCGACCTTATCGGAAAAAACCTTTGGTGAACATATTCAGCTTCCCGGCGCCAGCCTGGAAACCATGTCTGTTCGCGGAACACTCAACAAGTTTGGCGTCATGTTCCTGTTGCTGCTGGCATCATCGGCATTCACCTGGAAAGCTTTTGCTGAAGGAAAAAATATCAGTCCCTGGATCATCGGTGCCGCTATCGGCGGACTGGTTGTGGCGCTGATCATTACCTTCAGACCTAAACTGTCTCCTGTATTGTCACCCATTTATGCCCTGGTGCAGGGCGTATTGGTTGGGGGAATTTCCGCTATCTACAACAATGCTTTCGAAGCCTTCGCACCCAATATCGTGATGCAGGCCGTTGGAATAACTTTCGGAGTAGTTATTGCCATGTTCGCGCTATACAGCAGCGGAGTGCTGAAAGCTACCAAAAGATTTAAAGCTGTGGTATTTACAGCTACTGCCGGCATTGCCGTTTTTTACCTGCTGGCCTTTGTATTGCGCTTTGCGGGTATTCAAATGCCCCTCATTCATGAAAGCACCACCTGGGGCATTTTGTTTTCAGTGGTGGTGGTAGTGGTTGCCGCATTGAACCTTATCATGGATTTTGATCTGATTGAAAAAGGCGCTGCAGGCGGTGCTCCAAAATTCATGGAATGGTATGGCGCATTCGCCCTGATGGTAACCATCATCTGGCTGTATATAGAAATTCTGAGACTGCTTGGAAAGCTTAATAAAAGATAGTCTTAACGTTTCAGTAACGGATATTCATTAAAAAAATACTATTATTGAAGGTATACCGTTAGACTATTAAAATTCATTACCATGAGCAAAAACCCCATGTATATCGATAACCAGAAGACCAGGATCTGTAAGGACCTGTATAAGCCTGCCAGTTTCCTGCACATGGTTAAAAGTGTATTTTCCGTAATTGTAATCGGGCAGTCACCCATTACGCCCAGTTCATATTCCAGGAGAAAAATTCACTGACAGTCTTCTACAAAATAGAAAAAGAGCTGCAAAATTTTAGCAGCTCTTTTTTTATTTATATGGATGGATTTCCGGCAGGCACGGCACCTTCTTCTTCATCTAACTGAAAAGATATTCTACATCTTCACGGGTGAGTGATTTTACAAACCCTTCATCATCCGTAATGAGGTCTTTAGCCAGAATACGCTTTTTATCCTGCAGCATCAGAATTTTATCTTCAATGGTGTCCTTGCAGATCATACGATAAGCAAATATGTTCTTCGTCTGACCGATACGGTGAGTCCGGTCGATGGCCTGCTGTTCTACGGCAGGATTCCACCATGGATCAACGATATACACGTAATCGGCGGCGGTCAGGTTCAACCCCACCCCTCCGGCTTTGAGTGAGATCAGGAATACGCGGCAGTTATCATCTTCCTGGAAACGGCGTATAGCCTTTTCCCGGTCCGTTGCAGAAGTGCTTCCATCAAAATATTCATAATCGATTTCCAGCTCGGTGAGTTTTTCACGGATAAGCGCAAGCATACCCAGGAACTGCGAGAATACCAGGGCTTTATGATTGCTGATATTCTCGCTGATCTCTCTTCCCAGTTCTTCAAGTTTGATGGAATGATTCGGAAAACGTTCTTCTTCTTTCAATATTGCCGGAGAATCACAGATCTGGCGGAGCTTCATCAACCCCTGCAGAATGGTAAGCTGAGAACGCTGGATTCCACTTTGCTCGATTGTACCCAGAATTCTATCGCGGTAATCATTCCGGTAAGCGTCATAGATCTGCCGTTGCTCCTTTTCCATTTCACAATACAGGATCGTTTCGGTCTTATCGGGAAGGTCGCGGGCAACCTGCTCCTTGGTTCGGCGAAGAATAAAAGGATAGAGCAGTTTACGCAGGTGATCTTTCCGTTCCGGCTCCCCGAATTTATCAATGGGAATGGAAAATTCCTGTTTGAAGAATTCCATGCTTCCCAACATTCCGGGATTTAAAAAATTCATCTGCGCGAAAATATCAAAGGTGTTATTCTGAAGCGGAGTACCGCTGAGGCACAACCGATTTTTACTGTTCAGCAGCCCGGCGGCTTTGGTTACTTTACTTGATGGATTTTTTATCGCCTGCGATTCGTCGAGTATAACGTAATCAAACGGTATATCCACCAACAGTTTAATATCACTGCGAAGGGTACCATAGGTAGTGATAACGATCTCCCGCTGCCTGAATTTTTCTTTATCGCGGCTGCGCTCGGGGCCATGATGAATATGATAGGTCAGCGATGGCGTAAACTTTTTGATCTCATTCTCCCAGTTGAAGATCAGTGTGGTTGGACAAA
>JAEYRC010000307.1 GCA_023409675.1 Bacteroidota bacterium
GAGCTGTTACTTCGACTGGTACCGACCCGCCCCCGATTCATCTTCCACCGCATACACGTAAAATTCACCCGGTGGAAGATTCTGAAAACGGAATGTTCCCTGCGGGGAAAGCCTGGCAATATATCGGGGCCTTTCTTTTACCACGGCCGAATCATCGGCGCTGGAATGGAGTATAACCATGAGGGTACTGTCGATACCCCCGCTTTCAGCCACAATGACATTTCCCTCAAAACCCAGCGAATCGAGATAGGAGCCCGTTGAGAAGATGTATTTAAAATTCTCATACACATTTCCTTCATTGTTGTCTTTCAGTCCTCTTCCAAAATCCAGCGTATAGGTGGTATTGGGTTCCAGCAGGGTATCCCGGATGGTAACTGTTACGGTTTTAAGCCGGTGAACCACAGCGGGATTGAAGGGAAGCGTGGGTGATACGATCAGGTTCTTCTGCATATTATCGATCTGCACATATTCATCGAAAGTGAACACTACTTTCTTCTCACGGAAATTAGTAACCGAATCCGGGGGAGTTACGGATAATAATACGGGAGGAAGGGAATCGCGCAATCCTCCAGTTGGCGGAATAATATTGGCACAACCGGGCGCCAGTATAAAAAAATGGATTAAAAAACAGCAGCCGGCAAGACCAAAAAAGATCTTCTTCATGAAATTCCTCATTATGAATGCAAACTTAGCCCGATTATGATCAAACTATGGTATATATATGCCTAATTCTCCCTTAAATCAAAAGGTGAGGTGCTCTCTTCAGGCTCTTCCGTCTCTTCCTGATCATGCAATGCCGTGTATAGTTTATTGGTTTTTACAAAATTGCAATATTCACAATCACTATCCCCGCAGCCGGTATAAAAGTCTTTCGACTGAATATTAATCCAGCTTTCCATAATCTGACCGGTACCCTTTTCTATATCCCCAGGCTCAATGACGATCTTCCTTTTCTCAAACTCCTTTTTTTCATTAGGCTCAATAAAGTCAAATTCCGTACTCACCACTTCCCAGTCGGTTGTATGGTCATTGTCGATAAGAATTTTATAGAAAACCGCCTGCCGCCAGTAATCGCCACCCTGCGGACAGTCATCGGTAGGGCCTTTCAGTTTTTCAGCAGCATTTTTAATCTTGCCGGTCTTATAATCTACTACGTTCACCTGCCGGCCGTTGAATTCCAGTTTGTCGAGTTTTCCCTTCAGCGGAATGTCCCGTACCACAACATGTTTTATACTTCGTTCAACCAATACCGTTGTATTCCAGGTATTGATATAACGGTTGTAATAATTTTTCAGCACATCTGCGCCGTAGGCCATCCGACGCTCATAAGCCTGTTGTGTAAAGCTTTCCCGGTGCTGGAACATATGCCACTCGAAGTCCCGGATAAGTTCGGACAGATCTGGGAAGGTTTTGGAAGCTGTCATGCTCATCTTCTCAAAAAAGCGCTGCAGGGCAAAGTGAATAGCGGACCCGAATTCGAGATTTTCATTCTTTCCTGATGGAATACGGATCAGGCTGTTGAAATAGAACCGCAGCGGGCATTGCAGATAATTGTTCAATGCCGTTACATTCATTACAAATTTTGCAAGGATACGGTCGATAAACTCCTCTTCCATTTTTTCAATCTCCGGACTGGCATTAGATTCAAACTGCAGCAGCGAAAACTCGGCCTGGGTAGCCGGTTCAATTTCGACCTGTATTGCCTCCAGAGGGTGTACGTCAAGAATTTCAGAGATGAATTTGGAGGGCTCCATATCTTTACCGTCATCTTTACATCCTGCATAGCTGATTGCCAAAAATTTCTGCGCCCGGGTCAGGGCTACATAAAACAGCCGGCGCAATTCTTCGCCCTCCTCCGATGCAGGCAGTGAAGAAAATACGGTATCCGGAATTTTGTAGTCCAGCGATTTGACTTTTTTCTTTTCCCACAGTTGAGAACTGCATCCTGATAGAAACACATATTCGAATTCAAGCCCTTTCGAGCCGTGGGCCGTTAAAAGGTTCACGCCTTTTTCACTGCCGGTTATGCGGGTGACCGGAATGGCAATATTATTATCAATGAGCAAATCAATTATATCAACAAATTCACCGACACTGAGATCAGGTTTTCTCCGGGTTTCTGCTTTTACAAAATCATACAGTGAAGTAAGTAAATGAAGACGCCATATCTTTTCCGGACTTTTCATTACCGATTGCAATACGCCTGCTTCCCGTATAATCATATCCAATAACGATTGCAGTGTTTGGTTCGGAACTTCCCCGATAAGTTTTTCCAGGATGCCTGACGCGCGTTTCAGCGATTCATCAATGCCCTTATCAAAAAGATCGCGCGGCACTATTGAAGCCTTCAGGGCAATATATTCGCGAAGTGTGGTCTTTTCTTTAGTATAGCGTTTATCCGCCACCTCTGCTGTCATACGGGCAATGGTAAGTGGCGATATGCCGAAAAATTCAAAATGCAGTAAGCGGAATAACATTTCCTCTCCTCCGAAAGGCGTATCATGTTCTGCGGCCAGATAGCGAAGCAGATAAATAATATTCGCTGTGAAGGGAACCTCAAGCAGGTTAACACTGCGTTTGGTATAGGCAGGAATGTTACGGCTGCGCATAAGTTCGGCCAGCTCTTCCAGGAACTTATTCTCTTTCGCGATGATCGCGATCTTTCCGGGTTCTACACCGGTAGCCAGAATCTTTTCGACCTCAAGGGTCAGACCGATCTTTTCCTGGAATACATTCTGATATATTAAAATGCGTGGTTCCTCTTTTAATAAACTGATTTCCGGATGACTGGAAACGAGTTCCTTACTCAGCTCTGGTCTGCTATTAATGAGCCGCTCTTTATTTTTGCCGATCAGGCTCTTGGAAATATCCAGTATGGGCTGGGTTGACCGGTAGTTATTGGTAAGCACCACCGTCACCAGGTCTTCAGCATAATTCGTGGAAAAGCTCTCCATATTCTCAATATTCGCACCCTGAAAGCGATAGATGCTTTGATCATCATCGCCCACCACAAATACATTCGGTTTATCCCAGTAGTTAATAAGATAGGCAACCAATTCATTCTGCGTGCCGCTGGTGTCCTGAAATTCATCTACCAGAATATATTGAAAACGTTCCTGGTAATCCTGTAGTAATCCCGGGTTATTCTTAAACGCCCCAATGACCCAGTTGATCATATCATCAAAATCATACAGGCGGCGCTCATTCATCATCCGCTGAAAAACCGGGAACTGTTGTATGGCGGCGCGAAGCTTGTTCATTTTTTCCTGCTCCTGCTGAATCTGATTCAGTTTTAGGTCGCCTTTTTTATTTGAACCCGATGCTCTTTGGTAGATGAATTGTTGCCGTTCCGGCAGACTATCCAGATACGTATTAATGCATCCATCAAGGTATTCGGGCGTCCAGCCTTCTTTCTTCATGGTCGCGAACAGGGCAGTAAGGTTCTTGATCTCATAGTACGCGTCCTGCCGGAATCGCTTCAGCGGATTATCCTTCGGCAGGTTATCAATCAGGTTTTTCATGAGCTCGATGCGCTCCAGGTCGGAAATCGGATTTAATTCCCGTTTTTCAAACAGGGAAAGATTATCCTGGATAATATCATTGCAGAACGCATGAAATGTGTGAATATGCACTTTATAGGCATCTGAACCAATAAAACTGAGTAAACGCCGGCGCATAGCCAGCGCGCCCGCATCCGTATAGGTGAGGCATAAAATAGAAGACGGAGAGGCATCCGTATCGAGCAAAATCTTTCCGATCCGGGCCGCAAGAATCTGCGTTTTCCCCGTACCCGGACCGGCAATAACCATCACCGGACCTTCTATCTTATCTACTGCAAGTCGCTGATTTTCATTCAGTTTTTGGTATTCTGCACGGAATTGCTGAAGTAATTTTTCACGGTTGATTGACATTAAACAAATATACTGCATTACCCTGTACTGCGGTCGGTGCTATCCTTCTGTACAACGCGGAACACAACAGGCACCTTTGTTATAATAAAGGGTGAAAAGTTAATATCCTCCTGAATCAACTGTCAGGGGGTTCAGTATCCTGGGGGATATTTTATAAATCATCTATATTTGTTGTATGAAAAAATTAATCTTATCCTCATTTGCACTTCTGTTGGTAGCTGTAGCCCTGGCACAGCCTCCTGCCGGTGATGCCAAGCCCGGCGATTGGTATGGACAAAAGGTCAGCGCGAAAAAAGCGATTGATATTGCCACTATTCCTGCCAAACTGGAAAAAACAGATTCCCTTAATACAAAAGTGATTGCGAAAGTTCTGGAAGTATGCCCGAAAAAAGGCTGCTGGGTTAAACTGGCTGTGAATGATTCAACCACAGCTTTTGTAAAAATGAAAGATTACGCGTTTTTTCTTCCTACCGCCGCTGTTGGCAAAACAGTTGTAATTGACGGCGATGTGAAGTTGGTCACAACTTCTGTTGAAGAACTGAAACATTACGCGGAAGATGCCAAAAAGCCACAGGCAGAAATTGATGCCATTACAGAGCCTAAAAAGGAAATACGACTACTGGCCAGCGGTATAACGGTGATAAAATAATATTGTTTGATATTTTATAAAATCGACCGGCTCTCAACAGAGCCGGTTTTTTTTCGCGATTCTTCGCATCCACAATATTCCCGGTTACCATATCAAATTCGTAATTTTAAAGAAATAAGG
>JAEYRC010000351.1 GCA_023409675.1 Bacteroidota bacterium
CTGTTGCGCGATCGGAATATTATTCACCGCTTGTGCAAGTCCGAAGTTTAGTGTAGTCGTATTGCCGGATACCCAGACCTACGCACAGAAGTTTCCGGAGATATTTTACAGCCAGTTAGGGTGGATAGACAGCAACCGGAAAGCCATTGATTTCGTCTTACACGTCGGAGATATCACACAGGATAATATTGAGCCCGAGTGGGAAGTGGCCCGCAAAGCGTTTGATCAGATTGAAGGAAAAGTTCCATATGCCATCGTTCCGGGGAATCATGACACTGGAAACAAAGGACGGGCGGATGTTCGGGAAACAACCTACTACAACCGGTATTTTGCCGCTGATCGCTCGGGGCCTGCAAATGCTGGTGCATATTTTGAGACTGGAAAACTTGACAATGCCTGGCATCAGGTGCGGGCCGCAAAAAGAAACTGGATATTTCTGGGGCTGGAGTTTGGACCAAGAAATGAGGTGCTCGACTGGGCAAATACGGTAGTGCGGGCGAATCCGGAGAGCATTGTGGTATTGTTTACGCATTGCTATATGTATTCAGACAGTACGCGGGTAGGCGAGGGTGATGACTGGAGGCCACAGCAATATGGTTTGGGAAAAGATACCGGTCGTCTTGCGGTGAATGATGGAGAACAGATCTGGGAAAAGCTGGTGAGGCCCAATCCGAATATCCGGTTTGTATTGAGTGGTCATGTATTGCACTCAGGCGTGGGGACACTGGTGAGTACCAACGATGCCGGCTTGCCGGTTTACCAGATGCTGGCCAATTATCAGGCGGGTGTGCGGGGTTCCGTTAATGGAGGAAACGGATATCTGCGGGTGCTGACCATGGATATCCGAAAAGGGATCGTAGATGTTAAAACCTATTCTCCATACCTGAATCAATATAAATCCGAACCAGCGCATGAATTTCGGTTTACCAATGTACCTTTCAGATCAAGATAATTATTCACTTTAAAATTTTATAATTTGTACTTTCTCAGGTTTAAGGTATTTCGATTAAGTATTGTTACCGCGCTTTTGTTTGCCGGCAGTTTTGTTTTTGCACAGGATAAACCCTTTCAGAAAGAAATAAACAGATTTCTGCAAAGTGACAGTATCCAGGCTCCGGAACAAGGTGCTATCCTGTTTACCGGCAGCTCCTCCATCGTAATGTGGAAGAGCCTTCAGGAAGACTTTCCCGGAAAAAAAGTTCTTAACCGCGGATTTGGTGGCTCTTCCTTACCGCATCTGCTCATGTATGCCGATGATATAATCTTCCCGTATAATCCCACCCAGATTGTATTGTACTCAGGTGAGAACGATATAGCTGCCGGCGCGGATGCCCGGTTAACCTTCGATCGTTTCCGACAGGTATTTGAATTGATACGCGGTAAACTTCCGCAGGTGCCCATTACATTTATTTCCATCAAACCCAGTCCGAGCAGAAAGCAGTTCCGCCCGGTAATCGACAGTGCCAATGCCATGATCAGTCAATATCTCCGCGGTGAGCGAAGAACGAGTTAGGTTGATGTATACTCGAAGATGCTTGATAAAAATAAAAATGCGCGACCCGATATCTTTTTAAAGGATAGTTTGCACATGAATGAAAATGGGTATAGGATATGGAAGAAAGCGGTAGCTCCGCATTTGAAAAATAAATAATATGGTATGAAACTTCTTACAACACTCCTGGCCGGCAGCCTTACAGTTATTGTTTTAACAGCATGTGCCTCCAAGTTGCAGCAAGCGCCTGCTACTTCAGCGGATGAAAACATGAACAAATTCATTTCCGACCTGATGTCGAAAATGACCCTGGAAGAAAAGGTCGGGCAGTTAAATCTGCCTTCAGTTGGTTTTGATGTAACCGGTCCTATCGTGAGCCAGGGTGTGGAAGAAAAAATCAAGCAAGGACTTGTTGGCGGGGTTTTCAACACTTTCACTCCTGTTGCCGTGCGGAAATTACAGGAGATGGCGGTAAATGAAACCCGGTTGAAAATTCCGTTATTGTTTGGATATGATGTTATTCATGGTCACAGGACAATTTTTCCAATATCACTCGGACTATCCTCTTCCTGGGACACCAGCCTGATCCGCAGAACCGCGCGCGCCGCGGCCGAGGAGGCATCTGCTGACGGGTTAAACTGGACATTTTCGCCCATGGTGGATATTGCGCGGGACCCCCGTTGGGGTAGAGTGAGTGAGGGTGCCGGTGAAGATCCTTTCCTCGGATCTCAGATAGCCAAAGCCATGATCATGGGTTATCAGATGGATGATCTCTCAAAAAACAATACCGTGCTGGCCTGTGTAAAGCATTTCGCGCTTTATGGCGCTGCCGAAGGAGGCCGCGATTATAATACCGTTGACATGAGCCGTAACCGGATGTTCAATGATTATTTCCCGCCCTATAAAGCAGCTATTGATGCTGGTGTGGGAAGTGTGATGACATCCTTCAATGATATTGACGGCGTACCTGCATCGGGCAATAAATGGCTGATGCATGACCTGCTGCGTGATCAGTGGGGATTTAACGGACTTATTGTAACAGACTATACTGCTATCAACGAAATGATTGCGCACGGAATGGGCGATGAACAAAAAGTGGCGGAACTCACCCTGAATGCTTCCGTAGATATGGATATGGTTGGGGAGTTGCTGTTGAAACATGGGGCTGATCTGGTTCGGAGTGGCCGTGTATCGGAAGCCACTATCGATGCAGCCTGCCGCCGGATATTGGAAACCAAATACAAACTCGGATTATTTGAAGACCCTTACCGGTATGTAAGTGAAGAACGAAATAAAGCCGAGATCATGAGTTCCGATAAACTTGCGCTAAGCAAAGAAGCGGCAACAAAAAGTATTGTTTTGTTGAAAAACTCACGCAACATCCTTCCCCTGAATGCAACATCCAAAATCGCATTTGTTGGTCCTTTGGTAAAGCGGCAGCGTGACCTCATCGGAAGCTGGAGTGGCGCTGGTGACTGGAAGCAGGCCACCAGTGTTTGGATGGCGTTGGAAGAACAATATGGTAAGGATAAATTTTTATATGCCCGCGGGGCAAATCTGGTAGATGATACAACCATCCTGAATAAGATTGCTCCCCATGATGCGCAGATTGATCTTGCTGACCTCAGTCCACAAGCATTGATTGATGAAGCAGTAGAAGTTGCCGCCCAGGCTGATATTGTTGTAGCTGTACTTGGTGAGGCATTTGGGATGAGCGGGGAAGCTGCCAGCAGAAGTAAGATAGGGTTACTGGAAAATCAACAAGCATTATTGAAAGCATTAAAGGAAACCGGTAAACCTGTTATATTGGTACTAATGAGCGGAAGGCCGCTGGCATTGGAATGGGAAGACCAGCATATGGATGCTATTCTGGAAGCCTGGTATGGGGGAACCAAGGCCGGAGACGCCATCGTGGATGTATTATTCGGAAAAGCTAATCCTTCCGGGAAACTCACCATGTCTTTTCCACGAAATGAAGGTCAGATACCGGTTTACTATAATTCAAGGAGTACCGGCCGCCCCTTTGATATGAATCAAAAATATACTACAAAGTATCTCGATATTCCCAATACTCCGCTGTATCCGTTTGGGTATGGACTGAGTTACACCACTTTTACCTATGGCACTCCACAGGTATCAGCAGCAACAATCGACGCTGGTCAGACAATTCAGGTGCGCGTTACCGTTAGCAACACAGGTTCCAGGGATGGTACAGAAACCGTTCAGCTTTATATTCAGGATAAGGTAGGATCCATAACCCGCCCGATAAAAGAACTCAAGGCGTTTCAACAGGTAACGCTCCGGAAAGGCGAAAGCAGGGAGCTGACATTTACACTGGGTCCGGATGACCTCAGCTTTTATGATGCCAGCCTGAATTGGGTGCTGGAGCCGGGAGAATTCAATGTGTTCGTCGGCGGAAGCAGTGCTGATGTGAAAATGGCCGGCTTTACAGTTCGGTAAGCGGGTGCATCGTTGCTTCTTTTAATCCAATTTAATGTTTAGCTGAAAAGTTTTATTGATGATAACAACCCGAAAAATACTTCGAAAGATCCTGGTGATCTGTGTTTTTTTAGTTTCGCACATCATGGGGTATGGGCAGCGAAATGATCGTCCGGTCAATATAATCTATATTCTTTCCGACGATCATCGTTATGATGCCATGGGGTTTATGAATAAAATTGCCGGGCTCGAAACTCCCGGAATGGATATGATGGCAAAGGAAGGTGTTCACCTGAAAAATGCCTTTGTAAGGACCGCGCTTTGTTCACCCAGCCGGGCATCAATCCTTACGGGGCAATACGCTCATACGCATAAAATCGTTGATAATAACGCTCCTATTGCTAAAGGGCTGACCTATTTCCCATCCTATCTTCAGAAAAAAGGGTATAAAACAGCTTTTTTTGGTAAGTGGCATATGGGTAACACTGATGATCAGCCGCAGCCCGGTTTCGATCACTGGTTAAGCTTTCGTGGACAGGGAGTTTATTACACCCCCACCTTTAATATCAATGGAAAACGCATCACGCAGGCCGACAGCAGTTATACCACAGATCTGCTCACTGAACATGCTATCGAGTGGATGAACTCCCTGAAGAAAGATCAGCCTTTCTTTGTATATCTTTCCCATAAAGGCGTGCATGCGGAATTCTATCCCGCTAAGCGCCATGCAGGAAAGTATAAACACCTGCCTGTAATTACTCCTCCATCAATGTATTTGACAGTAACAGACAGCAGCAAAACCTATGGTCAAATGCGGGCCGCTGAATCAACGGTTAATTTTACCGATATTCCAAAATGGGTAAGAGAACAACGGTATTCATGGCATGGCGTGGATTATATGTACGATGGAGCTATACCTTTCGATGAATTCTATCAGCGTTATCTTGAAACACTGCAGGCAGTAGATGAAAGTATTGTAAAAGTAATTGACTGGGTGAAAGAAAAAGGGCTTGAAAAAAATACCCTGGTGGTATACATGGGTGATAATGGCTTTTCATTCGGTGAACACGGGTTAATCGATAAGCGCCATGCCTATGAAGAATCCATGCGGGTACCGTTACTTTGCTGGTCGCCCGGCTTGTTGCCATCGGCTGCGGTAATCCCGGAAATGATTATGAATGTAGATATTGCTCCGACTTTTTTGCAATTAGCCGGAATTGATAAGCCGGCAAATATGGAAGGACAGTCATTTCTTCCCTTACTTAAGGGACAGAAAACTGAATGGCGTAAATATATGTTCTACGAGTACTATTGGGAATCTGCATTTCCACAAACGCCTACTATATTTGCGGCCCGGAGCGACAGGTATAAGTACATATATAATCATGGTGTATGGGATATAAATGAATTGTATGATTTGCAGGATGATCCATATGAAATGAATAATTTAATCAGGAGTTTGGAACATAACCCTGAGGGCCGGATGCTTCGGGATACCTTATTCAACTGGCTGGAAAAATCAAACGGACTGAGTATTCCGCTTAACAAAGCCAGCGGCACCCGCTTCGATCATAAATTCAGGGGTACCTATTAACAGCAAAATACATGTGCATGAAACGAATTTTGGGAATAGTATTATTTATGCTTCAGTTGGGAGTTATGGCGCAGGATAAGTCTATGTTTGAAAAGCGCAATTTTATTCATAAAGGCGATACATTACCCTACCGGATATTGTATCCGGAGAATTATGACGCGGCAAAATCTTATCCGCTGGTGCTGTTTCTGCATGGCGCGGGTGAAAGGGGTAAGGATAATGAACGGCAGCTCACCCATGGAAGCACGTTGTTTCTGAATAAATCAACCCGTGATTCTTTTCCGGCAATTGTGGTTTTTCCGCAATGTCCTGAAGGAGAGTATTGGGCAAATGTAGATATTCAGCAAACGGATTCCGGAAGGGTATTCAATTTTAAAGATGGGGGCGAACCGACCAGACCCATGAAGCTGTTATTGGAGTTACTGGATCACCTTGAAAAAAAAGAACATATCAATCCGCAACGGATGTATGTTGGAGGACTATCAATGGGTGGAATGGGAACCTTTGAATTACTGTCAAGAAGGCCTAAAACCTTTGTTGCCGCTTTTCCTATCTGCGGTGGCGGACATCCTGCATTGACGAAAAAATATGCAAAAAAAGTGAGCATGTGGGTATTTCATGGCGCCAAGGATGACATTGTAGAGCCGAAGCACTCACGTATTATGGTGGATGCTCTGAAAAAAAATGGGGCTGATGTCAGGTTAACGATCTATCCTGAAGCCAATCATAACAGTTGGGATCCGGCATTTGCTGAACCGGGATTATTAAGCTGGCTTTTTGCACAAATGAAATAGGTATGTTAACCGGGATAAGGAATATCATATTTGATCTTGGTGGAGTGATATTGGATATCAATATCGAAAAAACGAAACAGGCTTTTCGGGATATTGGGTTCAGTGAAATCGACCAGTTGTTTGGGCTGGGTCATGCTGCTTCTTATTTCCTGGATCATGAGACAGGAGCGCTGAGCGATGAAGATTTTATAAATCGCATCAGTACATCAATAGGAGGGAAGCAGCCGGATGCCGTAATCAATGCCTGGAACGCTATGCTGCTTCAATTTCCTGAGGAGCGCATTAATAAGCTGATGGAATTGGGAAAGAAATACCGCTTATTTCTGTTCAGCAATACCAATGGCATTCATTATGAAGCCTTTACATCACTATATTCTGCAAGTTTTGGTGGCGGTCGGCTGGATGACTTATTCGAAAAAGCTTATTATTCACACCGCATGAAGATGCGCAAACCCGATAAGGCAGCCTTTGAATATATACTTGAAGCAAACCGGCTGGTTGCTGCTGAAACATTATTTGTTGATGATGCCAAAATTAATATTGAAGGTGCAGCCCAGGCAGGATTAAAAACCTTTCATATCACCGGCGATACGACTATACTGGATCTGGAATTACCCTGAGTTGAAATTAGAATCAAGTAGATATCCTAAATAATATCTTTGGAAGGGTTATTTTAATTTCTTACTTAACTTCTTCAAAATCAATGTATTCCCCGGCTTTAACTTCGGGGCTGGGTTCCGGGTTGGGTCGGCTCCCGGGCTTTGCGGTTTCCTGAAATCCGGATTGCATCTGATCATTAAAATTGCGTACCTGCTGTTTCATTTTACGGGCAACCATAAATACGGGAACAATGAGGTGAAATATCAGCCTGTACAGGAAG
>JAEYRC010000358.1 GCA_023409675.1 Bacteroidota bacterium
TTGGCCAGATGTGTGTACAGCCGGGGATGGTGAAGAACACCTATGGAACCGGTTGTTTTATGCTGATGAATACCGGAACCAAGCCTGTACTTTCCGGCAATAACCTGCTCACGACCATAGCCTGGAAGATAGGGGATGAAGTGCATTATGCGCTGGAGGGCGGAGTGTTTATTGCGGGAGCCGTTGTTCAATGGTTACGCGATGAACTCGGAGTTATAAAATCTTCGGGAGAAATTGAAAAGCTGGCGGGCTCTGTTGAAGATAACGGTGGTGTGTATTTTGTTCCGGCCTTTGCCGGCCTGGGTGCTCCTTACTGGGATCAGTATGCGCGCGGCTCCATATTCGGACTTACCCGCGGCGCAAATTCCGGGCATATCGCCAGGGCCGCAGTAGAAAGCATGGCATATCAGACTATGGACGTGTTGAATTCCATGAATGCAGATGCCGGTCTGGAAGTTAAGGAAATCAGGGTTGACGGGGGAGCTACGGTTAACGATGCTTTAATGCAGTTTCAAAGTGATGTCTTGTCATGCGCGGTAATACGACCCGCAATTACCGAAACCACTGCGTTGGGCGCGGCTTACCTGGCCGGTCTGGCGATCGGGTTCTGGTCGGGCATTGATGAGATACAACAATACTGGACAGCCGAAAAAACCTTTCATCCCCAGATGGATAAGGAGCGCCGAAATCAATACATTTCCAACTGGAAACGTGCCGTGAAGGCGGTTCAGGTATGGGCTTCTGAAAAATAAATTATCTGTAAAACTATCTTTGTATGGGCATTTTCCTGAGTGAATTAATTGGTACGGCTATCCTGGTCTTATTGGGCAATGGTGTGGTAGCCAACGTAATTCTTAAACACACCAAAGGACATAATGGAGGCTGGATCGTGATAACCTTTGGCTGGGCTATCGCTGTATTCGTAGCGGTTTTTGTCGCGGCAAAAGGCAGTGGCGCGCATATCAATCCCGCGATTACACTGGCTTTCGCGTATCTCGGAAAAATAAGCTGGGCGCTGGTTCCGGAATATGTCGCCGGTCAGTTTCTCGGAGGTATGGCCGGTGCCACACTGGTATGGGTCTGTTATCGCTCGCATTATCTTCAAACCGAAGATACCGGCACTAAACTGGCTACTTTCGCCACCATGCCGGCTATAAACAGTCCTGTTAATAATTTTATCACCGAAATGATTGCCACGTTCATCCTGGTGTTTGCCGTGTTGTTCATTGCAGCGCCTTCAAGCAGCCTTGGCGCTTTGGATGCCCTTCCGGTGGCCCTGCTGGTTTTGGGTCTTGGACTGAGCCTGGGTGGCCCCACAGGCTATGCTATTAATCCGGTTCGTGATCTTCCTCCCCGCATCATGCATGCCCTGCTTCCTTTTGGCAGCAAAGGACCTTCCGGCTGGGGTTACAGTTGGGTGCCGGTTCTCGGACCAATCGTAGGGGGAATACTCGCTGCGATTTGTTATGGATTGGTGGAGGGGTAGGAGCCTTTATGGGCCCGGGCTGATAAGTGTCCAGCCTCCATCAACAATGAGGTGCTGACCGGTTATATGCCTCGATAAAGGCGATACCAAAAACAGTGCGGCATGTGCAATATCAGCTACTGAAGCAGGCCTGCCCATAGGCGTGCGCTCCGACCAGGCTGCAGCATAATCCGGATCACCTGATGTTCGTTCAGTGAGGGTTGCCCCCGGCGCTATCGCATTGATGGTGATATGATGCGGAGACAGCTCAATAACAAGGTTACGGGCAAGCATTTCAATAGCCGCTTTACTCATTCCATACGCCGCGAGATCTTTATGAGCCTGATGACCGGTAACCGATGACATCAGCAAAATGGAACCGCCCGATCCCTGAGCGATCATCTGCCGGGCAGCACGTTGAGCCAGAAAAAAACTTCCGCCGGCATTGGTTTGCATCACCTGGTTGAAATGTTCGGGCTGATATTCGAGAAAATTTCCAAAATGCGTGATTCCCGCATTGGCAATCGCGATATCCAGTCGTCCAAACTGTCGCACTGCGGTATCCACCATTTTGTCGATCGTATGGGGTTGTGCGGCATCACCCGCTACCGCAACGCATTGGCCGCCAGCTGCGGAAAGCCGGCTTGCAGCTTCCTGTGCAATGGCTTCATTCCTGTCATTCAATATAACCGATGTTCCCCGCTCGCATAACTGGCGGCAGATTTCGAAACCTATGCCATTGCCCGCTCCCGTAACGATGGCTGCAAGTCCGTTGAAGCCTGTTTCCATGGCTTGTATGTTTTATGATCAGCAAATTATTTCAGCAATTCACGATACTTGTCGGTGTCATAATTATCGCTGCCGTCGCGACGGTGGATCAGCTTTCCTGATTCATCAAAAATGAAGGTTGCCGGTATACCCCGAACATTAAACAATTCGGGTAAATTCTGGGCAGGAGCATAAATGGGAAAACTGAACGATTCCTTGCTGCGGTAAAACTTGGCCGATTGAAAATCCTCATCCAGCGACAGCATGATAAACTCGGATCGGTTACGGTCGGTACTGTTATACAATTTCTGAATGGAGGGCATTTCCGCACGGCAGGGCGGACACCATGTTGCCCATAAGTTGACAAAAAGCTTTTTACCCCTGAATGCTGCCAGGTCGCGGCGTGTACCCTGCTCATCTACCAGCATAAATGCCGGCAGGGATTCTGTATTTCCTTCTTCAGTTACAGCAACTTCAGCAACTTTAGAATCATCCCCTGAAGAGGCATCGTCGCAGGAGTAAAGAAAAAATGCAGACAGGGCCAGAAATGTTAGTGATTTGATGTTCATAAGATATACTCAATTAATTTTTCTTCAGCGATCAAGTTTTACTTGTACCAAAACCAGTCGCCGGAAACAGCAGCAATATACAGCCTTGAAATTGTATCATCCCCATATTTACGTTAATAGTCTGCCATACTGTTGACGATGTGTGCCTGAGTGGAACTATGAATCAATATAAATGATTGGTTGTCAATTCGTATTACCTGAACTGAGGACCTTTTAATTGGTCAGTTTACCGGAAGACCGTAGTAAGGCAATCCTACATCGGTGTGAATAAAATCGATTCTTTTCATCCGTTTTGTTTATAGGGTGTGAATAATTTATTGTTTTAAAGTGCGCAGAAGTCAGAATTGTGCCGTTACTTTAATATGGTAAGCGTTCCATTTCTTCACACCTGATAAATCACCGGTTATGACATGGTATTTGAATGGTGAGCAAAATGATCAAACCATCATCTGCGCGTTGCAAAAAGGCGCGGAATCGTTAATGCGCATCACCCTCAAACTGCATCGGCAATCGATCCGGATTACCAGAAAAAACCTACGACGATTGTTTTTTATAGAGAAGGTTGGGCTTTGGGCGCACAAAACAATATTTAAAAATGAGTACGGTGTTGCCATAGGAAAGTCTTCCCACAATATCTGGCACAGCAATTCCGGAACAATTCAGTACAACGACCATAAATTTCACTATAATGTTGCTGAGGAAGCAGGCCAGCTGATTGTAAAACTATCCGATCATCATCATAATCCGCTTCAGGATATTGTACTCCATATCGAAGGATTAGCGCCCGCGCCTGATGCAAAATTTACCGATACATTCAACTCTATTATACTCAGTTGCTGCTGGCTTCTCGAAGAGGAAATGGAGCAGCAGGTGCGTCTGAAACAGGCGATCTGATCTTTAGGGATTATTCAATACAAAGTTTTCCTTATCCATGATCCACGGGCGCTCTGGCCAGTTCATGGAGAAAATTTGCCTGAATATTTTTTCCATGGAAAGATACCCCGAAGGTTTGCTCACATATAAACTGGCTCCCGCCTGGCGGCAGGCTTCTATTTCCTCCGGATTGCGGGCATGGGAATACATAATCACCGGAACATTATCGTATACCGGAAGCTGCCTGATTTCTTTCAGGCATACAATGCCATGCCGCCCCGGCATATTGATATCCAGAAAAATTATTGTTGGAATAAGCTCAGCATGCAGGAATCGGTCCAGTTCATCATAATTCAATACATGAAAGATATTATGCGGAATACCGATTGACTTCAGTATATCCCCCAACAGCAATAATTCATCCTCATCATCATCAGCCAGTAAGATATACTGAAAAGGCAGCGTTGAAAACATGTTGCAGGTTTTATACAGAAGTTGACAGGTTAAATGTACTGATTCGCCAGTGCATTATAAAAATCTGTTTTAATTTATCGGTAACGCTTAGCATAGATTTGTTTATACAGAATATTTTCAATCAGTAGCACGGTATTATAGGCAGGACTGTAATAATAGAATTTTCCCAGCCGGGTTTTTCCCAATAGCGTGTTGAAGGGATTGGGAAGCATGCCGGCCATATCGGCAATGAAAAAGACAAAATCATTTTCATGCATTTCCGTAATGAGGTCGTGGGACAGTGTTATCAGTTCCTTGGGTGGTTCCTGCCCCCAGCGGTATAAGGCAGTGGATAGAATAAGCTTATCAATCAGGTTGTCGGCCTGCTCGTATTGCTGCCGGGCATCCGCTATTAGCATGGCGCGATGCTGTTCCAGTTCCGGCAGCGTAAACGCTTCCATCAGGCGCGAAAGGAGATACAATATAACCGGTGTGCGAGCATAATAGGGCGATATGTAGTGAGGATGCGTTATGTGGTGCCGGTTGCCGATCATTTTACCGATGAGTTGCTGAGTGGCTGAATCGGATGCATTGTAAGGAATGTCGTATTGGTTAACCATCAGCAATACATTGGCAAGCACACAGATGTCAAAATCAACGGGCATTTTTTCTCCGAACCAGGTTGAATAAGCTGGCATATGCTTGTATTCCTTAAAGGTGTTTTTAACCGTACGCACCGACCCGTTGGCATAGTGTTGCATATCCCGGTGTACTGAAACAACGGTGCTTCGTTCTGCTCCCATGGCCATCAGTACAATCGAGGTAACATCAAGATCATCGGGAAGCGCCTGACTTTTGTTGAAAAGATTCATCCAGCCTGAGTTCGGAAATATTTCAGGTGGATCTGTACTCCAATAATTATAGGTTGCGCGCCCTTTCTGATTCTCGAACCAGCGGTAAGAACCCATTGTGTTGGAGATGATCGTATCGGCAATTTTCTGCTGATTTTTGTTCAAATGCGGATGCAGGTATCGCAGGGTAAACCCTACCAAACCCGTATAAAAGCTGTTGGCGTCATTTTTATATACACCTTTACGCCAATGGTATTCGCGGTACGAAGCATATTGGCCGGGTTTGAAGTCGGGATGGCTGGAAACCTGTAATTGCTGAAGATGCTGTAGCAGGGAATTCAGCAGGGTACTGTCACCTGCTCTGACCGGGCCACAGAAGGCACCAAAACACAATACAATTAAAAACAGTATTTTCATAAGCCGGCTATCGCTCAAAGGTATTAAGAACAACAGTTGCACACAAGTTGATATACAAATTTTGAATGTGATTACCGGTTATACTTTTTTGTTCCTGATTTCTATAGGATTCACGGAACTTAGCGGCAGACCTGATAAAATTTCCGTAAATGAAAATGAGCCCGTTTAAAATTTTTCCCGTTCTTTTTTGCCTGCTGACCGTTTCCTTCGTGAATGCGCAGAAAGATAAGGTAGCTGAA
>JAEYRC010000032.1 GCA_023409675.1 Bacteroidota bacterium
AGTTTGAACCATATTCATATGCTGCTCCTTTTAGCTGCAAATTTACGGAAATTCCGGGTATCCCTTCCCCAGCCATGAACCTGTTAAGCTAACATCGGTTTTTACTGCCTGAATGATTACATTTGTCGGATTAAAATTATATTTCTTGGATCTGGGAAATTTATACTGGGCCATCGCCATCGCACTGGTTATAGGTGCCGCCGCTGCCTATTTATTATGGAAACAACAGGATATGAAAAAAAGCACCACTAAAGTTCCCGAAAAACCGGGACAGGATTCCATCAGTTTACAACTTCAGCTTCAAGCCTATGAACGCCTGATCCTTTTAAGCGACCGGATTGCGCTACCGAATGTGATCAGCCGTTCCAACCAGTCCGGCGTATCGCTTCGTGATATGCAGCATCTACTGGTAAGTACGATAAAGCAGGAGTTCGATCACAATATAACCCAGCAGATCTATGTGTCGCCGGAAGCCTGGGAGGCCGTCCGTAATCTTCGGGAACAGAATATTCATATCATTAACCAGGTCTCGTCCTTTCTTCCTGAAACCGCATCCGGAAATGACCTGAACCGGCAGATCCTTGAAATGATTGTTCAAAATCCAAAAGTATCCTTACACAATATCGTGTCGGAAGTATTGAGTTTCGAGGCAAAAAAGTTACTGAACAGGGCTTGAGTCAAATCCGGAATATGACTACAGATGATAATACACGGATGACCGACAGCGGTATCCGCATCAAGACGGTTTACGGGCATTCGGATACTGAAGGACATGCTGAACCCGATCCCGGAACATTCCCTTATACCCGGGGTGTGCAGCGCGATATGTACCGGGGACGATTATGGACCATGCGACAATATGCGGGCTTCAGTACAGCCGAGGAAAGCAATAAGCGCTATCATTATCTTTTATCACAGGGTGTAATGGGCCTCAGTGTGGCATTTGACCTGCCTACACAGATCGGTTACGACAGCGATCACGAACTTGCTGAAGGAGAAGTTGGGAAAGTGGGGGTGGCCATCGACAGCCTGGAGGATATGGAACGGCTTTTTGATGGTATCGCGCTGGAGAAGGTGTCTACCTCAATGACCATCAATGCAACAGGCTACATTCTGCTGGCCTTCTATGTTGCGCTGGCAAAAAAACAGGGGGCTGATATCAGGGCCCTGACCGGTACCATCCAGAATGATATACTGAAAGAATATGCTGCACGGGGAACCTATATCTATCCGCCCAAGCCTTCCATGCGCATCATTACAGATATATTTGAATACTGCAGCAAGGAGATGCCAAAATGGAATACCATCTCCATTTCGGGTTACCATATCCGGGAGGCCGGAAGTACTGCTGTTCAGGAAATCGCCTTCACACTTGCTAACGGCAAGGCCTATGTGCAGGCTGCGCTGGAAAAGGGTTTGGACATTAATGTTTTCGGCAAACGATTATCTTTCTTTTTCAACGCCCATAATAATTTGTTTGAAGAAGTAGCCAAATTCAGGGCGGCCAGGAAGATGTGGGCTGAGATCATGAAGTCGCTTGGTGCCACCGATCCAAAAGCCATGATGCTGCGCTTTCACGCCCAAACCGGAGGAAGTACGCTAACGGCGCAGCAGCCGCTGAACAATATTTCGCGGGTTACGATCCAGGCACTGGCAGCAGTGCTCGGTGGAACGCAATCGCTGCACACGAACGGCTACGACGAAGCGCTGAACCTGCCCACCGCTGAAGCCGCCTCCATAGCGCTACGTACCCAGCAGATCATTGCCTTTGAGAGTGGGGCTGCCGATACCGCGGATCCTCTTGCCGGCTCCTATTATGTTGAAACACTCACCCGTGAGGTTGAAGCCGGAGCATGGAAACTCATGGAACAGATCGATCAGATGGGCGGTAGTGTATCGGCCATTGAGCAGGGCTTTATTCAGGAAGAAATCGCGAAAAGCGCATATGCCTGTCAGAAAGGAATAGAGAACCAGGAAAAGATTATTGTGGGAGTGAATAAATTTGTGGCCGATAAGGAAGTACGTCCGCCCTCCTTCCGTATCGACGATTCTATACGCCAGGTTCAGACGGCCAGGCTGGCTGATTTGCGTAAAAGGCGCGATCCCGCACGGATCGATACGTTGCTGCAGGTATTGAATGATAAAGCTTCCGGTGATGAGAATATCATGCCTGCCGTTATTGAGGCTGTTGAAAATAATTGTACCCTGGGTGAAATTTCAGACACGCTGCGGGAAGTATTTGGAGAATACCGGTAACCTATAACCGAAAATAAATCATCAATTGTATGCATCGAATTGCTATCAGTATTTTATGCCTGATTGGTTTGCCTCTGATTGGTTCAGCGCAGACGGATCTTACTGCTAAGATCTCGGAAAGAGCTGCCGGAGTTTTACCAAAAGTTATTGAGTGGCGCAGGCATATTCATCAAAATCCTGAACTGAGTAACCGGGAATTCAAAACCGCGGAATATATCACCGCTCATTTGAAAAGCCTTGGCTTAACGGTACAAACGGGTGTTGGTAAAACCGGTGTGGTGGCCCTGCTGAAAGGCGCTAAGCCGGGACCGGTCATCGCCCTGAGAGCCGATATGGATGCGCTGCCAGTACTGGAGAGAACCGGCCTTCCCTTTGCTTCCATAGTTCGGGCAGAATATCTTGGTGAAGAAGTTCCGGTTATGCATGCCTGCGGTCATGACGCGCATGTGGCCATGCTGATGGGAGCAGCCGAGGTGTTGTCGGGAATGAAAAAAGATATTGCCGGAACCGTGAAGTTCATTTTTCAGCCTGCGGAAGAAGGCCCTCCGGGCGAGGAGGAAGGTGGTGCGCCATTAATGATCAAGGAGGGTGTTATGGAGAATCCTAAAGTGGATGCCATATTCGGCATACATATTTCTTCGTCTATCCCTTCAGGTGAAATTCGCTATAAGCAGGGCGCCTATATGGCTTCATCCGACTGGCTGAGTATTCATATAAAAGGAAAACAGGCGCATGGTTCCGCGCCGTGGACAGGTATTGATCCTGTTACCACCGGCGCTCAGGTTATCAATGCACTTCAAACCATAGTCAGCCGTCGTCAGAATATTGTACAGGCACCGGTTGTTATTACCGTTGCGAAATTTCATGCCGGCATACGCAACAATATCATTCCCGAGGAAGCGCAGCTCGACGGTACTATCCGAACCCTTGATCCGGTTATGCAGGATGAGGTTCATGCCCGGATCCGGGAAGTTGTGGACGGTGTGGCTAAATCAAGTGGTGCCACGATCACCCTCAACATCGACAAAAAAACTCCCGTTACATTTAATGATTCCGCGCTGGTAAAGGCAATGATCCCTGCCCTGGAAAAAGCGGCGGGTAAAACCCGGGCGGTTCCGCATTTATGGACCACTGGAGCTGAAGATTTCGCTTATTATGGAAAACATGCACCCGCATTCTTCTTTTATCTCGGCGGACTGCCTCCCGGAAATTCAGCACAGGATGCCCCGGGGCACCATACTCCTGATTTCCTGATTGACGACAGCCGGCTGGATGTAGGCATTAAAGCATTCTGTGAAATCGTATTAAATTATTCTGCGCTTCGCGCGGCTTCGCGATAAAGCACCAGGATCAGATGTAATTGAAAACAGCGGAAGAAATTGGATCATCCTTTTTCTTCCGCTGTTGTTTTATGCCCTTTCTGCAGAATTTCAAGCTACAATGTTTGCAGGAAAAGAGGTTTAGATATATCTATTGATGATATTTTCGAGGTATTCCTGCCGGCCACTGATGGCTGCAGGTTCGCCATTTTCTATCGCATATTGCCGCAAATCATCGAGGGAAAGCGCATTTTGCTCATAATCCTTTCCCCTTCCCTGATCAAAACTGGCATAGCGTTCTGCCCTGATTTTTTTATAATCTGAATGCTCAAGAACACGGTCGGCGATCACCAGCGCCCGGGCGAAATTGTCAACGGACCCGATGTGTGCATGAAAAAGATCCGCG
>JAEYRC010000053.1 GCA_023409675.1 Bacteroidota bacterium
ATCTTGAGGTGAAGCAGGCTTTCTTTGATAAGATCAGGTATCATGTTGACAAGCTGGAATTACTGGTCGGAGATCAGTACTGGCAGTTGCCCAAATACCGGGAAATGCTTTTCCTGCGCTAGGCTTAGCATTAAAACATACATCAAGACCGGTTCTTTAAGAGCCGGTCTTTTTTTTATTATGCTTAAAGATCATCTGCGGTTTTGAAAAGTCGCGCGGGTAAGCCGGTATACCGCACACACATCCTTTCCGAACCTGCGGATCTCCAAAAACTCAAATCCCAAGCGTTCGTAGAACCGCCGGGCCGCCGTATTTTGTTCCAGGGGATCGATCCAAATTTCCATTACCTCAGGACTTGCAAAACACCTGGACAGGGCTTCCCGCATCATTAAGGTTCCATACCCTTTATTGAGGTTTTCCTGTTCACCGATCCAGATATCAATAGCTCTTTTGCCACCCCCCACTTCTCCCCAATAGCCCGAATCTTCGAACTGCGGATCAATGATCTGAACAAATCCTATCGGCTTACCATTGAGTTCCGCGATTAGCTGTTGCCGCCATGAAGGTTTGAATTTCAATTCATTTTCCCATTGCCAGTCATCATTCGGATCACTGGCTATGATATGAGGTTGCTCATCCCAATATTGTAATACATCCTTATCGGACGGCATGGCTTCACGAAGCTGTATAGAGGATAACATATGCTATTATACTATGCGCGATTAACAAATCCCTGTACATCATTCATATAATACACTGAAACTGCCGCACACTCTGCAGCATCATTTTTTGGAAGAGCGCATCGCCTTTAATTTAGTAATGCCGCTGTCATTAAGAAACTGCCGGTATTCTTCGGACTCCATTGGGTACAGGGCCATCTTACCATTTTCATTGAAATGTATTCCAAACCCATACTGCTTTGGAATTGGGGAAGCCCGGAAACAGGGCTGAGCTTTGGAAAAAAACGATTCCCGGTCTTTGCTATTTGTAGTGTTTGCATTATTCCGTTCAGCATACACCTTAAACAATACATCATCGGAACTGTATTTATAGGGATTTCCTGCAATCAATTCGTATTGTATTTGCGCAACAGTTCGTTTATCCTTCGCTGTTGGGTGAATAGCGCTGATAGCTTTAGTATCAGGAGCTACTTCGATGAAGGTATTGTAGTAATTGGTAGTATGCATATGATTGGAATTATATTATTTACCCGCTACTTGTTATTAAAGCGGCTCAGTAAAATCACGAGCAGGGCTGCTACAAAGGTAACCGGCTGCATCCAGGAAACCAGTCCGATTATCCATACCTGCACCATGATCCAGAATGCCAGAACAATTCCGCTTATGAGTGCTGCCCTGAAGGCAAACTGCTTATTTCCGAACAAGGCAACAGCAGAAAAAAGGCTGAGCCCTCCAATAATAATTAGTAGATAAAGAGAAGGCACTCTGTATGTTTCAAATGGCGATCCATCAAGCCATTCTACCGACAACCCCTCTGCTCCGGCTAATCCATACCATCCCCCGGCAAATGCATTCACCGCTATTAACAGCAGTATTATTCCTAAAATATTCCTGCGGTTTCTTATGGTATTCTTTTTCATTCTTCCAATGAGTTTTTGATGACTGTCTTTGAGCCTGTCTTACGACTGCCGGCATATATCAGTATCGTGGATAACAGAATAAAACCTGCGAGCAGCAATCCACTGTTCATTAACACCTGCCTTAAGCCGATCTGAGGGACCTGTAAAAAAGGATAGGGATAAAATCCTGAAATATTTCCCCTGATGAGGATATACAACAGGTAAACCAATGGATATATTAACCAGCCGGGAACCATACTGTATTTCAACTCGTGTTTTCGTTCATAAGCGATCCAGTAAAAAAACACCAGCAATGGATTTACAGAATGTAACAGTTCATCAACCCACTGCTGAAGGCCGGTGGGTTCCCAGAGTTTGCGCAAGACCAGCTGGTAAACCAGTCCCACAACAAAAATATATAAGGTTAAGGCGGTAAGCCATCCGGGCTGCCGCGTCCATGAACGCTCAAAAAATGCGGCCGTAAAATAAACCGCGCAAAGCGTATTGGTTAAAATGGTGAAATAACTGAAAAACCGGATCAGGGTTTCCCCTATTGGAAACACCCGATTTTGAAGCATAAGGAAGAGCTGCAGCATTACGGCTGTCCATAGCAGTAATAGGAGTATCCCACTGAAGACTTTTTTCATGGTAATGACATCATTACATTTCAGTAAAAAGGCTGTTCAATAGGGCGAGTGGAAGAAGGCTTACTGCAGATTCTCAAAATTTTCCCGCAGCATCCTCTCCTATGATGGTATCCATCGTTTCACTACCGGTTGCTATTCTAAGTTAACCCATCCCGGTGAATTATCACACGTTAAAACTCGATAATAAATCCCAGGGTAGGCAGAATTACGGCATCATTATTTAACAATACCAGCGGGCTGGCATTGCTGCCATCGGCTGCAACAGGAAGTCCATCGGTAGTGATAAATTCAAGTGTATTGAGATCACGTTCAAAGGTATATTGCGGATAGGCTGGTGATTTTGCACCCCACCAGTTGGAGACATCCAGGAACACATCCAGCGTAATCTTTTTGAAATTCCATTTTTTATCGATGCGCACATCACTGCTGGAGAACGACTGGAGCCGCTGGGTATTGAATCGGGTATAGTCGAGTAAGCCCTGTCCCTGCGTCAGGTAATTCTGGCGGCTTTCCATCAGGTCGAAAGGAGTATAAGGCGCACCGCCCTGAAATCGGTACTTCAGGCCAAGTTCCCAGTTTCGGGGAAATTTGTATCCGAAGGTAGCACTAACCAGATGGCGGTTATCCCAGGAGCTTGGCTGCAATCGTCCATCGCGGTTGCTGAATTTACTATGAAACCAGGTATAGCTGAAAATACCAAACATTCGGCGGGTCAATTTTTGCTGCGCGAAAAATTCAATTCCGTAGGTACGTCCTGTACCGGTGGGCTGTACGGGCTCATTGCCCACAACATTGAAATCCGCGCCCTGGTTATTAATACTGATGCCGTCGCGCAGGGTAACCGGTACATTATTATAGTCCTTTAAAAATCCTTCCAGTGTAAACCGGGTGGTAGAGCGGGGTAGAAATTCGAGTCCGCCGGCATAATGCACATTAGTGATGTAATCACTGCCCAGGTTAACCAGTTTATTATCACGGTCGCGAAAACCCAAAATCGTATAAGGGTTGAGTTTGGCGTACCGTCCCACAGTGGCATTCAGGTTCCATTTATCGGCAAGCACAAAACTGAGGGCGATCCTGGGAGACAGTGCCCTGGAAGGATCCCCACCATTGTTGGTAACTGAATTTATATCTGTTCTTATTCCTGCACTCAGGCCCAGGCGTTCATCAAACAGTCGTTTTCCAAATTGAAAGAAAGCACCGCCTTTAAAAAAATCGAGGTTGCTGGAATAGAGGAACCGATCTTCGGGTTGGGTACCAACCGCTGCTCTTCTACGGATATTATTATCGGCAGAAAACTGCACATACTGGGCCATGGCGCCATAGCTGATTTTCCATCCGTTTACCGTATTATTGATCTCCAGCCGCAGCTTATTTTCCGCTTCTCCGGAGTTGGTACGAAAGCGGAGTTTTGATTCATCAGTTTCAGCATTATCGTCATATTTCTGAATATCATTGCTCAGCAGGTTTCGGCTGGCCGACAAGAGCCAAAATCCGTTTTTACCGGTTCTTCTGTACGATGCACCGACAGCATAACTTTTTTGTTCTATGGATGGAACCTGGTTTAATGTATATAATTTATCCTGTGTCAATTCGCGGATAGTACCAAAACCGAACTGATCAATCGCGCCGACGCCAAGAAATGTCAGGGTGCTGCGTGTATCGGGCTTGTAGGTGACTTTATACTGAAAGTCCCAGTAGTTGGGCCGAATAGGAAGATCGATAGCGGAAAAGAGCAATTGAAGATAACTTCGCCGTGCGGAAACCAGGTATGTAAGATTCTGATTCTTATTTAAAGGCCCTTCCAGTGTAGCCGCCAGTTCGGTTGCGCTCAGGCGTACGTTTCCTTGTGTCTGGTTCGGATTACCGGTTTTTTGCCTGAATTCAAAAACACTCGATAAAGCATTATCATATTTTGCATCGAAGGCACTCGCCGAAAGCTTTACATCTTCGATAAAGGAAACATTCAGTATTCCGGTAGGTCCTCCCCCACTACCCTGAGTGGCAAAGTGATTGATTACGGGAATCTCTATTCCATCAAGATAAAAAACATTTTCAGCGGGCCCACCACCACGGATGATTATGTCATTTCGGTAACCACCTACACTACCCGAAGATCCACCTACGCCGGGCAGCGAATTGATGACCCGGCTGATATCGAAATTACCACCCGGATTGGTTTTTATTTCTTCGGAACTCAGGCGCTGAACACTTAAGGGCGTTTCCAACGTTGCGGCCCGGGCCGACCTGCGGGTAGCAGTCACCACAACCGCATCCTGCAAACCTTCTTCAGGCTGAAGTTCAAATGAGATTTCATATTCGTTTCCACTTGTAACCGGAATATTGTATCGGATCAATTCGCGATAACCCACGAAAGTGGCTTTCAATGCATAGGAGCCCACAGGGATGCCCTGCAATCGAAATCGCCCGCTGGAATCCGTGGAAGTTGCCAGGCTAAAACTGTCGATTGAAACTGTAGCTCCGGCCAAAGGAAGTTTAGTGTCTGCATCCAGCACAAGCCCGGAGATACTTCCCGTATTCTGGGCATTTGCGGCTAATGAAGAAAGTAGAACAACACAACCTAAAAGTAACCGGTAAAAATGATTCATAGAAAGGCAGTTGAATGGCGAATTTTTGACATGCAAAATTGAAACATAAAATGATTATTTATGCCGACCGAAAAACATTAACAGCGTATTAAGCAATGTAATTGCTGAGGAGGGAGCTATAAAAACCAGGCCATTGCTATTTTTGAAAAAGCGCCCGGAAGGCATTGAAGACGGATTGATGTGTTATGGTCGCGTGATTTTCTCCGGGCAGATAATCAAAGACAATTTTCAGATGCCTATTGTTTAATGCGCTTAGTTTTTCCGCCAGCAGGTTGGCATCTACTTCCATAACCCGGGGAAGCCGGCCGGGGGTAAGACCTTCTTTACCCACTCCTATGTAAATGGCTACAGGAGCCCGTTGAGCGGAAGCCAAAAGAGTAAAGGATTCATTGAGTATAGAACCGTTATTCCACCATATACTCGGACTGATAATAATATAGCGGTTAAACAATTTTGGATTTTGTTCAAGTATGGTGGTTGCCAATAATCCGCCCAGCGACTGCCCGATAAGGGTTGATTCATCAGAGGTATTGAATTTTGCCTGGATGTACGGCTTCACTTCCTTTTCAAGGAAATCAATAAATGCGGATGAACCTCCAGATTGCGGATAGTCATTCCGGTCTTCAGCATCCGTAAGTGGAAAGGTAAAATCACGCAGGCGGTTGGTATTACCAATACCCACCACAATGCTGGGCGGCAATTGATCTACCCAGGGAAAATTCAGGAATTGTACTAAACCTGCTACATGAATAAAATCCTCATCCGCTGAACCATCAAGCAGATAGATCACCGGATAGCCGGCACTATCTGCGGAATAGCCGGATGGAAGATAGATATTAAGCACCCTGTTTTCCATGGTGTGACGGGAATACAGGGAATGTACTTCTCCAAGTATAAATGGCCTGACAGCAGTATCCGAAACAACAGTTCCCGAACGAGCATAGGCAGAACCTGTAAGCATTAAAAAAACAATAGCGAGGAAGAAGCGCATGAGCGGGAATTTAAATTAACCGGAACGTCTACCCGAAATTAAGGGTTTGTGCTCAACCGTAATATTCAGCGAGTTTGCAATAAAACAATGCTTATTGGCTTCCGCATGAAGAGCATGCGCCCTTTCAATCATATCCGGATCCGCTATTGTAACTTCAGGATGAAGGACAACGGCAGTAAATCTGCCTCCGGTACCGGATTCCGTCATTACACCTTCAGCATTATCCTCATAGGACAGTACAACAATATGGTTGACTGCACAGAGGTGAAGGTACCATAGCATATGACATGATGAAATCGAGCTAAGGAATAATTCTTCAGGATTATATTTTTTTTCATCACCGCGGAAGGCGGGGTCTGAAGAACAATGAATATCAACTTTTGAACCAGCAGTGATCGTATGACTACGCTCATAACCTGTATACGATCGGGTACCTTCGCCGGTATTTCCTGTCCAGCGGCATTGTATTGTGTAATGATGTGTTGACGACATTTGAAAAAACAGTTATAAGTGGATATAGATACGTTTATTTTTTTGAATTATCAGGTCGAAAGGGCAACCTTTGGAGGCACCCAGGGTAACATTACTTTTGTATAATCCATTGCATCAATCCAATCCCTTATAGTAGCATTTTATTTACGCAATCATTCAGGGGTATACCTATACGCGCAATCTAATCCATTTTCAGGATCTGGATGACAGGAGCTTATCCAGGTTCTGTAACCCAGCGGTAAAGCCTTCACGGAAGTTCATCTGCATAACTTTATGCATGTCTTCAGTGGTATCATAATCAATGGTGATACGTACCAGCGTAAGTGCATCTTTAGGCATAAATTCAACTGTCCAGATCATAGCGGGAAGCGATTCATCTTTTATTCCGTTTTCATCACAAAAACAATCGCGGCTTACGAACTTTTCTCCTGTTTGGATTTGTAAAAAATCAGCACGGCTCCAGTTTCTGGTTCCATCGGGCCCAGCCATGGCATAAATCCAGCTACCGCCTTCCCGGAAATCCATGTTTTTCGTTTCAGCTTTCCATGGCTCAGGAGCCCACCACTGATTCAGTAAAGAGGGTATAGTCCAGGCATTCCAGACATCCGCAGGTGCTGCCTGGAACACCCGTTCAATATATAATTTCTTTGCCGGCGAATCGATGTTGAACAAAAAATGTGTATTTGTATTCATGATGCCTGATTTTGAAACCCATATCATTTACGTTTCAGACTGAACGGGCTATTCGTAAATGAACGGTCTTTAAACGAAAAAGATGAAAAATAAGAAACCTTACTTAGGCAACCATTCGGCTGCAAATGTAAAATAATATCCGAATTGTTATGGTCAGATATTTTTTTTAGATTGAGTTGATTACGCCATGTCAACCGTTCAATTTTGAATTTCTGCCGCTCAGCAAATCGCGGCTTGTCAGCAGTTTCCGTATCAATAACTTACCGGATGCATCGTTTACTGTTACGTCGCTTATTACTGCTCTGCCTGTTCACGGGTAGCACCCTTCAACAGCAGGCGCTCGCGCAACTGCCTTCAACAAAAAAAATCAACCTGCGGATTATCCTTTCCGATTCAACCCAGGTACCGGTTAGCAACGCAGGAGTAGATGTCATTGATACGAATAATTCAGATCATCTTACTTCAGTCTCCGACTCAGCCGGTACATCAACCTTTAGCCTGTCCCCTGGCAGGTACAAATTGTCGATCAGTCATATCAGTTATTCCCCTTATGAACAACATTTAATGCTCCCGTCAACAGACACTACAATACGCATAGTGCTCAGCGCCAGATCCGGTCAGGAACTGGAAGCGGTGGTATTGTCGGGAAGAAAAAATCCTGTTCGCTATTTACCGGGAAAAACAATTATTCAGGTTGATGGCTCCATTAACAATACGGGCACATCCGCATTGGAATTACTGGAACAATCGCCGGGTGTTTCCGTTGATAAGGATGGAAATATCAGTCTGAAGGGACGGGAGAATGTACTGGTTTTGATGGACGGCAAACAATTGTACTTATCCCCCACCCAGTTAGCGCTACATCTGGCTGGCATGAACAGCAGCGACATCAGTCATATTGAACTGATTGATAATCCCGGAGCGAAATACGACGCGGCCGGTAATGCCGGCATTATAAATATCATGCTGAAAAAAAATACCCGGCAGGGGTTAAATGGGAATGTATCCCTAACGGCAGGTATGGGCCGGTATGGAAAGACCACCAATACCATCAACCTGAATTACAAGAACAGGCGATTAAACCTTTATGGAAATTATGGATTGAACGGGAATGAGAATTTTCTGAATATGATCGCTCTTCGGACCTATCTCGACACCGATGATAAAACCATACTCAGCCAGTTAGAGCAGCCGACTTTTTTACGATCCTCCTCAGCATCCCATACGATTCGCACCGGAATGGATTATACTGTTAATGACAAAACCACCCTCGGCATGGGAGTTTCCGGAAATTTCTCCACCCGGCAGGGAGTTGGAAGCGGATCAGGCCGCTGGATCAATTCTTCAAACATCATAGACTCATTAATTTCCACCGGCAGTACCAATACCGGCGAATCCGTCAATGGCATGCTGAACCTTAATATCCGCCACGACAACCGAAAAGGACAGTCCTTGGCAGCGGATATTGATATAATCGGGTACCGGTTTCAGAATTTACAATTGTTTGAAAATGAGCGGCTGGGGCAGAACAATTATAAAGAAGCCTTTAAAGGTGACCTGCCCTCCAACATCCGGATCTTTTCCCTAAAAGCTGATCATACCCTTAACCTGCCCAAAAATATACGGGTTGAATCCGGATTGAAATGGTCAGGGATTGAAACTGATAATATTGCAGATTATTTTACCGCATGGGGGAATACCTGGCTTCCAGACTACAGCAGAACAAATTCATTTACGTATGCAGAACAGATAAAGTCGGCCTATTCCGGAATTTCGCTTACTGGTCAGCGATGGAACATGGAAGGCGGACTGCGGTATGAGCACACGGTATATGATGCCCGGCAGGGAGGCAACCTGCTTCAGAAGGACTCATCATTCTCCAGATCCTATGGGAATTTTTTTCCCAGCCTGCTAATCGGGTATGAAGCTGATTCCATTCATGAATTCAGCCTGAGCATGGGGAAACGAATTGACCGGCCAGCGTATCAGAAACTAAATCCATTCGTTTACATTATCAACAAGTATACATATATGTCGGGTAATCCGCTGATGCACCCGCAACTGACCTATAATGTTAAGCTGGAGCACATTTATAAGCAAACCCTGAATACCAGTTTATCTTATAGTTATTCGAAAGATTATTTTTCTCAGATTTTCTTTTCAGACAGTGTGGGTACCATTTATTATTCTGAAGGCAATCTGGGTAAACGGCATACACTGGGCTTAAGCGTGGGAATAAGTCATCAGCTCACCGGTTTCTGGTCGCTGAATGTGCAAACCGATCTTTTACATAAGCAGATGAAAGGGTTTATCTGGAAGGAGATGGAAGCCCGTATTACGCAAATGAATATCAATATCAATAATCAGTTCAGGCTGGGGAATGGATTTACAGCAGAGCTAAGCGGATATTATATTACCCGTAGCCAGGCCGATATTCAAGAAATTGTAGAGCCTACAGGACAGATAGGTCTGGGTTTATCGCGGCAGGTTCTTAAGAATAAAGGAAGTTTAAAATTATCCTTCCGGGATATTTTTTATACGCAGGATATGGAAGGGTTTACCGTATTCAACCAGGCAACTGAATACTTCCGGTTCCAGCGCGATACCCGATTGATAAATATCAACTTCACCTATCGTTTCGGGAAAGATTTCCGTGCCAGTTCCCCCCGAACAGGCGGTGCATCCGAAGAAATACAACGGGTAACCAATTAGGCAAACAACCGGAATGAAACATGCCTTATATGCTTCGGATAACCCGGCAGGGATTACCGGCGGCAAATACATCATCGGGAATATCTTTCGTAACCACAGCACCCGCACCAATTACTGACCGGCTTCCGATAGTTACACCCGGACAGATCACCACACTTCCCCCGACCCAAACATCATCTCCAATGGTGATAGGTTTTGCATATTCCAGACCACCTGCCCGTTCTATAGGATTCAATGGGTGTGTAGCTGTATAAATCTGAACGTTGGGGCCAAACATGGTACGATTGCCAATATACACCGGTGAAACATCAAGGACCACACAATTAAAATTGAAAAAGACTCTTTCCCCAATCTTCATATTATAGCCATAATCGCAATAAAAGGGCGGCTGCAGCCATAAATCAGGAGCAGCATCAGGAATTAATTGTTGCAGGATGGCTTTCCGTACTTCGGGTTGATCTTCCCTCCCCGAATTCAACTCCAGCAATAGCAACCGACACCGCTGCCTGTCTTCGACCAGTTGCGGGTCAAGGGGGTCATACATTTCCCCGGCAATCATTTTATCTTTTTCTGATGGCATTATAATTATTATAATAATTCACAAAGCCTGTTTGCAGGATGTCACCATAATTTAAGTAAAATAAGCATACCATATCCCATTACACTAAAATGATGCTGATTATAGCTAAATTGAATAAGAATAGATACTGTCAGCATGATCCCTTAAATGATTTGAAATGACCATAGGCTGTTCATCTATATATTATATCGCCCGTAAATAAAAAGCCTGAATTAACCGGTTAATATGAATACCCAACAAAAACCTCCTGCTAAACGTTTTAAAGAACTGGCGTTTTTAGCAAAACTGATGGATTCACAATTCAGGATACCGGGCACTTCTATTCGTTTTGGACTGGATGGCATTATTGGTTTAATACCCGGGGCCGGGGATCTGTCGACTTTTGCCATTTCCGCGTTTATGCTGGGCCATATGGCCAAAAACGGCGCCAGTGGACATGTACTGGCCCGCATGGTATTAAATGTGGTAATTGATACCGCTATTGGCTCAATACCCATACTCGGAGATATTTTTGATATCGCATTCAAAGCTAATCAGCGAAATATGCGCCTCATGGAGAAACATTATGTTGAGGGAAGATATCGCGGAGGTGCATGGAAAATACTTGTTCCGGTACTATTGGTGCTACTGTTGTTGATTGCAGGCATTTTATACCTGATGTATAAATTTTTTGCATGGGTATTTTAAACGGGATCGATATGGTTATTCTATTTAGCTCGATTTCAGCCAGATCATGGCGGCAGTGAGCAGCAAAAGCACAAAAGAATAAAGTATGTACTGCTTTGGCACAGTCTTGTATTTAATAAGCATATAGATATTGACGAAAGGAAGGGCGACAAGCATCGACAATATCGGAAGGGCCAGCACTTCAAATATGGCGCCGGTTAGCGCATAAGTGTAAACGTCTTCAACTACATACAGGGTTATGAAATAAAAAAGAAAAACAACAATACTTGCAATCAGTATAATCTTAGCTGTACCTTGCCCTGTTTTCATCCGAACCATTTAAGTCGGGCAAAAATACTCCAATCGCTGTAACAATTGAGTAGCTGTGTAACAATATCCTATAATCAGGTAATTATAAAAATCAAAGCTGAACCAAATACTGAGCAGTGATGGGCATGAATGTCTCTTTGACGTTAGTATTAGCGTTAATTATTACCCGATAAACGATTGAGTGTTCTGCGGCCTTTGATTGTTCCTTTCAGGCAAAATTCGCATGCGCAGGGTTTCACATTATTGCTTTCAGGAAAATAGCGCCAGCCAATAACCTGGGGAAGAAATTTAATCCTGCTGATCTCTTTAGGTTCAATCTTCCTGTTTATAATCAACTCATACCCTATTGGATCAGTCAGTTCCATAATCTTTTTGAAAGCATCACCCAATGGCAAAAGCTGATGATGTTTATTATAGCGACCAACATATACCATTTCACTGACATCTAACTTGAAATATACACCTATAATCGTTTTAGCTCCGGTACTTTTCAGTTCACGAAGCCATTGGTGAGATGCGTAAAAGTCAGGCAATACGGGCATCGCATAAATACCCAATCCTTTAATTGAAGGTTTAATTCCATTTTTTCGAATGGACTGAAGATTTCGCTCATCGGCCAGGTGGACTAATGTAGGCATTTTGTCACAGGTATAAATCACAAAATTAAACTACTGCAAAAACGTTAATAGCTCTGCTGTATTGTGTTTGGCGGGATATTAATCGAAAGGACTAATCAGTTCATCAGACCGTTCAGGGCTGTAAGGATGATGGGCTTATCATCAGTAACAAGAATAGTATGTTCATGCTGGGCCATAAATCCACCTTTATTTCCTATCATCGTCCACCCGTCATTAGTCGTTACAGCGAGTGTGGAATGCGTAGCTATAAATGTTTCGATGGCCACTACTGAGTTTCGCCTGAATTTACTTTTATTAAAGCGGTTCCTGTAATTGAGTATTTCCGAGGGAGCCTCATGCAGGCTTCTGCCAACCCCATGACCAGCAAGATTTCTTATAACAGAATATCCATTTCTTTTTCCGGCTGATTCGATAAAGTGGCCGAGGGTTGCTATTGGAAGACCAGCCTTTATCTGTGCAATAGACTGAAGCAATATTGTTTTGGAGGCTTCCACCAGGTGGGTGTGCTGATAAAGGTCATTACCTATAATAAAGGAAGCGCCATTATCGGACCAAAACCCGTCCAGTTCTGCTGATACATCAATATTAATCAGGTCACCTTCCTTCAATATGGTATGCGTTGATGGAATACCATGACAAAATTCTTTATTAACGCTGATACAGGTATGCCCGGGGAATCCATAGGCAAGTTTAGGTGCGGATCGAGCTCCGAAACCAGCAAGCATTTGCGCTCCGTAATCATCCAGTTCACTGGTGGATATGCCAGGCTTTGCAAAGGACTGCATCGCGTTAAGGGTGATAGCTACAGCATCACTAACCTTTTTCATTCCAATAAGTTCCGATTCTTTAGTAATTGACATCAATAATCTTTGAAAATATGGACTGAAGGTAGGAAAAACAGCAAATCTATACCACCACCTAACGGAACTTCAACTCATTCAAGCCAATGGTATGCTCAATTCGCTGATTATTATGGATGTCCCATATTTCCATTTTGATTTTAGGATTTTTAGCGCTCCAATCAATTGAAATCATTCCAAAATGATTCTCCATTACCGGGCCTTCGATACGGTTATCATTCGGGGTTGCAAACAACCAGGTAGAAGTCAGGCCACTTGAAGTAACATCATAGATGGGGTAACATTCAGGACTTTCCAACTTAGAAATTTCAGCGTAATGAACATCTCCACTGATGAACAACACTCCTTCTGCTTTAGTTTTTACTATTAAATCAATAAATCTCTTTTGCTCATGTGGAAAATTTGCCCAGGATTCGTAACCATTATAGGAAATCCCAAATTGGGTTCCTGACCCAATAATCCGAACATCTGCCGGCTTTCTCAATTCTCTTTCCAGCCATGCCCATTGTTCTTCTCCCAGTAATACAGAATCTTCAATTTGATGAGGATAATAATCGAGGGGGTAAAAATATTTAGACTGGCGGCTTAGCTCACCTCTGTATAACCGTAAATCACTTCTAAAGGTTCTGTTATCTAATAAAATAATCTGCAGTCTTTTTCCATTTTGTTCATAATAATAGGCTGTATATATGCCTTCACGCTTCCTTCGTTCAGAATGTTGCGGTTCATCAAAAAAATTAAGAAATATGTCTTTGGATTTTTCTTTGAAAGGATAATATTTTCCTGAATCGTTCCAACCAAAATCATGATCATCCCATGTAGCCAGAATTTTGACAGATTGTTTCAGCCGCTTAAACTCTTCTTTAGCGGCAAGAGAATCATATTTGGACTGCAGAATTTTCATATCGTAGGTATCACCATACACATTATCCCCAAGATAAATAAACACATCTGGCTTATGCTGAACAACAAGATCAAGGATAGGCTGCGGTTGCCTTTCACTGGCACAAGAACCGAAAGCGATTTTTGAAATCAATGGTTCAGGTTGCTGTGCCTGCAGCAGAAAAACCCCACATACGGCACCGATCGTTAAAATAAATTTCATGATCAATGATTCATAATTAGAAATAATAGTATTATATCCAAAAATCCCACTTCAGATTTCTCCTCCCACAGATAAACGTGCCAAATGGTAAGCAGCCGCGACCTTTGCGTAAGAAAATGCTTCGTGTTATGCTGTTAATTTAATGCATCGGTTAATTCAGATTGTCCAGGGCCATACGCCATTATACTAACACACATCGCTTAAAATTCGATACTCAGGTGAAAAAAGCCTATAGCGTTGATGTATTAGTTCATATATTTTTATACTGCAAACATTTAGTTCACTTAACTGTAAAGTAATATTTTCAAGCGATAATTAAGGATTCATTTCCTATGAATCTCCAATGCTAACCATATGGCGAGTTTTACAAATTGATGAATAACAGGAAATACACGTGGAAAAGTGCTACAAATGACTCCAGAGCCCTTAGCCCAAAGAAATACCTCCCTTGAGGACTACGCTGATTAAATACTAAAAATGATCTTATTCCGTTAGCATTCTTGTGAAACATACATTTCTTTTCCTGGTTGCCTTCGCCTGGTCAGTGATCAGCTCAGCGCAAAAAGTTTTTTTCAGCACCAATCCGGGTATGGAAATACCAAATGAAAGGCCATTCTATTCTTCATTAAACCTTCATGACAGTCTTGTCCTTTTAAATGCAAATGATTATAATCTATACGCCTATGATCGACATACAGGCCGTCAAAAGTGGACTTATCCCTTAAAATGGAAATCAGACCTGCCCCCTTATTTCTGTGGAAATTTCATCTGGGCAACAAATGGAAAAAATCAGGTGCTTAAAATAGAACCCTCCAGCGGAAAAGTTGTAAAAACCCTGGAAGTTTCATCGGTGGAAACCCAGCCCTTTGTTAAAAATGATATTTTATACTTTACCGGAATTTATGATGGTGGATGCCTGATCGCCTACGATCTAAAATCAGATTCAATATTGTGGAAACGATTCCTGGCACATGGCTATTCCAGAACACCCTATTACCTGCAGGATAAAATTATAGCCAATGCTGAAGGTGATCAGTGGATCGAATTAAATTATGATGGTTCATTGAAGGTTTCAGGCTGTGATAATGGATTTGAGGAAAATGTATTTCCTTCGGAACTACCCTGTGCCCGACAATTTATAGCCCTGGATCATAGCGGGATGGAAATTAAAGGAAAGCTTGCCGCAAAACTTGGACTTAATAACTTTGCTGAACCGGAAATAAGCTTTACCAGTAAATATACGTTTATAGTTCATGAAGATCAGGTTTATGTATTTGGCAAAAATCAGAAAAGGAAAAGTACTATTCAATTAAATACTTTATCTGCAGAAATTGAATCAGGCAACGATGAACCCGTTAAAATTTTACATGCAGATGATGAAAACATTTCCCTCTTATATAACATGAAATATGTCTTATACAGTCATCGGGATAAAAAACTGCTCAAAGTCATTAATCTATCAGAATGGGAACCGCATCAGGTGCTGTTGGATGATACTCAATTATGGCTGATCTCTAGAAAAGATGGTCAGTTGTATGGATTATCAATAAATGAATAATTAGTGTATAAGAGTATTTTCGTGCTAATATATCGTAATGTCGCAACCTGCAAATTGATTCTTAAGCTCTATGAGCGACCCGCTCATATTATCATCCTGAACGCTGACCGATATAATCAAATATTTAAGTTTTTTCAGGTTGGTTAGTTGTAGGATATCTTCAATAGAAAAATCATTGCTTGAAATATCAAGATATTCAAGATCAGCCAATTTGTTTATATCTTCCAGGCAGGCTTTGGTAAGCTGATTATGATCTATGAGGGTAAGTTCTTTAAGATTTTTAATAGTAGAAATATATTTTACCCCTGTATCCGTCAAATTGGTACAACGCAAATGAATTTTCCCTACATGCTGGACTCTTGATGTAAGAAAGAAGAAAAACTCATCATCGTGATCGGAGTCAATGCCTTTGATACCGTCAATTACTTCAGGAATATCCCTTGCACTCTTAATATTGAAGTTCCGTTCCCAAAAAAACTTCTCTTTCCCTCTGAGCTTCATGTTATCTGTATAAAATTATGTAGTATAAAAATCCCGCTTTCGTATAAGATGGGTTGATATGAGCTAGATTCTACCCTTCCTGTTGATCTGGCAAATCTCAAAAGAACCTGAAATTAAGCCTGCTGTTTCTACAGCTTGCAATAAAGCAGGTTTCTGCTGTTCATCGTACAATACATGCAGATTGCCGTCTTTACACATGAACATATCTAATAGAATATCACCAATGCTGTTAATCAAACCTATTGATGGACTATCGGGGTGATGTTGATAGAATAATGGTAGAATATAATCAATAGCTGAAGTTGGGAACTGGTAGCCTACAGAATTGGTTAGGTTATTTGCATATGTAAGAAACAAAGATCTTTTTACTTCATTTTCAAATACGAAATTTTTCCAATCAAAATTAATTTCTGTTAGCATGAAGATTTCCGAAATATTCAGTACATCAAAAAAACGCCTCAAAGCGCCGGAAAAATTATTCTCATAGTCAGATGTATCGATAGCGGGATATGCGATAACACAAAAGCCATTGCATTCATACGGCTTAGGATCAAAAGGTTTTAGATGATCAAGCTTCGACATGGTATATTCCACCTCATCCGCGTCATTCAGATCAACTGTTCTCATAATTGTCATTTGTGCCCGGGACAATTGGTTATCAATAAAAGCAGAGCGCTTAAAGATTGATTCCCGGCTGAGCGCTATCATCATGCTATCAACATTAATTTAATCTTAATATTACGATTCGGTTTGATTGTAGATTCTTTAAAATCGTACAATTAAACGCAATATTGATTCCCCTATTATAAGTAATTTCGTTTCAACCAAAAATAATAAAGTTGATAACGAAAAAAAAGTTCAGAAAGGGCAAAGATGGAACAAGCAATTAAATCGCGCATGTCGGGAAGTACCCGGTTTCTCGGAATTATTACATCGTTTTGAGCGAAATATTTCTCTTTTAGGCCGCAGCCCCAGGACCTTCGAAGGTTATAGCCGGCATGTGGCTGCAATAGCATTACATTTTAAGTGTCTTCCCACCTTGCTGGATCCGGAACAGGTAAAAGACTATCTGTATGAGCTTCAGCAGCGAAGTAAAACACCCTCACAAACCTATTTCAAACATACGGTTTATGGTCTTCGGTTCATGTTAAAAGCAGAAGGTTTACCCTATGAACATCTCCAGCTACCTTCTATCCAAAATGAAAAAAAACTTCCCGTAATCCTTAGCAGGGAAGAATTATGGCATATGCTGCATGCAGCAAATTCACTAAAGCATAAAATATTAATTGGATTGTTGTATGGTTGTGGAATGCGCTGCATGGAAGTACGCAATCTTCGTATTAGAGATCTTGATTTCAATCGCAAGTTGGTACATATTGTTCAAAGCAAGGGTAATAAGGACCGATATGTTCCCTTGTCAGATCATCTTGCGCGGGGAATTAAGAAATATATAGCTGATGAGCAACCGGAAGAGTGGCTGTTTAATGGGCAATGGAGGGGGGACGGTGAAGCTGATGTGAATACCAAATATAGTCAGAGAGGCGTACAATGGGTGATCAAAGCAGTTTCCAAAAAAGCGGGAATAATAAAAGAAGTTCATACTCATATGCTGCGCCATAGTTTTGCCACTCATTTGCTGGAAGACGGGGTGAATATTATTGCGGTTCAAAAACTACTTGGTCATTCAAATATATTCAACACGATGATTTACCTGCATGTATGTGTTCCACCTGACAGATTACCCCATAGTCCGTTAGATAATGTATTTGCCTTATGCAGCCGGGGAGGTATAAATCAGCAGGCTTCTTTTCTATAGAAATTGCTGATCCGGTAATATGGCAACTATTTTACGTTAATATTAATAGTATTGCTATTCAGGTGCCGGATCAGCTCTTACTTAATTATAGTTTACTTTTAAGATTAAAGACCTACGTCAATTTCGTATGAGGGACGGTTTATTGCCGAAATCAATGAATCATCTATCCGATCCAATGATAAAGTTATCAGGATGATACTTATCGTATTTCTTTCAACCTTAAAATTATTACATATGTTCGTTCTGATTAATAATTATTAGTATATTGTAGTTAGCAATCCATATGAAAAACACATTTTTCAGAGATTTGATTAGCCACTCAATTCTTCTACAGGCTCTTCTTTAATAGCCCCCAACGACATTTGTCTTACTCATTTAGCAGTAATGAGCAATAATGTCATACTCTATTCAATTCCTTGAAATGCAGCCAGGCGCTAAGGCCAAAACTTTTAAACCTGTGCAAATGCAAAAGCCTGTGATTGTATTTGGCTCTTCGGGTCATGCCCGGAGTATTGCTGTTATTTTGGAACAGTTAAATATTGAAATCATAGGATTTATAGACTCCTATCTTCCGCAGGGTACAAGGGTTTTGAAATATAAAACTCTTGGTGATGAGACTATTCTAACCCGAGCATTTCACAAATTCGGGACACTGGATCTGATTGTAGGGATAGGTGATTGTAACAACCGTCAAAAGGTTGTGCAAAAGGCACGATGTCTCAATCCAAAACTGGTATTTCCTGTTGTGATATCTCCGAAAGCTTGTGTAGCGACTTACACTGAAATTGGTCAGGGAACAGTGGTTTTCTGTAACACATTTATTAATGTGGAAGCTGCAATTGGTGAATTCTGTGTTATTAACTCCTGTAGCATTATTGAACATAATACAACTATTGGCAACTTCATAACGTTGAAGCATTGGCGGAGCGGGGAAATAGAATTCCAACAGCCCGGCGGCCGCAGCCGTTTATTAATCTCAGCGACTTATGCCGCCGATATAAAGTTCAATAGAATTACCCAAAGCTCAAAAT
>JAEYRC010000077.1 GCA_023409675.1 Bacteroidota bacterium
ACATTCCCCATAAACATTCCCAACTCATTGCTAAAATAGACATAAACATTCTTGCCGGCTTCAAGGGCATCGGAGGCGATCCTGCTGATGGTTTGTTTGCTGTTGGGGCTGTAGGCCACCGGAAATATACCGCTGGAGGCTTCGTCGAACTTAAACTGCTCGTCGAAGAATAAAACATTAAGATAGGCCTTGGGCGCGTGGTTGGAACCGCTGCTGTTGTTGGGTTCGTTCAGAAATGCTGCCAGACCAGCATTAGCGGCCAGCGCTCCGCTTAAGGTGCCGGAGGCTTCTTTGATATGCTGCCCAGCCTGCGCGCTGCCACTGAGCGCAGTGACCAAATTGGCAAGCAGACTGTTTAATCCATTGGCTCCGCTGTTGTTGGTATTGGCGGTCGTATAGTAATAATCAATCTTTGTATGGATGCGGTCTCCACGCATAACCTTTAACAGTTTTGCTGCACCAATCGCCCCCTGGCTTTTCTTAACACTCATGACAAAGCTACCATTCGTAGACGATGTACCAAAATTAGCCGGGCGACTGATTCTGGAAGCAGCTACATTTATAGAGCCGCCGGTTTTGTTCTCCCAATAACCATCCTGCAACTGCACCGCAGACTGACCCGCTGTTCCTTCAAAATTCAGTTCGGGATAGGTGTGAGCCTGTATTTCTTCTGTCAACACCATACGCACATTACCCAGATGATCTTTGATGAAATAATCATCTTCAAATTTAGCCGGGTTTGCGCCCAGCGCTGCGACAAAACGCGTTCTGCCTTCGGCATGCCCCATAAACTGCAGGGTGTCTTCCTGAAAAATCATTCCGCCAAGGTATAGGGTAACGTATTTCATCTCATCCTCAGCTTCCGGAATTTTACTTTCATGGGCGGTCCGGTATGCACCTGCAATCCGATTAAACCACTCATTTTACGGTGCACGCTATCCTTATCGGTGAAGTCGCTCATGAGCACACCATTGATATAGTGTTGCAGACGGTTGCCTTTTACGATCAGGTGGTATTCATTCCAATCGCCGGGCTTCAGTAATGCTTTTAATGAATCCGGACTGCCCGTGCTGCCCGATACCACTGGTGCTTGACCAGTTTCGATAACCGCTACTTCTCCGCGGCGGGCCAGGAATGTGCGGCCGCGCTCTTCATAATTCAATCCGGTATATACATCCTTTCCATCGATGTCTGCCTGGTAGCCTTTCAGGGCATAAGGCAGACTATCGATGCGTTCGCTGCGGTAATTGATGCCGCTATTGCCGTCTTCAGTAATTCGATATTCAGCTTTCAGTTCGAAATCCCCTGGGCTGCCACCATTCCAGATCAGGAAGCTATTATGGGTTATCGGTTTATCAGGTGTGATCTCACCGGTTAATACTCCATTATCGACGCGCCATATAGTGGTATCGCCAGACCATCCTTCGAGGTTTTGGCCATTGAAGATGGAGGTGAAATCATCAGCGGGTTTGGATTGTTGTTGCGGGGCATTGCAATAGGTGATTGTTGCAGAAAGGAGTAATAAAATAGAATACTTCATGTTTATTAGTTAAAAGGCATTTCCCGCAGATGGCGCGGATTTAAGCAGATTTGCGCAGATTTTGAGCTGTTTTGAGCTGTTAAATCCGGGCATATGTGCTCAGAAATGTACAGATTACTTTTTATTAAAGATGGTGTCTTCTTTATTGCCACCGGATTTGAGAAAAGCCAGCAAGTCTTTCAGCTCCTCAGGGTTTAAGCGGTTAATCAATCCCGGTAGCATGGGCGACACGGTGGATGTACTGGTGCGGCTCACATCTGATTTCAACACTTCGCGGGTCACCTGCGGCGCAAAGGGATTTTGCGCAATGACATAACGGATATCATCCTGCGTCACCAGGCGACCCAAAACCGAACCACCGGCCTTCAGATGAAAGATCGTGGAACCATACTGGTCAGATATTGCCTTATCGGGTTCGATGATGGCTTCAAGCATATCCTTATATGAAAAGCGTGTACCCAGTTGCGTTAGATCGGGACCCGACATACCCCCCTCCCCGCGTACATTATGACATGAAATGCATAAAGACGCGGCAAACATCGCCTTTCCACGCTCAAAATCACGGCCTGCAATTCCACTGTCGGCCACTGCCACAGCATCTTCCAGTGTCCAGTTTCTGCCGGGGCGCTTTGGTTTCATGGCGGCATCAACCAGCGCGTTTCCGGAACGGCCTACCAGTGAATCACCGGAAATGGAGTTATAATGCGCAAAGCGTTTGCCGGATATATTTTGCAGGGCAGTTTTCCGTGCACCGTTGATAAAACCTGGAAAACTATAGCCGCCCTTATATTGGAAAGCTTTGGCATACCATTTAAAATAATCTTCTTTTAAGGAATCCGTCCAGCCATTTTTTACAGCGCTAAGAACTGTTGCATAATGTGTTTGCTGAAGGGGTGGCACCCGGGCCAGCATCCCGGCAATATCCAATCCATACTGCGGGTTGCGGAGTATCAGATCAGATGATTCCATCAATAACTTATCAGTACCTGCATCATCCTTTGCCGTTTCTAATAAGGCCATCGTTTTTTTAACGGTTCCGGGAGCTTCAATAAAGGCCATCAGTTTACTTAATTCGCGGTTCAGCTTATTGCTTTGCGCGGGGTAATGGCGATTCAGGTAATCGGCCAGTGCGGCTTTTTCCACCGGCCCGGGCTGACCCATTCGGGCGAATACCAGTTCGATTGCCCGAAGAAAATTCAGTTGCTGTTCCTCCGAAAGCTGCGAATAACTAACGGTCATCTGCCCCCCAAGAAGACGGTTTTTGATGGATTTGTCACCATGCCGTGCAAGCGCAATGGATGTTTCTGTAAGAATCACCGGGTCGGTTTCCTTCAGAGCCCGCTCCTGCCATTCTGCTACAGGCTGATGCTCCAGCGCTACCCGGGCTGCATAGCGGATAAATCGATCCCCATGTTTTAAATGCGGCCATATATAATCCATCGCGCCGGTGCGGGCTTCACCATGATACGTTTCAAGCTGCCGGCGAATATTGTGTGCTTCGTTCAATGTGGTGGCTGCAATTCCCTTTTCCACATCGTCATCCCCTGCATAATACACCCGATACACGTCAGATTCCAGGCGGCGACCGCCGGTCATAAAATACATGGCGCCATCCGGACCAATCACGCCATCGGTTAAGGGTAAGGGTGAGCCTGAAAGAAATTCTTCTCCTGTTGCCGTATAGGTGGCGCCCTCGGGTGTAGGTTGAATGGCGTAGATGATCCCAAAGCTCCAGTCGAAGGCAAATAGCGATTTACGGTATTTTTCAGGGAAGCGGGCATTGGCTCCATAGAACAGGTTGGTAGGCGATCCCTGTCCGACATTGATCATGGCCGGCATATTATCCGGATAATCTGCTGACCATTTTCCGGTACCAGGGCGCCAGCCATATTCTGCACCGCTGGTTACATGCAGGATTCGTGTGGGCCGGTACCAGGGCAGGCCAAAGTCCCATTCCATATCCGAATCATAAGTAAACATATCACCCGCATCATTAAACGCCAGGTCGAACGGATTGCGGAAGCCCGAGCTGACCAGTTCCCAGTGGGATCCTGAAGAATCCACCTTCGCGATCCAGCCGCCATGCGTGTGCACCACATTGTCGTGACCATTGGGATCTTTAATCAATGGAATAATATTATCATGACCCCAGTCGGGCAGGCGCCGGTAGGCATTCATTTCGGGGATGGCGGTGAAGTTACCCGCGATCACATAAATAGACTTTTTATCCGGTGCCAGCACCACGCTGTGCGGACCATGCTCACCATCGCCCTGTAGCGCTTTCAGCAGGGTCACCTGGTCGAACTGATCATCGCCATCTGTATCCTGCAAACGGTAAAAGCCGCTGCTTTTGGGAAATGCCGAATCGCCATAATGGTTGATCATGACATACAGGCTGTTGAAGGCCCAAAGCAATCCATGAGCATATCCGACCTCCAATTTATCCGGATTCGCGTCTGTAATATCAAACTGCAGTTTTTCGATCTTTACCTTAGATGGAATGGAATCGGTTCCAATTGGCGGAAATTCCATTCGGTAGATCGAGCCATACTGATCCGATGCCAGCATCCTGCCCTTATCATCGAAGGCCATGGAAACCCATGAGCCCTGTTCATTTTCGGAGGGACCATAAAGATGTTCTGCCCGGAATCCATCCGGCAATTTTAGTTTATTGATTTTGGGATTTGTAGAATACACACTGCTGTCGCGGGAAGAATCATTACCGGAACAGGAAACGAGACTAAAAAGCACAGCAATAAGCAGAACTAAAATGGCGGGTTTAATGGGGCTCATGTATTCGTTGATTAAGTGTACAGGCTGAAAATGAATAGGTTGATGGGAAAATTAGTTGACAATTTAATAATTTATTCTTTCTGTACTGTCCTGCTTTGTATATAGATCACCAACCCCTGCCAATTACAAGGTTGAACCGTCGGCCAATCCATGGGCAATGACTATTGCATATAATATAGTTCAATATGCGGGGAGCGGAATACAAAGCTGCATTTTTGGCAGCTACACCAGGTAAGTTATTAGGTGTTTCACAAATGACCCGGGTCAGCAGTTCCATAGAATTCCTGCAGTACAAGTGTGCGACGCAAGGGACGATGAGCAGAATTACTGTTGCCGGGTTCATAAAATAATGACTTCCGGTTTCGGAGTTGAACGATACGGGCGAACTTTCATTTGTATTTTTTGCGGAATTCACCGCGTAGTGCTGAACGGAAAATTCAGTACCTTACAGCATAGCTCCGGATCAGCTACAACAGAAATGCATGCACCGACGTCATATCGTCTTTTCACGCTGTTCAAAGCACAGAAATGGTGGTGGGTTAGCGGAATGCTGTTGTTAACATGCGCAACTGTATTAGCGGACTATCTCTTTTCAACCTTTCAGCAAACCGGTTTTTACCTGTCCGAATCGCTGCTGTTCAGTACCTACTGGCTACTTTTCCTGGTTCTTGTTCCGGTACAGTTCAGACTGCTATTAGCAGCCTGTAAAACATGGCAGATCATCGCATTGATACCCTTATTCGCATTGATGCATCTTCTTGTATATCCAGCGCTGATCTGGCTGCTTTCCGCCCTTTTTTATGCACATACATTCGGCTATCTGCAAACGTTCCGGTATGGATTGACAGCCTATCTGAACATATCATTGCTTCTATATAGTTTAAGTGCCGGAGTCTTTTTTTGGTTTCGAAAGCAGGCGAAGCCAGAACAGATTCCCGTAAATCCATCTGTTGAATCAACCTTTATTCAATATTTACGGATTACAGACCGGCAGCAAACCATTATTCCGCTGGCCGTAGAAGAGATTACCTACATTTCAGCAACACCGCCATATTGTTCGGTATACCACCAGTCGAAAAAATATTTATACTCCGCTACCCTGCGTTCGCTGGAGTCGAGGCTGGATGGGCGGCGGTTCATCCGTGTTCATAAATCGCACCTGGTTAATATAGAACATGTTCGTACGTATCAGTCGCGCAAAAACGGCGATTACGATCTTACCTTATCGGATGGTACCACGTTGCGCATCAGCCGTAATTATGCCAAAGCCTTCCGGAATTCATTTGATGAATGGCATCGTCTTACACAGAAATAACCACAGGATAGCGTATCTGATTTATTTTTTGCAGGCTGACCAGTTAATTTTCACATTAAAAAAAGAATGATGAAAACGACTGAATTTATTTTCCTGTTGCTGGGTTGCTGTCTGTTTACCGGCGCTTGTAATGGTCAGGATACTCAACCTGCACAACAGGCTGCTTCGGCTCGGATAGGAGGAGGATGTGAAGATTGCGATGTCATGTACATCGGTATGCCGGAAATCCCGTCCTGGACCGATACCAGTTCAGGCTGGCAGGAACCGGGGCAGAAGTTGTTGCTTACCGGAACTATCTTTGAACCCGATGGTAAAACCCCGGCATCCGGAATAATTTTGTATTACTGGCAAACGGATGTTAATGGCTACTACAGTCCGAAGCCCGGTATGGATGCCCGTACAGGACGGCATGGCCATATACGGGGATGGGTTAAAACCGGTGCCGATGGTCGTTATGCCATTTATACCATCCGGCCGGCTCCCTATCCGAATGATGTGTCGCCCGCGCATATTCATCTGCTGATCAAAGAACCCGCGCTTGAACATGAATACTATACCGATGATGTGGTTTTTGATGATGATAAGCTGCTCATACCCTATCTCAAAAAATATCCGGCAAACAACCGGGGTGGGAGTGGCATTGTGCGGGTATTGCTTCGCGATAGTGTACAGGTTGCAGAACATTCCATTGTACTGGGGTTGAACATTCCCGGTCACCCCGGCATGAAAGCCGGAGCTGAAACCGGATTATCTATAGGAGAAGATCAGCCTTCGTTTATACCGTACCATGCCTACGGACCTGATAAAGGCTCCAGGGCCTGCCCGGTTTGCAAATATGGCCGCTTTCACGGGATCCTGTATTTTGCCGGAAATGGAAGCGATGCCGGGGAGATAAGCAGATGGATGCGCTTTCTCGAAAAAGAAAGTGAAACCCGGCAACAGTTTCTGAAAACGTATCTGGTATATGGAAAAGCAACGGAGCGTTCGGCACAAACTGCAGATGGTTTTTTGCGCAGCCTGGGTGAACAACTGAACATACGGTATTCTGCGCTGACCTGGGTGCCCTCCTTTAGCGATCGGGAAACAGAGGCCTATCTGAACCGGATCGATCAATCGGTTAAAAATGTATTCATCATTTATAAGCACCGCCGTATCGTGGATAAATTCATCAACATGGATCCGACACCGGAAAATTTTCATCTTATCGCCAATACGCTTGAGCAGACAAAAGGCGAATTTTTTGATCTAAAAGCAATGCATTAATGGTAATGACATAGCGGATTGTCGTGCTTAACCCACCACCCGATTCAGGAATTTGAAGTATATTTCGTTCTATGATCGTTTCTGCAATACAAAGCCGGTTATTTTGGGAGGATAAGGCAGCCAATCTCGGGATGTTTACGAATAAGATCAATGCAATAAGCGGCAGTCATATAATAGTTCTTCCGGAAATGTTCAGTACAGGATTTAGTATGAAACCCGGAGAACTGGCCGAAACCATGGATGGACCGACTATTCAATGGATGAAAAATACGGCGGCAGAAAAGCGGGTAATCCTAACCGGTAGTTTGATCATAGAAGAAAGCGGAAAATATTACAACCGGATGATCTGGATGCTTCCGGATGGAACCATGGGGCATTATGACAAGCGGCATCTTTTTGCCTATGCAGGCGAAGACAAACAATATGAGCCGGGTAAGCGGCGCTGTATCGCTTCGGTGAACGGATGGAAGATCAACCTGGTGATCTGCTATGACCTTCGGTTTCCGGTTTGGTTACGGCAATCCGCAACCGAACATGGCGATCCGGAATATGATGTACTTATTGTTGTCGCTAACTGGCCCGCCAAAAGAACGCAGGCCTGGAAAACGCTCTTACAGGCTCGCGCTATCGAAAACCAGTGTTATGTTGTTGGGGTGAACCGTGTCGGGGATGATGGTCATGGTATCGCGCATAGCGGAGATTCAATGATCATCGGACCCATGGGTGAGGTGTTGCAGCATGAGACTGATACAGAAATTGTGTTAACAGAAAAATTGGATAAAGAACTGCTGTACGAGACCCGGGAGAAGCTGCCTTTTCTGAGGGATAGAGACCGTTTTACAATATATTGATGATTGGGCAATTGCATAATAATATGGTTTGCCTTTCCCCCGACAAACAAAAGCATTTGAATGGATTATTATTTTCCTGATGCATTTTGTTTGAGTTCGATCAACCGCCGGACCAGGCCGGGCCGCAGATCCAGTCCGCTGCGGATCATTTCACCATCCGTTTTAATTTCAAGATCGGGCAGCACACCACGTCCGCCAGCTACCAGAGCAGCGTTCATTACCAGGCGGAATTTAGGAAGCCGGAAGCGCAGACCGGTATTGGGTAATGTAACTTCCGGGATCATCCAGGCGGTGTTGCCGTAAGCGCCGCCTCCGGTCTCTTCACCCACGATCAGTACATTCGATTGTCCTTTTAACTTACCGGCAAAAATGGAGGCTGCAGAAAAGGAATTTCCTCCGGTGAGAATATAAATGTCGCCATCGAAATGATGCTTTCGCTTTGGCTTAAAAACCTTCCGTTCAAAATAACCAAAATGATAATTACCATCGGCCTGCCGGCGGGTTACCACAGTCATCAGCATCCAGTACAGGTGTTGCATACGGATATGCTTCCTGTATTGCGAACTTTTTTTGATAGCGTAGAGCGAGTCGGCAATTAAGAACGGCTTATCAGCCAGGTAACGCAAAAGCATAACCGCATTTCCGGCATCGCCACCGCCATTCCCGCGAATATCGACCACCAGGTTTCTGACATCAGCTTTATCAAGGTACCGGAATGTTTTTCGGAAAAAGGAGGGTAATGAATTTCCCCTTCCAAAGGTTCTCAGGGTCATATATGCTGAACTCAGGGCCGTATCGAGTTGAACGTTCCGGGCGATCATGCGGCGCTGCGACCGGCGTTCGCGACGGCTCAGCTTTTTATCACTGCGCTGCCGTACGATATACAGGCTATCCTTAGCAGGATCGAACCAGGGAAAAGTGCCGGAAACCATATTGTTGGCGCTATCCGTATAAACAATGGAAAATGAGTCCCGCAATCCGTAAGCATTGCGATACCAGCCGCCAAAGTTTCCTGAATTACTCAGTCCCTGGTATTTTCCCGAGATCGCATACCCATCAGCAGGAATAAACTGAAAAAGGCTGTCCCGGATTTCGGGGATTGATTTTCCATCAATGAAGTGTACTGCCGTTCCCCGCTGCAGAGGAACATTGCGCAGAAGATTACCCCGCACCATGGCGCTGTCTCCATAAAAGGTCAGGCTTAATGGAAACATGAGGTTTTTAGCTGTATCCAGGTAGCTGGAGAATTTTTTGGAGTACCGAACCGAGGTATGTCCGCAGCGGATCTGTGTAGCGGTATAGGTCAGCAGGGTTCTGAACTGTCGCTCTGTAAGTGAATCTTTCAGTGACGCATAACCGCTGTTAAAATAATAATCCATCGAATCCTTCGGGGTAAACCAATACAGGCTTGGGTGCGACTCTTCAAGAATATTGCGGAAAAGGGTAAAATCTTTGCGCAGGTCTTCAACAGGAAATTTTCGTTCTTCCATGGCGATGCGGCTGCTGCTGCAGGAGCAAAAGGCCAGTACTGCAGCTGCCAGGAGGATGCGAAGAGACCGCAGGGTCAGCAAGCTTACCATCATCCCTGCCTGAATGCGGTCCATCCCTGTGCTGTTACCGGGTGGCTGTTACCGGATTTGGTTACAATCTTTCTGCCCAGTTCCGCATCGGTCATATAGCCGATCACACTGATTTGTTCATTAAGGACCAGTATATCATGATCTGCAGCGGGAAGGGTGAACAGGAGTTCATAATCTTCTCCACCGCTTAAGGCACAGGCGGTTGGGTCGATCTCAAATTTGAAGGCGGCTTTTTTCATATCCTCATGCACAGGTATTTTTTCTTCAAACAAAACACATCCAAGTGAACTGTTGTTGCAGAGGTGGAGCACTTCAGAGCTTAGTCCGTCACTGATATCCATCATGGAGGTCGGCATTATATCTTCAGCTTCGAAAAATTCAATGATATCTTTGCGTGCTTCCGGTTTAAGCAGTCGTCCGATCACATATTCTTCCTGTTCCAGGTCGGGCTGAATTCCGGGATTTTCGAGAAAAATCTTTTTCTCGCGCTCCAGGAACAGCAGACCGATATATGCTGCCCCAAGATCGCCTGAACAGCAAATAATATCCCCCTGACGGGCAGTATTCCGTTTAACAAATTTTTCCGGTGCTACCTCACCGATAGCTGTAACCGAAATGATGAAACCTTTGACTGAACTGCTGGTATCGCCACCAATCAGGTCGACGTTATAGCGTTCGCAGGCTGCATATACACCCTCGTAAAATTCATCCAGAGCTTCCAGGCTGAACCGGTTCGAGAAGGCAATATTAAGGGTTACCTGCGTTGGAATGGCATTCATCGCTT
>JAEYRC010000086.1 GCA_023409675.1 Bacteroidota bacterium
TCGGCAGCGTCAGATGTGTATTAGAGCCAGCCCCTGGGCAGATCCGTTCGTGCCTTTGTAAATCTTTCCGGAAAAACCGCGGGCTGGGTTGCCGGTGATCCGTATCTCACATCTAATTTTGGTGTTCGGTCAGGGTTGAGTTTTGTATTTAAGGATTGATGTGTTGCAAGAATTGGCTTAATTAAAATATGAGCTTAGGTGTCATTTCTTGAATCGCGCGATGGGCTATACCCATCGCTGAAGTATACCGCCCTTTCAGGGCTTATTCATTTCATAGTCTCGGATAATAACATATGGCGACAACCCTCTATTTATAATGCACTTCCCCGCATTACTGCTCTCCTTTTGATTTCATTTGCCAGTTACCAGATCAATAAACACGAATGTTAACATCAACCTAACAACACGTTAATTGACTCTTAAGATGATATCACAACCTTTTCTGTACTTAAGGTATGATGTAATTTTATGCTTCCCTGATCACGAGCAGCATTCTACCTGTTCGTATGACCTGTAACCGCGGAAATTTCATTTTAACATCGAATTATTCTCAACACCACAAAAAAGGAGACCCTTTATGTTTACGTATTTTTCATCATTAAGAAAATCAGCTTTGTTCCTGAGTGCCATAGTAAGTCTTGGAGTATTGCTTGCGGCCTGTAGTAAAAACGCTGATATTGTTGAAACTCCAGTTGCCCGTATCATGGCCTTTAACCTTGTACCTGACCAGGATGGTATTGGAATTGACCTGTCAGGAAACCGCTTATTGAACAACCCTTTGAGCTATACCAGTTTTACCGGCGGTTACCTGAACATCTTCCCTGGACAGCGTCTGGTTGAAAGTTATTCCTTCCCCCAGGGAAACGGAATGGATAGTACCAGCTTTACCTTTGAGCAGGATCAATATTATTCTCTCTTTGTTGTAGGCGCCGATTCTGTTTATAAAAATGTACTCGTATGGGATAATTATGACAGCCTTTCTCCGGCAGCCGGTAAGGCTTTTGTGCGTTATATCCATGCGGTACCGCAAACCGGCGAATCGGTGGTAACCTTCACCGGTAACGGATCCGATCACCAGGAAACTGCCGCTTATGCAACTGTATCAGATTTCCGCCCGATTAATGCCGGCGATTTCAGTATTGCTCTGGAAAATGAAGGACTGAACCGGGTGAGCAGATCGATTACTGTAGAAGAAAACAGGGCCTATACCATTTTGTTCACCGGACTGCCCAATGCGACGGACACCAGCCAGTCGGTACAAATCCGGTATATTCTCAATGGTACAATTACCGAATAAAAACACGGATAAATTATCTGAAGGGCATTTTAACGAATGCCCTTTTTTTATTTCAATCATTGCTGAAACATGCCGCCCCCTGATCTGCTCAATCACTTTACTAATTGTATAATACCTGCTTATTTAACTTCCACCTAAAATTCCCTACTTCTCTTCGTTTGCCCATACTTGTATTATCAGTTATTATTCCGTAAATTTCTTTTCCGATCTGCACCCGATAAATTCCACCTTTTCAGCGATCCGCCTTATTGATTTCCTTCAACCTGAAAGTTTATACCATGAAAATGGACAAGATCGTTATACGGGGTAAAGAGGAATTTATTGCCGAACCGGCGGATATACCTGCAGATTTTTTGACCCTTAAAGCTGCCTATTCTACCGGCGGTCGTTTTCGCAGCAGTGCCGATAAACACACCGTCGTTCTCGAACCATCCGATATTATTGAACTGGTTTTTGAAGATGATACTACCTGGTATTGCAGTCCCGATACCCTTGAAGAAGTCTTCCCTACCACATCGCTTCCAACCCGGGATACGGACGGCAGTACTGAACTTCCGCAATCCATTACATCGCCATATACTGAAAGAGGCCTGGCGGGTGAAGCATTTTTACGTCTATTCAGGGTATTTACCAAAAAGCCCATTGAACGCGGCATTCGTGAACTGGCCATAGACCTGGAAAAGAAACAACTTGAACAGCAGTCCGGTCTTTTCCTGGTTAGGGAAGATTTTACGCTGACCACCTTCGGTAAGGATACTTCTACAAAACCATATCTGCTGTTGATTCATGGAACGGCGTCCTCGACAAAAGGTTCTTTTGCCTCAATGACAACTATGCCGCTGTGGCCGGGACTTCGCGCATTATATGGCGAGCGGATTATCGCCTTCCAGCATGAAACTCTGTCTAAAAGTCCGTTACAAAATGCATATGAACTCGCAAAAGCGCTCCCTGATAATGCGGTAGTGCACCTGATCACGCATTCACGGGGAGGAATTGTGGGGGATATCCTTAACCGTTATGCTGTGGATGATGAAAATAACCGGGGATTTTCAGCAGATGAACGCGCCTACCTGAAAAAAACGGGGCGTACGGCCGACCTTGACCAAATAGCAGCATTAGACCAGTTGTTTACAATAAAACGGATCCGGATCAACAGTTTTGTCCGGGTTGCCTGTCCTGCAGGGGGAACTATTCTCGCCTCCGGTAGGCTCGATCGATTCTTTAATGTATTTATCAACCTGATTGGTATAGGAACCGGACTGGTTGTCAATCCCGCTTTTCTGGCGCTCAAAAGTCTTCTGGCCGCGGTCATCAACAGCAAAAATGAAGTGGATGTACTGCCAGGCCTGGAAGCCATGAACCCCGATTCACCCTTTATCAAAATTTTGAACAGTCCGGCTTCCGCTGTCCGAATCGACACACCGCTGTACATCATTTCCGGTAACTGCAAATCAAAGCCCAGCCTGAAAGCATTGCTGATCATTGCCAGTAAGATTTTCTACCTGAATGATAATGATCTGGTGGTGAATACCCGCTCAATGTACCAGGGATCCCGGCGTGAACATCCCGTGAAGTATTATTTTGATGAGGGCAGTGACGTTGACCACTTCAGCTATTTTATTAACAGTCGTACCGGCGAGGCCATGCTGAATGCGCTTAAAGGCTTTCCCGGCGACGCGCTTCCCGGTTTCAGCACTGTCGATCAGCAACTTCAGTATGCCGACAGGCAGGCCCTGCTAAAACTTGATGGCGGTCAGGTCTTCACCAATACCATTACCGGAACCAGACCGATTGTTCTCCTCTTACCGGGTATTATGGGATCTAATCTTCAGCATAAAGATGAGCTGGTTTGGATTAATTACCCACGTTTTATCATTGGTGATCTCAAGCGACTTTCGATTACATCTAAAGATATAACGGCTACGTCTATTGTAAAATCCTCGTACTATCAGTTGGTGAGAAACCTCAGTGCGGATTATGACGTCATCACCTTTCCGTATGACTGGCGCAGGCCATTGACAGACACCACCGAATTACTGAAAGCGAAAATAGAAGAATTATTAACGTATCATCATCCAATAAAAATTATTGCCCATTCAATGGGTGGAGTGCTTATGCGCGACTTCTTGGTTCTTGAGCGCCCCACATGGCAACGCCTGAACCAGTCAGCCCAGTTCAGACTGCTCTTTCTGGGTTCTCCGCTCGGTGGTTCGTACCGTATCCCTTATGTATTGTTTGGAAGAGATGCCATGGTAGATAAACTGGCACGCATCGATATATTCCATACCCGCAGAGAACTGCTGGCTATCTTTTCGAGATTTCCGGGCTTGCTGAGCCTGCTGCCTTTATCAGAAGATTCAGCGCATGATTTCAGTGATACAGCGCTCTGGGAAAAAATGCGTACGGCTGCCGGAGATCCCGATTGGCCCTTACCTGCAGCAGGTGACCTGAAAGCATTTCAGGAACATCGTACAGCAATAACCAGAGAATTACAGGAAAGCGACTATGCCAGGGCGGTATATATAGCCGGACAGGATACCGCTACGCCATGCGGATACCGTATTGATGAAACGGCTAAAGGTCCTGAACTCGTATTTCTAAGTACCGCTGAAGGCGATCAGAGTGTAACCTGGGATAGCGGCATTCCAAAACGAATGATAGCGGATAAGACCGTGTATTATGCCCGGGTTTCGCATGGTTCTCTGGCCAATGATCCTTCCTTGTTCAATCCAATCCGGGACATTCTTATCAATGGTACCACGGCAATGCTGAACCGAAACAGGCCGGTGGTACGGGCTGAACAAAAAGTTTTCAGAACGCCGGAACTGAATGATTTTGATATCAGTCCGATGGGACTCGAACATACGCTTCTTGGATTGAAAGAACCGGTACCCGAAAGTGAAAAAATTCCACCGGTTGAAGTTATGGTATGCAATGGGGATCTGCGGTATAGCCGCTATCCTGTTATTGCGGGGCATTTTATGAATGATGGAATTCTGTATGCGGAAAAAGCCATCGATAAAAATCTTCGGGGTGCTTTATCGGAACGGCTCGCGCTGGGTATATACCCGGGCGCAGTGGGCAGCAGTGAAGTGTTGATTGCGAATTCCGGACCGTTTCCGGGTGCTGTAATCGTGGGATTGGGTGTACAGGGATCCCTGACCGCTTTTCAACTTACCCAAACGGTTGCACAGGCAGCAGCTCGTTATATCCTCGATGTTAACCGGAAAGGATTAGCTCCCGGACTGGAAAAAATGGGTATTTCATCCCTGATCATCGGCTGCGGCTTTGGCGGATTAACAGTCGACAGTTCCATCCGTGCGATTTTACAGGGCATTCAGAATGCTAATGAAAAGATCCGTAAGGCCGGATTACCGGACCTGCGCCTGATCGAAACGGTAGAATTTGTAGAACAATATGAAGACAGGGCATTGAGTTGTTTTTACTCTGTGACGCGTATTGAACATGAAGAAAGCCGATCGCTTACAATAAGTACGGCCGGAAGAAAGATCATTCCCTTACTCGGTTCCAGAAAACGATTACCCTCAGATGCAACAGAAGAATGGTGGAACCGCATTACCGTATGCCTCGAAACGCCATTGGCAGATGAATCCATTATCAGCAAAGCGCCATCACCTTCGGCGGTACCCATACCCGTTAGCAGGCCGGTAAATCCATCTTTCCGCACGCTGAGTTTCAGTGCATCCACGGGTGGCGCAAGGGAAGAAAGCCGGAATCTTCACAGTAGTTCACCGGTGCTGGAAGAATTGATCAGCGAAATTTCAAGTGAAAACCGCTGGACACCGGCTCTTGCCAGAACCATCTTTGAGTTACTCATACCCAATGATTTCAAAGATCAGCTTAAGCGTCACGGCAAGATCAACTGGATACTGGATAAACATACGGCTGCCTATCCCTGGGAACTGCTGCAGGAGGGTGGAACCGATTCCAAACCGCTCTGCATTAATTCAGGGATGATCCGGCAATTAAAAACGGAAGATTACCGGTTGAAAATTAATTCTGTTTCCACCGATACGGCACTGGTTATCGGCGATCCGGAATTAAAAGGTTTTCTGCAACAGTTACCGGGGGCAAAAGAGGAAGGAGAAACTGTAAGCCGAATGCTGACCGATAATGGATTTACCACCAGCACAATTATCCAGGGCAGGGCGCCGGCAATTATCGAAGCTTTATTCAAAGATGATTACAAAATTATCCATCTTGCTGGCCATGGAATTTTCAATGCACATTCTCCGGATAATTCAGGGATGGTGATCGGCGACAATATATTTCTGTCCACAAATGAGATATGCCAGATGAGCAGTGTTCCGGAGCTGGTTTTTGTGAACTGCTGTTACCTGGGTAAAACGGATGGAGTTGCAGAAGCGTATTTCCGAAACCGTTATAGGCTTGCCGCCAATATCGGTACACAATTGATTGAAAACGGCGTGAAAGCCGTAGTAGTGGCCGGATGGGCAGTTGAAGACAGTGCAGCGCTTGAATTTACCCGGGCATTTTACCAGCATATGCTGAATGGCATGTTACTTGGCGATGCTGTACATAAAGCCCGGAAGCAGGTATATGAAAAATATAAGAATTCCAATAATACCTGGGGCGCTTATCAATGTTATGGCGATCCGTTTTACCGCTTTACCCGTTTACGTAAATCATCCGGTTCATATAGCTACTCATTCGATATTCAGGATCAGGCTGAAATTGAATTGTATAACCTGCGTAATACTATTGAAACAGGCAATTATAATCATGAAGACCTGTTGCTTCAGCTTGAAGCCATATCCGCGGCAGTTGACCAGAATAACCTGCGGACAGCGGGAATTACCGAAAAAGAAGCCCTTATCTATGCGGATATATATGAATATGAAAAGGCTATATCCCGCTTTGAGACTTTATTAAAAATGGAGAATGCCAGTTTTGATGTAGCTACACTGGAACGCTATTGTAATATCCGCGCCAAGAACTTTGTACTGGAATTTCTCAAACATCGAAGTGGTTCGAATACCTATCTCAGCCAGATGAACAGCGTGCTTAAAGAATTGGAAACGCTGCTTAATGTCAGTCCAACCGGTGAGCGCCACATGCTCCTGGGAAGTACACTCAAACGCAAAGCGGTATTCATTTCCACTCCGGATAAGAAAATGAATGTACTCAAAGAAGCTGCGTATAATTACATGAAGGCCTATACGATCAACGACAATTTTTATGCGCTGCTGAACTGGTATCAGCTGGAAGCCTTACTGGTACTGACCGGAAACCGGCAGTGGTCGGAAGAGGTGACTTTAAAAAATGAAAGTTATAAACTCCCATCGGCAGCGAAGGTCGCGGAGAAGCTGAAAGAAGCGCTTGAAAAGGATGTTCCGGCTATGCAGAACTATTGGGAAATGGGCAGGAAGGCTAACATTCGATTATGCATGCTGGTTAGCGATGCCATCGATAAGGATCCTCAAAACTGCGATGCTGTACTGGATGATTACCGTGTAACCTGGAACCGTGCCGGATCACGGGGCAAAAAGTTCTCGGAGATTGAACATATTGAACTGCTCATTGATGCGCTCTCCACCAGTCGCAAACGGAATGCGGTAAAACTGCGTAAGCTTCTGGAGGGGCTGAAGGATGATTTGCTTAAATTGATTTAAATACATTTCCCGCAGATGGCGCAGGTTTTAAGCAGATTGGCGCAGATCAACAGCCTAATCTGTGTAAATCTGCCACTGATTTGCGCCATCTGCGGGAAATGTTGTTTACTCAATCTGCGGGAACCGTAGTTTACTCCAGCACCAACCGCTTATAATAATACCCTTTCTTATCAATTGAAGGTAATACACTGCTTTGCACCTGTATTCCCTTCTTATCCACCATCATCCGTTTAACCCCTTCACTGGTCTCAATTTCCAGCGGCAGCACAATATCCGTATTCAGCAAGGCGATCCGGTACTGATCGTCCCGTGTTTGCTTAACAAGAATTTCAAAACGGTTGGTTGTTCTCAGATAAAAATCGAAGAAGGGTTTCAAGTCTCTTCCGGCAGCTTTACTGAACAATTGCTCCACATGCGCGGTATTCACCATATTGTCGTAGGTATATTCCGGCGCGGTTGCCAGCGTCATCAGCGTTGGAAAGAAAATACTGTCACCAATGAAATTGCGCAAGCTGTGCATAAAATAAGCACCCTTACCATAAATATCGCCTGTATAAGCAAGGTCGGAATCCGCGGTATCGGCCAGTACAACTGCACGGCCATTAAAGTTACGGGCGCGGTTGCGCATATTGCGTTCATAGCTTTCTTCACCTTCCATTTCCCGGTACGCCAGCGCATCGCCGAATGAACAGATTCCTTCCTGTATCCACATATGCGCCCAATCGTCGTTGCTGACCTTATTCGCCCACCATTCATGCCCAAACTCATGGTGCATCAGCCAGTCAAAATCCTTTCCACCTACCTGCTGGTATTTGTATTTGTTTCCATAGGCATTCATCGTTTGATGTTCCATACCCAGATGCGGCGTTTCAGCAATTCCTATCTTTTCTTTCGCCCATGGATACTCGCCAAAATATTTCTCAAAGATCCGGGCAGAACGTTCCAGCAGTTCAAGATGATAGGGTGCTTTATCCGCATTTTCTTCCAGCACATAAAAGACCATCGGAATCTTATTACCGGCCGAGCTGATGTACTCCCGCGTAACGGCTTTGTATTTTCCTACATTAAATAATATGCAGTAGTTGTTGATCGTATAATTGGTTTCCCAGTGGTAGGTAGATTTATTTCCTTTTGTTGATGTTTTTTTCAATAATCCCGGACCCGCTACTACCAGGCCTTTTGGAACAGTGATGATCAGTTCAGCGCCTTCATTGGGTTCATCGCTGGGATGATCCTTACAGGGAAAATAGACCTGCGCGCCTTCACCCTGGCAGCTTATCGCGATCCATGGATTTCCAGCCTCGTCTTTAGCCCATTGAAACCCTCCCTTCCATGGCGGCCGCTGCGCAATAAAGGGCTTTCCGCCATAGGCGATCTTTACGACTGTTTTACCTGCTACAAATGGTTTGGATGCAGGAATATGAATGAGGTTATCAGCATGCGTAAATTCCACAACCTTTCCATTCACCCATATTTTGTCGACCTGCAATACACTGGTCAGATCGAAGATCAGCTTTTCCGCAGGAGCAGCCAGCAGGAGATCGGTTTCGGTATACCCCTTTATAGTTTCCGTTGCCGGATCTACATCCAATACAATTCGGTAATGGCGGATGTCCATATTGGCCTGCTCGGGTTTTAGAACTCCACCGGAGCGGAGATCCTGAGCGATGGATAAAATTGATAATAACAGACAGAGTATAACAAGTAGTGGTCGCATGGGGAATTTTTTAAGGAAATTAGTTTATTTATTTGAGAACAGCCGTTCCCTGCATTCCCCCGAAAAAATCCTAAATTCATCCTATGGCTAAACAACCCGACGATCAACCTCCAATGCCGCAGCGCCGCGACTTTTTCCGGCAATCGGCTATGCTCTCCTTCCTGGCCGTTACCCCCGGCGCTATCGCGAAAGCCGCTGATGCCGGACTCGATGAATCGCTATCGGAACAACTTGCTGAGGTGCCGTTAAAGATCACTGTTAACGGTAAAACCCATCAACTGCGGCTCGATCCAAGAATCACCCTGCTCGATCTGCTACGGGAACGACTCCATTTAACCGGTACAAAAAAAGGCTGCGATTATGGACAATGCGGCTCCTGTACCGTACTGAAAGATGGTAAAAGAGTGCTTTCTTGCATGTCACTCGCGGTGATGCAACAGAATAAAAATATTACCACCATTGAAGGCCTTGCCAATGGCGATGAGCTTCATCCTATGCAAAAAGCCTTTTTAGAGAAAGATGGTTTTCAATGCGGCTATTGCACACCCGGACAAATCATGTCGGGTATCGCCTGTATCAACGAAGGGCATGCCGGTTCACCCGAAGAGATCCGGCAGTATATGAGCGGCAACATCTGCCGCTGCGGGGCCTATACAAATATTGTCGACGCTATTTACCAGGTTAAACAGGAGGGCGGAACCCTATGAAAAGATTTCAATACATCCATGTAACGACGCCCGAAAAAGCGGTTGCGGAATACCGTAAGCATCCAAAATCGAAATACATTGCCGGCGGCACCAACCTGGTTGATCTCATGAAGCGTGGCGTGGAAACGCCCGAGATGCTAATAGATATTTCCAGTCTGTCGAACACTGCCATCAAACAATCCGGAAATAAAATTGTAGTAGAAGCTATGGCGCTGAACAGTTCTATGGCTGAAAACGACCTCATCAAAAACAATTTTCCTCTGCTTGCTATGGCCATCAATGCCGGCGCTTCCCCGCAATTGCGGAATATGGCCACTGCCGGCGGCAACCTCTTGCAACGTACCCGCTGTCCCTATTTCTATGATATCCATCTTCCCTGTAATAAACGCCAGCCTGGTTCAGGCTGCAGCGCGAAAGAAGGTTATAACCGCATGCACGCAATCCTGGGTGCATCAGAAGAATGCATTGCCGTTCACCCCAGCGATATGTGTGTAGCGCTGGCCGCACTGGACGCCACGGTGAATGTTCAGGGATCCAAAGGAAAAAGAACGATCGCGTTCTCCGCATTTCACCGCCTTCCCGGCAATGAGCCGCAAAAAGACAATACCCTCGAACCGGGAGAACTTATCCTATCAATAGATATTCCCATGAACCAGTCCCCCGCGAACAGACATTATTTAAACACCCGCGACCGGGCATCCTATGCTTTCGCATTGGTTTCTGTAGCGGCGGCAATGAATGTTTCGACTGATGGAATTGCATCGGCACGAATCGCTCTGGGAGGTGTGGCCCATAAACCCTGGCGGGCAACTAACGCGGAGGAATACCTGAAGGGCAAAAGGCCGTCGAAAGAACATTTTCAATCCGCAGCAAAAATCGCGCTGCAGGATGCGCGGGGTTATGGCGATAATGATTTCAAAATACCCCTGGCGGTTAATGCCATTGAGGAAGCGTTGAGCAGAGCAGCAGGATTGTAAGAAGCCGGTCTTTTACTCATAACACTTGTTATACCTATAATTATGCAGGATCCTTTTGATAACATATTATTTCTAAACGATACCGATCGCGTTGATGGCATTGCCAAAGTTACGGGTAGCGGTACCTATAGCGCGGAGTATGATCTTCCAGGCCTGCACTATGGAGTGCTGGTCAATTCGCGTATCGCCAGGGGTATGATTATAACCATCAATTCTACCGATGCGGAACGCATGCCCGGCGTGCTGCGTATTATCAGTCATCTTAATTCACCCAAAATTCCGAATTATTATGAGGAAGATGGAAGCCTGAAGAAAGCCAATCCCGGCGGACAGGAATTCAGAATCTTTACGACTTCCGAAATTTTGTTTCACGGACAACCCATAGCGCTGGTGATAGCCGATACACTGGAACATGCCACTGCAGCAGCAGAACTGGTAAAGGTGGAGTATAGCAAAGAAAAACATCAGACCGATATCCACAGCTTGCGCGAAACCGCCGCCACACCCCGAGGTGCCAGCTTTGCTGATTATTCGCGCGGCGATCATTCCGTTTGGGCATCGGCGCCCAAAACGATAGAGGGCGAATATACCATCCCGTTAGAAGTACATCATCCGATGGAATTGCATTCGACTATTGCACACTGGACCGGTGAAAAACTTACAGTCTATGACAAAACACAGGGCGTAAAATCGACCCAGCGCAATATCATGAACGCCTTTGCCCTGAAAGAAGATCAGGTTCAGGTGATCTCAAAATTTGTTGGTGGGGGATTTGGAAGCGCCTTACGGTCATGGCCACACGTTTTTGCCACCGTCATGGGCGCTAAAGCCATTGGTAAGCCCCTTAAAGTCGTTTTAACCCGGCAGCAAATGTTCACCATGGTGGGCTACCGGCCTTATTCCATCCAAAAGATCAAAATGGCCGCTGATGATTCCGGAAAACTGATCGGGATCGATCATGATGCCATCGCCCATACCTCCTCCTACGAAAACTTTACCGAGCGGATCATTGGTATTACAAAAAGTCTGCACCATTGTGCAAATGTGAAAACGAGTTATAAAATCCTTCCCCTCGACCTCAGCACGCCAACCTGGATGCGCGGACCTGGAGAAGCGACCGGCTCCTTTGCATTGGAATCGGCAATGGATGAACTGGCCTATGCATTGAAGATTGATCCGCTGGAATTCAGGCTGAAGAATTACGCGGAGACTGATCTGGAAAGAGATAAACCTTATTCGAGCAAATTCCTGAAAGAAGCCTATAGTATGGGCGCGGAGAAATTTGGCTGGAATAAACGCTCCATTGAACCCTTATCAATGACCGAAGGGAAATTTCAGGTTGGCTATGGCATGGGGGTTGGACAGTTTCATGCGTCGCGCGGGGTGGCGACCGCCAGAGCCCGGATAATGGCCGATGGCAGGTTGATCGTACAAAGCGCCGTTGCCGATAGCGGTCCGGGTACGGCCACCACGATGGTGCAGATCGCGGCGAAAGCATTTGGCACGCCTATTAATAAGGTGACCTTCGAAATGGGCGATTCCTCCCTGCCACCCGGACCGACCCAGGGCGGCTCAACAACGACTTCCACTCTGGGTTCAGCGGTTCATGATACCTGTAAGGCGCTGCAGCAGAAGATGGCGGAATTTGCCACAAAACAGGGTTCTCCATTACAGGGCGTTAAATCCGAAGACCTGATCTTTGAAAACGAAACCATCCGCTCCACTTCCGGTGGTGCCTCAATTTCCTATGCCGATTTATTAAAAAAGCATGAGCTGCCCTTCCTGGAGGTTATCACCGAATCCCGCGCCGGACCCAATGCGCAGAATTATTCGATGTATTCCTTCGCGGTCCATTATGTAAAAGTGCTGGTTCATCCGATGACCAAAATGGTGCGGGTGGATAAAGTCGTTACGGTTGTGGATGCCGGTAAAATCATCAGCGATAAGCAGGCCCGCAGCCAGATGCTCGGTGGTGTGGTGGCCGGAATCGGGATGGCATTGCATGAAGAAGCAGTTATTGATCAGCGTTATGGCCAGATCATTAACAGCAATTTTGCGGATTACCATGTTCCGGTACATGCCGATATTCCGGATATCGATGTGCTATTTGTAAACAAACCCGATCCGCATATCAATCCCATCGGTGCGAAGGGTATGGGCGAAGTGTCTATTGTTGGATTGGCGGCCGCGGTGGCGAATGCAGTTTTTCATGCGACGGGGAAGCGGGTTCGGGATCTGCCGATAACTGTTGATAAATTGTTATAGGTTGGGGTTCGAGGAGGGTTCCCGCAGATGGCGTAGATTGGGACGCAGATAAACAGCCGTTGTATTTATCTGCGAAAATCTGCGCCTAAATCTGCGCCGATCTGCGGGAACTGTATTTCTCCTTAAATTGCGGATATGAAAAAATTCTTTCCCCTCATTCTATTGATTTTTATCGCCAACGCAACCCTGGCCCAAAAAATCGCCATCATCCCCGAGCCGGTTTCCCTCACTGAAAAAGAAGGAAGCTTCATGCTCCCGGAAAATATTCAAATCGCCGCTGATCCCGCTATCGCGCAGACCAGTACCAACTTTCTTAAAGAACGTTTTTCCGCTGCTACCGGCAGACAGGTCACGGTGGGAAATAATAATGCCGGAGCTTCTATCGAACTTTTATTAAATTCTGCCGCTGACCAGACTCTCGGCAATGAAGGTTATACCCTCTCGGTAACACCAAAAAAGATTACGATCAAAGCCAACTCCGCAGCCGGACTTTTCTACGGAGCGCAAACCCTGATGCAGTTGTTTCCTAAGGAAATCGAGGCCGGACAACCGGTTAAAGATATCAGTTGGACTGCCCCCTGCGTGGAGATAACCGATTATCCCCGCTTTGGCTGGCGTGGGTTGATGTTCGATGTGTCGCGGCATTTCTTCACCAAAGATGAAGTGAAACAGTTCATCGATAATATGGTGCGTTATAAATACAATATCCTGCACCTGCACCTTACCGACGATGAGGGCTGGCGGATCCAGATCAAAACCCTGCCCAAACTCACGGAGATCGGCGCCTGGAATGTGAAGAAAACCGGTTACTTCGGAACATTTACCAAACCCGCTGCCAATGAACCCCGCGATTATGGCGGGTTTTATACGCATGATGATATCCGTGAGATCGTGAAATACGCGTCAGACCGGCATGTGAATATTCTTCCGGAAGTGGATGTCCCTGGTCATAGCCTGGCGACCATCGCTTCCTATCCCGAACTTTCCTGTACACCGGGTGCCGATAAATACGTGGTACGTTCCGGTGAAAAAATCATGGAATGGCATGGCAACGGCAAATTCACCGCGTTGGTAGACAATACGCTTTGTCCGGCTAATGAAAAAGTATACGAATTCCTCGATAAGGTCATTACCGAAGTTGCCGAACTGTTCCCCTTCGAATACATTCATATGGGTGGTGATGAAGCGCCAAAGAATTTCTGGGAGAAAAGTCCGCAGATCAAAGCGCTCATGCAGCGGGAGAAACTGAAAGACATGCATGAAGTGCAAAGTTATTTTACCGGCAGGGTGCAGAAGATCGTTACTTCAAAAGGCAAAAAAATGATTGGATGGGATGAAATTCTCGAAGGCGGACTAACTCCCGGTGCAGCCGTAATGAGCTGGCGCGGTGTGAAAGGTGGTATCGAAGCGGCAAAGCTTGGTCATGAAGTGGTGATGAGTCCGACTACCTTTGCCTATATCGATTATATGCAGGGCGATGTAAGTCTGGAACCGCGGGTATATGCATCATTACGATTAAACAAATCCTATCAGTTCGAACCCCAGCCTGATGGTGTTGATCCAAAGCTCATCAAAGGCGGCCAGGCAAATTTGTGGACCGAGCAGATCTACAACATGCGCCATGCGCAGTATATGGTATGGCCGCGGGCATTTGCGATTTCAGAGTCGGTTTGGTCGCCCAAGGCCAAAAAGAACTGGGAAAATTTTACCAGAAAAGTAGAACAGCATTTCGAGCGTTTCGATGTAGCGAAGATCAAGTATGCTCCGAGCATGTTTGAACCGATCATTGACGTTAAAAAAACCGCTGCTAATAAATTACAGATCATACTGGATACAGAGATCGATGATATCGATATTCATTACACCTTCGACAACAGTTTTCCCGATCAGTATTATCCAAAATATTCCGAACCCTTGATCCCACCGACTGATGCGGTGATGATCCGGGTCGTTACATACAGAGGGGATAAGCAGATGGGGCGACTGATGAGCATCCCGCTGGAAGATCTTAAAAAACGCGCAGGCATTAAATAATTATAAATCAGATAAACGAAGATTATGGCAACCACGAAGATTACGGTATTGAGCAATGGTTCATTGAAAGTAGAAGGCGATTTCGAAATCGTTGATAAAAACGGAAATAATTACGATTTAGGCGGAAGAACGGCGGTGTCGATCTGCCGCTGCGGGTTATCGCAAAACAAACCATTTTGCGATGCGTCGCATAAGGGGCATTTCGAGCATGAGGCGGTGGCGTTCGCGTTGCCTCCTAAGAAACCTGCGGTTTAAAAAAATACATTTAAATACATTTCCCGCAGATGGCGCGGATTTTAAGCAGAGGACACTGATTAACAACCTTATATTTATCTGCGCTGATCTGCTTAAAATCCGCGCCATCTGCGGGACCCTTCACTCCAAACACAACCATCATGAAATTAATACTAGCCTTCCTGTTAATAATCCTCACCACCACTACCGGCAACGCACAAACGAAGCCTGAGTGGCAGAAAATCTTCACCGACATCAACACCGAAGTACAACAAAACTCCAAAGCCTACTCCACCTTAAAGCATTCCTCCGAAACCATTGGCCATCGCCTGACGGGTTCCGAGAATGGCCGCAAAGCGGAGGAGTATGCCTATAACCTGCTGAAAAGCTATGGCTTCGACGATGTAAAATACCAAAGCTTCGAAGTGGAGAGCTGGAGCCGGAAAACAGTTTCCGTCACGATTGATAAAAAGCCCGTGAAATCCGTAGCCCTGGCCCATACACCGGTAAAAGCCAATATAAGCGGACAACTGGTTGACCTTGGCAATGGCCTAGAAGCGGATTATATCAAAGACAACGGGGCAGTAAAAGGAAAGATCGCGCTGGTGTACCTGGGCATACTTCCCGGTTCCCCGGAAGGAACGAAAAACCTGCACCGCTCGGAGAAAACCGCGCTGGCGATAAAATATGGCGCTATCGGTGTAATCATCATCAATACCGTTGATGGCGGAGTACTGCTTACAGGAACGGCATCCGTCACAGGTAAACTGATTCCGATTCCGGTGGCTTGTATTGGTAAAGAAGATGGGATGAAGTATAAGGAAACGCTGAAAAGTAAAAAGATGAATGCCACTATCAGCATGACGAATTTTTCGGGACTGATCAATAGCCGCAATGTGATTGCCACCCTGAAGGGATCAACTCTACCGGAAGAAAAAATCCTGGTGGTTGGCCATCTCGACAGTTGGGATCTCGCAGACGGATCGATTGATAATGGTATCGGGTCTTTTTCCATCATGGATATGGCCAGAACCTTCAAGGTCCTCGGATTAAGGCCTGCCCGCACGATAGAATTTATTCTGTTCATGGGTGAGGAACAAGGCCTGCTCGGTTCTACAGCATATGTTGATCAGGCGATGAAAGACAACAGTCTGTCTTCTATCCGCCATCTGCTGAACTACGACATGACCAATGACCCGAAAGGATTCGCTTCCACCGCTCCTGAAATGGAGCCCTTATTTAAAGGTATCGGCAGCATGGCTAAAGCGATCGATACCAGCTTTGCCAACCTCTTCTCCTCCCGTGCCGGTCTGCACAGCGACCATGAACCCTTCATGCTTCGTGGAATCATCACCGGTGGTGCCGCCGGCGGAAATCTTCCAAACAACAGCGGCCGCTGTTACCATTCCGATTGCGACAGTTTTGAACTGGTTGATGAACAGGGCATGAAGAACACCGTTCGCTATAACGCCATGCTCATTTACGGACTTGCCGATGCGGCTGAGATCCCTGCTAAGCAGCGAACCGATACGGAGACGCGGGATTTTTTGGAATCGCATAATTTGAAAGAGGCGTTGAAGATCGCGGGGGATTGGAGATGGGATTAGGGGGTCAAAAATCACAGCTCATTCAAATGCATAATAGGACAGGGCATGCCCTGTCCCTACAACGACAAACCCTGCCATAAAATCATCGCATAAACATAACTGGGCATTACAAACCAATCTATCTAAATGCGATTGACCAAATCAAATCGTTTATGAAACTGTAGGGATAGGGCATGCCCTGTCCCTACAACGACAAACCCTGCTATAAAATCATCGCATAAACATAACTGGGCACTACAAACAAATCTATCTAAATGCGATTGACCAAATCATATTGTTTATGAAACCGTAGGGACAGGGCACGCCCTGTCCTGAATATGTTGACAAGCGGGAATGTTCCCGTTCCATACACACCCTTTATATGTATAATCACAACAAAACCAAATTCCGATATCAATACATTTATAGTGTATTTTATGGAATAAGCCATTCTGATCTCAGGATGATAGAAAACCCGATCGAGTAACCCTGGAATAAATAACATTTGGAAATAAAAATCCTCCAGGCATGAATCAGCAACATCAAAATAAGTCTCGCGACAAATCAGCCCGCGCCCAATGGTGGGATTATGGATGGAACGGGCATATTTTATTACCATTTGCACCAAAAACAGAGAACATTATTTTGGAGAAATTGTAAAAGGAAAAATGGTATTGTCGCAAGTTGGTATTATTGCAAATGTTTTATTGAATGAAATTCCCAGCCATTTTCCTTTTGTTGAATTAGATGATTTTACCGTAATGCCCAACCATGTTCATCTGGTTCTGATTATTGATAAACCCCTTATGGAAGGAATCAGCGTTTGGGCAGGGCAAATTGCAGGGCCAGCGAACCTCGTAAGTCCAGGGTATGACATTGCCCTACAACAACCATCGCTGCAACCACAACCATCAAAACAAAAACTTTTATTACCGGGACAAAACCGGTTTCAACATATTGGCAAGAATACCATTTCATCAATAATTGGTTCTTATAAATCAGCGGTTACCAAACACGCAAACCGACTGGGATATAAACATAGCTGGCAGCCCCGTTTTCACGACCATATTATTCGTAATGATGCAGAATATCAACGTATATCAGATTATATTATCTCGAACCCAGAAAACTGGGCCCATGATAAATTCAATGTCAAAAAATAAGAAAAACCAATTCAAGTAAATATATTGGTAACGAATATACCCGGGAGATTTCGGGTTGTTCAATTACTATCTAATTTTACCCATGCGCCTACCCCTCCGCAACACTATCATCCTTATCGGATTCATCCTGCTTAAGTTCATTCTGCAGTTCAATCTGATCGATCCGGTGTATGAACTGCACCGCGATGAATTCTTATATCTCGATCAGGCAAATCACCTGGCGGCCGGCTATGCATCGGTTCCGCCATTGATCTCCTGTATTTCCTTTATCATTAAACTGCTGGGTAATTCCATCTTCTGGGTAAAATTCTTTCCGGCATTATTTGGCGCGCTGACTATGATGGTGGTGTGGAAAGCCATTGAGGCACTGAGAGGCGATCTCTTTGCTCTGATCCTGGGTGCCACCTGCGTATTGTTCTCGCTGCTACTGCGGCTGAACACCCTCTATCAGCCCAATTCCTTTGATGTGCTGTGCTGGACAACAATTTACTATATCATCATCATGCTTGTCAGTACCCGGAAAGCTAAATGGTTTTATATCGGTGCAGTAGTATTTGCCCTCGGGTTTTTGAACAAGTATAATATCGTATTTCTTATAGCCGGCATTCTTCCGGCTATGCTGCTGACGGCCCAGCGAAAACTGCTGATGAACAAACACTCCTGGTTCGCGGTGGCGTTGGGTATAGTACTCATCCTTCCCAACCTGATCTGGCAATACCAGAACGATTTTCCAGTACTGACCCATATGAAAGAACTCGCTGATACCCAGCTGGTGAATGTCAGCCGCTCCGATTTTCTAAAATCGCAACTGCTTTTCTTTCCCGGGGCATTGCTGGTGATCATATCCGGACTGATCGCCTTACTGCGCTATAAACCCTTTGCGCCCTATCGATTGTTTTTTTGGTCGCTCATCTTTACGCTGCTGCTGTTTACCCTAGGACGGGCGAAAGATTATTACGCGTTTGGTATCTGGCCCATTTATATCGCTTTTGGTGCAGTTTGGTTATCGGTGTTCACCAAAACCGGATGGAGACGATATTTAAAGCCAGTGCTTATACTGATTCCTCTTTTGATATTTATACCTATCTATAATATTGCCTTTCCGAATAAATCACCGGAATATATTATAGAACATAATGAGCGCTATGCGGCGCGTGGCATGCTTCGCTGGGAAGATGGAAAAGAGCATCCCCTGCCACAGGATTTTGCGGATATGCTCGGCTGGAAAGAACTGGCCCGCAAAGTGGATTCGCTGTCAGCGACCATACCCGATCCCGAAAAAACATTGATCCTCTGCGATAATTACGGGCAGGCGGGGGCGATTAATTTTTATTCTGTCCGTGGACTGAAAGCGGTATCGTTTAACGCGGACTATATTAACTGGATCGATGTGAAGCAGCCTTATACTAACCTTATCCGGATTAAGAATAGGTCCTCACAGGATGAGGAGATGCAGGAGACTAGTCCATATTTTGAGCGGGCCTTTGTGGCGGATTCTATTATGAATATACATGCTCGTGAGTACGGGACGATGATCTTCGTATTTATGGATGCGAAGATTGATATTAATGAACGGATTACTGCTGAAATTGAGACGATGAAATCGGGTAGGCGGTGAATACTGTTCCAGCAGATGTACGCGGCTTTTTAGCTATGCACAGATTAAATAAATTGAATTTTCTTGTTACACAAAGTATCATGGAGTAGGCCAGAAGACGCGGAGAATTGCTGAAAATTCTTTATTTTTCTGATGTTGGCTAGACCTTTGCAGCACTTTGCACCACTTAACTTTCTATTTCACCACTAATCAATTTCATGCGCAAATCATGGAGATTATAGAACAAATTGCGCAAAAGAATAACTCAAACAAGCAGCATACTCCATGTTCTCCTGGTTGCTTCTGCGAATTTCCGGCTATTCAGCTCATCCTGGCATAATAAGAATAATTGAAATGAGATACGAAGAAGAATTTATGATACGATGAATAATATGAAAACGTATTAGAGAACGGCGGTTCCCGCGAATGAGCGCGGATAAACACAATTGATGTACTTATGTTCAAATCCATCAAACCACCCCAACATCTAAAAAATTATATCGATTGCTTTTGGCTGGGCGATGATTCAGACCTGGGTGAAGATCAACCTTCACATCATTCCATTGCCAGCAGCAAAATGGAAATGCTTTTCTTTTGCAGGGGAATTTATTCGGACACAGATGACTATGGGAATAGCCGGCCACTACATAAGGCAGGACTATACGGACATACCACCCATTACAGGCAGTATTTCGGTTCCGCACTAAGAACAACAATTTTTGGAATTAAATTTTTTCCACTTGCGGCTGTCAGCCTGTTTCATCTGCCTGCCAGCGAGTTAACAAATATTCGGGTGAACATTACCGATATATTAAAAACGGATGATCAGGAATTTATTGACGAGATTCTGGAAGCGCCTTCATTTGAAGAAAAAGTAAGCCTGGCTATACATTTTTTCACCCCGCGATGTAAACCGTTAGATATCAAATACCGGTCCGTTCTATCCGTAATACATGAAATGCAACAGCCAGGATCTCCATCCATACCGCAGCTTGTTGCGGGTTCATGCCTTTCTGCCCGTCAGTTTGAACGGCATTTTAAAACCCTGACCGGCTTCTCTGCCCGAACGTATCTGAAACTGATTCGCTTTGAAAAAATGATCCGGTCCGGGTTTTCATCATCCGGTCATGATGATCGCCGGTATATTAATATGGCGACAGAACTGGGCTATTTTGATCAGGCACATTTCAACCGACATTTCAAAGAATTTACCGGCATAAATCCGGGTGCTTACTATTCCAGGCTTCATTTGTCTGCCGGACATTAACGCAAATGTCGTTTTGATACAATAGCCCAAATAGATTTTTTGCAGAATTTTGCAAACTCAGGAAATGCAACTGCAAGGTTTGCCCATACTTCGAATTCTGATCACGGTGTGGAATTACCCAATAACTAAAATATCCTATCAATTATGATTAAACCATATTTATTGATTCCCTTCCTGGTGTGTCATTTGTATTTACATACACAGCAGGCTGTAGATTTTCATATAAATATTGGGCAGGCTACTCTGGAATTTAATGACGAATCCCGGTCCAGGCCATTAAAAACGGAAATATGGTACCCAACAACGGATAGTATTAAAGATTCAGATAAATATATTACACCTTTTATCCGCGGCTATACTGTTCGGAATGCAGCCTTACCAAACACAAAACTTCCATTAATCCTATTATCGCACGGCAATGGCGGCAACAGGTTATCGCTTGAATGGCTGGCACAGGGTCTGGTCCGCCAGGGCTATATTGTGGCTGCAGTGGATCACTGGGGCAATACTTTTGATCATCCGATCGCCCAAGAATTTGTTAAGCCTTGGGAAAGACCACTGGATATCAGTTATGTATTAACTGCATTATTGAAAGACAAGCGCTATCAGTCAATTATTGATGAACACAAGATCGGCGCAGCCGGGTTTTCCTATGGAGGATATACTGTGCTTGCACTGGCCGGCGCGGTGCTCGATTATAAACTTTTGTTTGAATTTTATAATAGTCCTGAAGGAAAAAAAGAAATCAACAGCATAGCGGAATTTCCAAATCTCTGGGATCAGTTGCAAGACCCGGCATTAGTTGAAATGACCCAAAATTTACCAGCGCTCAAAGACAATAGGATCAAAGCATTTTTAGCCATTTCTCCAGGTACAGCGCGGGGATTCAATAACCCTCAACAATTTAAGGAAATCAACGATCCGCTATTTATTATAGGAGCGGAAGCGGATCAGGTAACTCCTGTTGAATCTTTTGCGCGAAAGTATCATCAGTTGATAGCGAACTCAACCTATTATGAATTCAGCGGACAAGTGGGGCACTACGTAATGCTGGCGGAAGCAAACGAAGAAATGAAAAAAGAATTGCCAGAGCCTTTTGCTGATCATCCTTCAGTTGACCGAAAGAAAATTCATGCGAAAGTCGCTGCGCTGTCAGCGGAGTTCTTCAATAAGCATTTGCGTAAGAAATGAGCCGGAAAAATAATAGTGTTGAAAGACATTAAAGCAGATACAGACGCAGGTACCGCTGCATATCATCACTGGCTTCATGCACTAATACCTGAGCTACGAAATGTAAACGTGAACAGCTTATTATAAAAACCTAGTAAATCTATTCTATCATTTAACAACTATTAAAAGCAATGTATGAAAGAACAATCTTTAAAACTGCAATTCCAGCAAATTGAAGACAATTTCAACCGGGCTATCCTTACCAATAATGTTGAAGAGATCAAAAAATGCATTAGCCCTGATTGGGTGCTGGTGGATAGTCAGGGTGGAATAATTCCGCAGGAAAGGTTTTTCACCGTATTGGAACAGGGTCTGCTTTCCCATTCTACCATGACCAAAGAAGTTATGCGCGTAAAACAATATGGAAATATGGCGCTTGCCACCGGTCGCGGACAAAACACCGGCAAATGGCAGGGTCAGCCGATGGAAGCAGACGAATGGATTACCGATGTGTATATTCAGGAAGGGGATAAGTGGTTATGCGTGCTAACTCATTTAACACCGGTAAAAAAATAAGCACGTGAATGGAAGGTTAATAGCTATCATGAATTGGTAAAGTGATTTATAGATACGCAGAATATTTATAGAATATTCCAATTGTACCGTCAGGGTTTTTAATTCAAACCCTGAAGCGTTGACGAGCATTGCTTCTTATCAATTTTTATTAATTACTATTGCTTTTTTTATCGAAATAAAAGTGAACAACAAAAATCGGACTGCGGAAAAATCAGTTCATTTTTCCATTTATTCAGAATGAATCCTGAACAGCAATGGCCAAGACAAAACCAAAACATAACCACCAGGTTATTAATCAAACGATAAATTTTTTCTGGACAATCCTTTGCATGGCACCGGTGTATTGGTTTTGGGCAATTGAAGACCTAAATCTGTATTTTTATTTATTTGCAGGGATTGCATTGGTGATGGGTATCCTTCCTGAAAGAATATTAAGTGCGTTTACCTTTAGTTCCAGAAAGGAATTCTATGAAAATCTTGGTGTTAAATTCATCAGGAAATATGTTCAAAACGGTACACTGGCAAAATCAATGTCTGACCCGCACACACATAAAATCATCAATAATAAATCAGAAGCCCGGAAATACCTGAAAAGCATTCAACTCTATGAACGTTATCATTGGATATGCCTGATCTTTTTTTTACTAACAGCCGTTTATAGCTTTTTGCAGGGAAACCTGATAGCGGTATTGCTGATCCTCGGGGTAAATATTCTGTATAATCTTTGTCCTCTTATGTTACAACAATATAATAAACTGCGGCTATTAAGAATATTATAACAGCATTTAGATTATAAGAAAACAGCAATGAAAATTGTACTTAAAAAGAAAACATCTTTTCAAGCTGAATACACCATTACCAGAGCGGATAAAACGGCAGAGCTGATTACACTGGATACAAAGACCTATTTACTTCATGATATCTGCCATTATGCCGTAGAGAAAATCTTAAACTACCAGAATGGTTTTTGGGGAATGTTAGCGCAGGGATATACCTTCAGTGAACTGTTCGGAAAAAACAATCCAATGACTTCAGGACTCCGGTTCATTGAACAAATCGTCGGACTGGTACAATCGGTATATTCAGGACATATTCCCATTAAAGATTTTAATCAGTATATCAGTCATCTTAATTTTACCATATATGAAAATGACCTGATCAGCTGCCTGTCTGAAGTCAACACAATCCTCAATGCCTGGGAGGTATTACCAATAGGCGAACAGCTGACACTTGAATTTTAACAGGAATAAAGATTTTACATTAACTCTACAATTAATATCCGGTATTCATGGTATTACATTCAAACGATAAGGTTATCCTTGAACCATTAACGGAAAACGATGCAGAAATATTCTATTTGCTTTATGCGGATCCATTATTGAAGGTAAATTTTGATAAGGAACCTTTTCTTCCTGGTGAATCCCCATTAGCATTTACAAAAAGAATTATTTCACTATGCGATTTTATTTTCACTATAAGACCAACATATGATCCGGCTTTAATTATTGGTGACTGTGCATTACATCATTGGGATAAGGAGCAGGAACAGATATTCATAGGAGGTTCCCTGGTGCCGGCTTTTTGGGGAAAAGGGTATATGAGCAGTGCCTTTCAAATTTTGGCAGGAGTTGCCAAACAGGTCATGGGTGTAAAATATCTGCTGGGTCAAACTTCCGCGCACAATTTAAACGCTATTCGCATGGCTGAAAAAATGGGCTTTGCTATACAGGAAGTAAATATTAATGAGGTGATAATTAAGAAATCAATTTGAATATTTGTGTACTTCGCACTGTGCCCATAAAGGGTTATAGTTGTGCGAAGAGTTCCCGCAGATCACCTTTAGTTGAATAAAAGGTATTTTTTCCAGAATAAGATTTAGCAGAACTTAGAAAAGGAGTGGGGTGAACCAGGCAGATTTCAGAGTTTTTAGACTCTTTTTGCGTATAGGTCCCCACTCCTTTCTAAAACCGTTGACGTGCTCCGTTTAGAATATCAGACTCCTGGTCTGTTAAAGGTCTTGGAGACGATCAACAATTTGTAAATGCTTAAATCTAAGTTATGAAATTCTTGATTTCTGGCGTTGACGTTTCTAAAGCCACTCTGGATATTTATATTCTGCCTGGTGGTCAGATGCTTCGTATTAGTAATAATATTGAGGGGTTTAGAAGCTGGTACAAAGAAATTAAGAAACAGCTGGATCCAGACACCTCGGCCTTTGTTGTTATGGAACATACAGGCAGCTATTCATGCAAGTTTGAGCAGTTTTTACAAAACAAATCGCTTAATTATTGCAAGATCTCAGCCTTGCAGATTAAACGGTCCATGGGATTAATCCGTGGAAAAAACGACAAGGTGGATGCGGTTAGAATCGCCGAATACGGATGGCTCAGAAAGGAGCAGCTAGAGCCTGACGTTCCCTGTTCAAAGAGCATTAACAGGCTGAGGGATCTGTTGAGCTTTCGACACAAAATAGTTCGGGATCGCAGTGGGTACATCTGTCGTATTAAGGATCTTAAAGCGGCTGGTAGTTATGGAAACTCGGATGCTATCATGAGTTCACACCAGCGTCTATTGGCGGGATTTACCAAAGAACTGAGAACTGTGGAAAAACAAATTTTAGCGCTTATTAAGAGCGATGAGGACTTGAGTAAGACATGTGAATTATTAAGAACCATTAAGGGTGTGGGCGTTATTGTTGCAGCATCTATTATCTGTTGCACCAATAATTTTAAGCGGTTCAGCAATGCCCGAAAGTTTAACTGCTATGCTGGTCTAGCGCCTTTTAAGCATGAAAGCGGGACAAGCATAAGGGGGAAAGCAAGAGTAAGCCACCTGGCCAACAAAGACATAAAAAGTCTATTAAACCTGGCAGCATGCAGTGCTATCCGACATGACCCTGAATTGAAAAATTATTATCAAAAGAGGGTTAAAGAGGGGATGAAAAAAATGTGTTGCCTAAACATCATTCGATCAAAAATCGTGAGTAGGATATTTGCAGTTGCCAAACGCCAAACCCCGTTCGTGATATTACCAATGGCAGCCTAAAACATCGATAATTATCAAAAGCAGAGGGAGTGAAAATCCCCAAAAAAGATCATGCTGATCGTGCTAAAAACATAATTAATCCAACCCTATAAAACTAAAAAAATAAAAATATTTGGCTAAATCGTGAACTTAGAATACGCAGATT
>JAEYRC010000093.1 GCA_023409675.1 Bacteroidota bacterium
GAAAAGGGCGGGCAACAGAAAGATTGTCAGGGAAGAAACCGCCTGCAGGCCTTTCATAACCGGCAACATGCGTGGATCCGTAAAATCCATATTGGTAGCGGGCAGGCCAAGAGCAAGCAGTACGACAGACATCAGAATTGCGGTGAATACGAATGCGCCACCCAGTAAGCCAAGGAAAATGCCCAGTTGCGCCCAGGGTGAATGATTTCTTAATTGACCGGTCATAGGCGTTTTAAACAGTATTTAATTGTAAATTTGCAGCCCTGCAAGATACTGGATATGCTGTAATGTTCGGCCCTTAAAACACCGGATCAGTTTCAGGCCGAAATCTTTGCTAAACCGCAAAATACTATGCTCCGAATAGGTCCGATAGAATTACCCGAATTTCCCTTATTACTGGCGCCCATGGAAGATGTCAGCGACCCGCCTTTCCGGGCGGTGTGCAAAGAAAATGGCGCTGACCTCATGTATACAGAGTTCATCAGCTCTGAAGGCCTGATCCGTGATGCTATCAAAAGTCGTCGCAAACTGGACATATTTGATTATGAACGCCCTATGGGTATTCAGATCTTCGGCGGAGATGAAGAAAGCCTGGCCCTGGCCGCGAAAATAGTAGAGACCACCAGCCCTGACCTGCTCGATATCAATTTCGGCTGCCCGGTTAAAAAAGTAGCCTGCAAGGGTGCCGGCGCCGGGGTGTTGAAAGACCTTCCCCTGATGGTGCGTTTAACAGAGGCGGTTGTTAAAGCCACGAATCTGCCCGTAACTGTAAAAACCCGGCTGGGCTGGGACGATAGCTCAAGGAATATTGAAGAGGTGGCCGAACGTTTACAGGATGTTGGAATTGCGGCGCTAAGCATTCATGGAAGGACCCGGGTTCAAATGTATAAGGGACAGGCCGACTGGACACTGATTGGAAAAGTTAAAAACAACCCGCGGATAAACATTCCGATTTTCGGCAACGGAGATATCGATTCTCCGGAAAAGGCGCTGGAATATAAAAACCGCTATGGAGTTGACGGTATAATGATCGGACGTGCCGCAATAGGACATCCATGGGTGTTCCGGGAAATAAAGCATTTTTTACAAAGTGGTGAACATCTGCCCTCCCCTACCATTGCGCAGCGTATCGATGTCTGCCGCAAACATTTACAGCGCTCGTATGAATGGAAAGGTCCTGTTGTGGGCATTCTGGAAATGCGCCGGCATTATGCCAACTACCTGAAGGGCCTTCCCAATATCAAGGAGTACCGCCTTAAACTGGTCACCGCCAAAACGCTGGAGGAAATTGAAGCGATACTTGATGAGATCAGCCGGGTATACTCCGGTTTTGAATTCGAAAAAACCCCAATCATACTGGAGAATTATCACGAGAAGTGCCCGCTGTGATCTTTTAAGGTAGTGCTGAACAATCCCTTGATCTCCGATCCGGCAGGATCAACCGAGGGTTCAAAATAATGCGTTAACATTCCCTGTTCATTAATCAGGTATTTGGTAAAATTCCACACCGGTGCGCGATCATTCCACCCATTCAATTGCGGATCCGATAACCACTGGTATATGGGGTGCTGACCCATTCCCGGCAATACACTGGTTTTTCTGGAAAGCAGGAAGCTAACACCAAAATTCCGTTTGCAGAATTGGGCAATCTCCGCATCCGAACCTTTCTCCTGTTCGCGAAAATCGTTGGAGGGAAATCCTATCACCATCAGCTCATCGGCATAGCGCGTGAAGAGTTGTTGCAATGCCTCCAGCTGACCGGTATAACCACATTCCGACGCGGTGTTGACGATCAGGATTTTCATATTCCGGAAGTCGGATAAGGATACCACCTGTCCATCCGTTAAGGTAAGCTGGTAATCATAAATGGACGTAATGGGCCGCTTGTTATCACGGTTTCGGACAACCGAATTTTGCATTCCGGTGATCTTTGAAAAACGGATCAGCAACGGGTATACTTTCCGGAGCATTTTTTGGCGAAAATTCATAGCATGCTTTTGATCAGCCCATATAACATTCAAAAATCAAGCCCTACCCGAAAAGTCTTTTAAAAAGCGACAGCTTATTTCGATAAGGAGGATATTTCATTCGCGGATCGAACCAGGTGGGTGTTTTTAATATGGGTTTATAATGGCTAAAGCGCTCAAAGCTTTTTGGCCCGTGATAGGAACCCATGCCACTGTAACCAACCCCACCAAAGGGCAGCTTCGGATTTAGCAGGTGCCAGCCGGCATTGTTGACACAGCCGCCGCCAAACGGAATTTCCTGTATCCATTGCTTTTCTTTTTCCGCATCCCGGGTGAAAACGTAAAAGGCCAGCGGATAAGGATTGCGTTTGATAATCTCAACTGCTTCGTCATGGGTTTTGAAGGATATGACGGGTAAAACCGGACCGAATATTTCTTCAGCCAATATGGATGATCCATCCGGTATATTGGTCAACAAGGTTGGTTCGATTCGAAGGCGCTGAGGATCTGTCTGCCCACCATACACAAGCTGCCCCTGCGTTAGATATCCGCTGACCCGGTTAAAGTGTTTTTCATTGATGATCTTTCCGAATTCCGGATTCGTGAGCGGCTCTACACCATAAAAATCCTTTATGCAGGTCACAGCAGCCGCCAGGAATTTTTCTTTAATGCTTTCATCCACCAGTACATAATCGGGTGCCACACAGGTTTGCCCGGCATTCACCAATTTAGCCACGATAATACGTTTGGCCGCAGTGGCGATATCCGCATCCGCTTCCACGATACACGGACTTTTACCGCCTAGTTCAAGGGTTACCGGCACCAGTTTGGCGGCCGATTGCCGCATAATTTCCTGACCCACCCGCCGGCTTCCCGTAAAAAATATATGATCAAAACGAAAGCTATTCAGCATTTCGGGAATAAGCGTTTCGCCTTCTCCCTGAAGTAGCCGGATATAATGGGGTGAATAGGTTTCCCGGATAATTTTCTCCATTACCGTCGCCACATGAGGCGCCAATTCAGAGGGTTTGAGCACCACGCAGTTACCAGCAGCAATAGCTCCTACCAGCGGGGCAAGCAGCAGGTTTACGGGGTAATTCCAGGGGGCTATGATCAGGACTACCCCCAGTGGCTCGGGTATAATTTTGCTTTCTGAAGGGAAGTTAATCAGGTTGGTGCCAACAGCCTCCGGGCGCATCAGGCGCCGCAGGTTTTTCAGCATAAAATCAATTTCATGCAACACCAGGCCCATTTCAGTAACCCAGCATTCAACGGGAGGTTTATCGAGGTCGGCTAACAGGGCGGCGTTGATCTCCTCTTCATAGCGGAGCAGCGCGTTTTTCAGGGCCTCAAGTTGTTGTTTTCTGAAAGCATAACTTCGTGTGGCACCGGTTGTATAATATTCCCGGAGGCGATTTAACTCGGATACAATCATGATTCAAAATGTACTGAAAATTCCTGTAATCATTTCTTAAATATCCTGTCCTACAGCAATATGCTAAACTATGAAAGAGCGTTTTAGAAGATTCTGTTACCTCACGGTTTTACAGACATAACATTACCAGGGTTTTAAAATGGTGCACATTTAATAAAATTACTATGAGCAAAGTTATCGCATCGTTCAATATGACTTTAGACGGGAACTGCGACCATACCGCAGGGTTGCCCGATGAAGAAATACATGATCATTATACTGAACTATTGCAGCAGGGTTCAGCCATCCTGTATGGCCGAACCACCTACCAGTTGATGGAATTCTGGCGGACTGTTCTTGAAAATCCATCCGAAGAAAAATCAATGCAGGATTTTGCGCGGGCGATAGACCGCATTCCTAAAATTGTTTTTTCAAGAACGCTTCAGCATACAGACTGGCAAAGCGCTTCGTTAGCAACGCAGGACTTGCACAGTACTGTTTCCCTGCTCAGGAAAGAAATGGAGAAACCGATATTTGTGGGCAGCCGCAGCCTGATTATACAACTGATGAACCTCAGGCTAATCGACGAATTGCAGCTCTGTATTCATCCGGTAATAGCGGGAAAAGGGCTGACCTTATTCGACTCAATTGCCGACAGAACCGTATTACGGCTAATGAAAACAAAAACCTTTAAGGGTGGTGCGGTAAATCTTTATTATACATTGAAACCATGATCCGGCTCCGGCATGGCATATTATTATCCCGATTATCATCAATTACCAGAAAATATGGACTATACAGCATATATGCAGATGGCACTCCGTGAAGCCGAAAAAGCCGGCGAAGAAGGAGAAGTTCCTGTTGGCGCTATCATCGTTCAACAGGAACGGATCATAGCCAGAGGACACAACCAGGTAGAGCGGCTGAATGACCCCACCGCACATGCGGAGATCATTGCACTTACTTCAGCCTTCAATTATCTTGGCAGTAAATATTTACCCGAAGCCACTATTATTATAACGGTGGAACCCTGCCTCATGTGTGCCGGCGCATTATACTGGAGTAAGATCGGAGCCATCGTATACGGCACTCCGGATGATAAAAATGGTTACCGCCGCACCTGCACCTGTAACGGCAATGTACAATCGCCTTTTCATCCTAAAACATTACTTTTTCCCGGCATTCTCCAACACGAATGTGCTGCACTGATGAAAAATTTTTTCAGGGCGAAACGATAAGTTTTAATGAAGATCTTTATCCCCCAAAGAGCTTGTATTGCCTCCAACCCATTGCATTATTGTGAAATCAGGTAGTTTGAATAGTTCAGTAAACGTCCCTCCATCGTTTTAATGATCTGTATAAAAAGTTCGCGTAGCTGAGGCCATTAAAAAAGGTTGAACTGTTTGTTCAACCTTAATGCATTGCCGGACTTTTTACACTATGTTGAACGCTGTAGCGCCATTTACTGCGCTATTATAATTTCCGGAGTTTAATATTTTTGAACCATACGCCTCCACCATGATCCTGCAATGCAATATGGCCGGATTTAGCCATGGCATAGGGCGCCACATCACGCCATTTACTGTTGTTTTTCATTGCCGTCCATTCCGGTGACCACAGTTCAAAAGCGACCACTTTTTTTCCGTTCAGCCAATGCTCAACCTTTGCGCCATTGACTACGATGCGGGAATTGTTATACTCCCCTACCGGTTTAGCTTCCAGGGATGAGGGCGCATGAACATCATAGTCGGCGCCGCTCTTTTGTCTTGGGGTCAGATGGTCGGGATAGCCTTCATCATCAATAAGAGAATATTCTGGTCCGGATTCATACGTTGCCCCATTGGTTTCAGTTACCCGGTACATCACGCCGCTATTGCCGGCCGGAGCGATCCGCCAGTCGAAGCTGAGTTCAAAATTATCGTATTGTGCTGTGGTGACCAGGTCGGCACGATTGCCAACATTCCCCGGGATGCATACCAGTTCACCCTGCTCTACCTTCCAGCCTTTCGCTTCGCGATTACGAAAACCCTTCCAGCCATCAGTATCCTTACCGTTGAACAGCAGGATCCAGCCGGCCTTGCGTTCGGCTTTGGTCAGGGTATTGTCCTTTTTCTGGTAGGGCGCAAAAGCCAGTGTAAAAGCCGCAATCAGGAACAACATCAGCTTGCGAACCCGGGTATTACGAATCATAGTTTATGTATTTATGTAGCTCAAAGGTAGCGCATTCACTGCAGCGTTCAACCATAACTGTTTGGAGCATTTCCTTACTGCGCACCATAAAAAAACTGCTCCCATTCAGGGAGCAGCTTCAAAAAATTATCGATCTGTTCAGGATCATTCATCCCACCAAAGCGGCGTCGCCAGTGAACCCACTTCCGGAACATTCGCTCCGTTACGGGTATTCTCAACAGAGGGATAGTCCATTCTCCGAATAAAAGTGGGCAGTACCGCGTTGGCCGGCATCTGGAAATCGGTGTACTGGTAGTCAAAGCGGCGGGCATCGGTCCAGGTTGCCGGATGTAAAAACATCGCTTTATATTTCTCATCCATGATCCGTTGCATGGTTAAGCCGGCTGCACCTACTGCAACAGAAGAGTGTGCAAGGTAATCATCGATATCAGCAGCAGCAACATTCAACTTCTGCATGTGTGCCCGGATACCTTCCAGGTACGCGTTGTATGCCCGTGTAGGATCGGTGTTCAGGGTCACTTCCGCTTCAATGAATTTCATTTCAAAATAGTTCGCGATAAACAGCGGTGAGTTGGTGCTGCTGTATACGCCATCTACTTTAATAACGCTTTCTTCATTGCTGGTTCCGGTTCCAACGCGTCCAACACCATTGGGTGTACCGCGATAATCACCAAACTTGGTAAGGTTGGCGATCAGGGGAAGCCGGGGATCAAGAATACCAAATGTAGTGCCGTTCATGGCATCTACGAAGTGGGTGCTCAGCCATCCGTTCAGCAACAGGCCGGCATTGTTTACCGCAACCTGAGCCCAGGGATTCCGAACGTTGAAGGAGGTTAACTGAGCATCCTGCGCGTTGGAAGTGTAGGCATTACCCAGTGCTGCTAAAACTGCTGCACGATCGTACTCACTGGTTTTGCTGAGGTTATTCAGCATGCGGGCTTTAATCGCGTTTCCGGTACGGATCCACGCAGCGGCATCACCCTTGTGGATCAGGTCTAAAGTGGTGCTGAGGTTTACAGTTGAATTACCACCCTGCAATAAGGCTATACCTTCATTGATCAGGCGCAAAGCTGTATTGAAAATGGTGCGTGCATCATCATATTCCGGTGTCGGATTATCAAGTGTAAAGGCAGTAGAAAAAGGCGCGTCTCCCCAAACATCATTGATCATGCTCAGGTGAAGTCCCATCATAATGCGGGAAACTCCCTGGTACGACGTTGCTCCGATATCACCGGCAAAGCGGTCCATATCATAGAGGTCGGTCATATTATCATACAGAGAGGTCCAGGTTCCGCTGGCGTCGATCGCTTCATACACATCAGAAGGTGACGATGCATTGGAAGAAGCGAGGTACTGGTTGTAATACGCCACCAGGTTACCCATATTATACACGTTCATTCCCGTAGAATAGGTCGTTCCGCCCAGCAGACCGTTCAAGGGAGCAACGGTCGGTGAATTCGGATTATCATTTACATCCAGGAATTTTTTACAGGAACTGAATCCTACCAGGAGGCAAAGTGAATAAATTATCGCTGATCTTTTCATTGTCGGCTTATTTAAAATTTACATTAAGGGTAATCATCAGGCTGCGTGCTGCAGGATAGGTAAACCCGGCAAAACCGCTTACGGCATTGCTTCCTGCATCGAAGGGTGAACTTTCAGGATCATACCCTGAATATTTTGTTCCCAGCCACAGATTATTACCGGTCAGGGTTACACGAGCGTTATCAATAAAGGTTTTGCTGAAGATATTCGCCGGCAAAGCGTATCCGATGCTCAGCGTACGTAAGCGCACCCATGAAGCGTCTTCAACGAAATTCTCCGAAACACCGCGGTAAACCAGGCGGTAATAACCATCACCATAATTTCTGCCATCAGAGGCTACACCCTGACCAAGGTATACCCTTTCTGTATTAGGTGTACCATCGGTACGGATACCGTCGAATACGGTAAACTCATCACGGTTTTCAGTGAATTTGGAAATACTGAAGGCAGCCATGAAGTTTCCAAGCTGGTTGTATTTGTACATTCCCTGCTGAGCATCAAATAAGAAGGATAAGGAGAAATCTTTATACCGGAAAGTATTGCTGATACCACCAATCCATTTGGGCATTGAATTACCGATTACCCGCTGTGTCAGGTCGCGCAGGGGGAAACCGGAGGCTGATCCGGATGTGCCGATAGCCAGCGGCAGATTTTTCTGAATGGTTTTACCATCATCTGGATTGCTGCCGTAGTAACGCAGGTAGGTGGTTCCGTACAAATCGCCCACAGGCTGACCGGCAACATACTTCATGGTTACTGCCGAGTTGAGGTAACCGGAAAGGCTGGCCACTGTAATTTCAGGAAGATCTTCCCGGATAGAAACCACTTTATTTCGGTTAGCCGTATAGTTTACATTCACATCCCAGGAAAAGTCTTTGGTTCTGATGGGCGTTCCGCTAACAGAGATCTCGATCCCCTTATTCTCCAGTTCACCTGCATTGGTTACATAGCTGGTAAATCCTGTTGAAGGTGATACCAGTACCGGAATGATCTGGTCGCGGCTGTTCAGTTTGTAATAGGTTACATCCAAGCCAATCCTGTCCTGCAGGAAACGGAAATCACCACCAAACTCTATTGTTTTGGTGCGCTCAGGTTTCAGGCCACGGTCGCCGCTGGTTGCGCTGCGGGTCCATAACACCTGCGAGGTGGATTGCAGCAGGTACGATCCATAATAAGTGTTGTTACGATAAGGATCAGTGTCTTTCCCAATTTCCGCGATCGATCCGCGCAGTTTGGCATAGCTAAACCAGGTGGGAAGATTGATCATATCCGAAACAATAGCCGATACGGTATAGGAAGGATAGAAAAATGAATTCAGTCCTTCGGTGAACACGGATGAATTATCGTTTCTACCGGTTACGGTCAGGAAGAGTTTATTGTCCCAGCCTGCAGTGAACTCCCCAAACACACTCACGATGCGGTAAGTTGACATAGACTGTGATGCCGTACGAACTTTGGTATTGTTCAGGGTGAGCAGTGTAGGCACATCCAGTTCAGATCCTTCTGCATTGATACGATCATAAATGCTCTCTCTAACCTCGTTCCCTACCCGAAGCGTAGTGTTGAGTTTATCGGAGAACCAGTCCTTTTTCAATGTTGCGATCAGGTTTGAGTTGAGGATCCTGCTGTGCAGGCGATGCTCGCGTACAAAGCCGAGGCCCATATCACCATGTCTTTTTTCACCAACCAATCCAAGTGGTCCGGCAGCTTCATGACGGCGCATATCGCTGTACATATCCATACCCAGTTTATAATCGATATCGAGGAATGAGAATGGAGAGTAGGTGAAGGACAGGTCGCCGATGATGCGGTTTACATCATCTGTAAATGGCGCCGCATAGTTGCCGTATACGGGATTGTTTTGCGTGCCGTAGCTTTTCATGGTGCCGTTGGGCAGAATATAATCCATGACATTCTGACGTGGGCTCCAGTAGGCCATACTTTCATTATACCGCAGGGCATTAACCCGCGCGCCGCCGGATTTGATGAAAAATAAAGATGGGCGGAAATTCAGTTTATCGCTGAATTTAAAATTACCACCCAGGCGAACAGAGATATTCCGGTAATCGGAGAAAGGAATCATTCCTTCCTGATCGAGATAAGAAACAGAAGAGGTAAGCAGGGCACGCTCAGTTCCCCCACTCATATTAATAGAAGTGCGGAACTGGTGACCGGTTTGGAAACCCTGGCCAAAATGATGATACAGTTGATCGGGGTGTGTTGGATCAATGGCTTTGGCTTCTTCCACGGTGGGTCCGAGTGAAGGCCAGAAGCTTTCCGGATCATATTCATAATAGTTACCCTGAGAATAACGCATTTGCACTTCCGGCAGTTTGTTGACATTATCGATACCATAGGTGGTGGAAACACCAATCCGCATCGTACCGGCTTTTGCCGTTTTGGTAGTGATCAGTACCACCCCATTCGATCCGGCCTGACCATATAATGCTGTTGCCGCACCACCACGAAGAATAGAAATGCTCTCCACATCATCGGGGTTGATATCCGCTGAGCGGTTCGACATTCCCCGCAGTTCGGCATTATTACCGGCAATATTGGTATTGTTATCCATAACTACCCCATCAATTACAAAAAGGGGCTGATTGCTTTTTCCCGGGTCGAGTGATTTAATACCACGGATCAGGATCGAAGCGCCCTGTCCGGGAGCACCTCCGCCTGCATTGATCTGCACACCGGCAATTTTACCCTGCAGGGCGTTGACCACATTAGCCTGCTGACCCATCAGCAGATCTTCGTTATCGACCTGCTGGGTAGAATAGCCCAGGCTTCTTTTCGATTTTTTGATACCAAAGGCGGTGACAACCACTTCTGATAATCCTTCAGCAGCGGTCAACACCACATTAATGGTTGAAGAATTACCTACAGCAATTTCTTTGGCCTCAAATCCGGCCGCGGAAAATACCAGGGTGGCATTGGAAGAAGATACATTAATACTGTATCTGCCGTCATTACCTGCAGAAACTCCCGAAGTAGTGCCTTTAACCAAAACAG
>JAEYRC010000342.1 GCA_023409675.1 Bacteroidota bacterium
CAGTTCGGTATACATGCTGATCACCGCCGGGTGACGGATAAGTTCATGCGTATTGACCGTGTTCAGTTTTTCTTTCTGCGCCCATTCGATCAGGTTAGGAAAAGAAGGAACAATAAGCGCTGAAACAAACTTCTGATTGGCGCCCAGTACCATCACCTGTTCTACAAAAGGCGATTCCTTCAGTTTATTTTCCACCGGCAGCGGGGCTACATACTTGCCACCACTGGTTTTGAACATTTCTTTTTTGCGGTCGGTGATCTTCAGAAATTTATTATCCACCATCAAGCCGATGTCGCCGGTATGAAACCACTCCCCGTCCATCACTTCTGCCGTCAGATCGGGTCTTTTGTAATAACCCATCATTACATGCGGTCCGCGGGTTAGGATTTCTCCATCTTCAGCGATCTTAACATCTACGCCATCGATAAGCGGCCCCACCGTTCCGAATTTACGACCCTCTTCCTCAAATCGGTTTACACTGATCACCGGAGATGTTTCCGTTAAGCCATAACCTTCCATAATGGGGATACGGGCTGCTGTAAAGATCCTTATGAGCCGAACCTGGCAGGCCGCACCACCGGAAATGATGCATTTTAAATTATTGCCGAGAGCTTCACGCCATTTGCTAAAGATCAGCTTATTGGCCAGGGCCAGTTGCGCGTTGTAAAAGGCCGGGCGTGACTGGTTGATTTCAAAGCGGGTGGCCAAATCATGCGCCCAGAAAAAAAGGCTGCGTTTAACGCCGGTTAGTTCAGCGCCTTTCGCCATAATTTTATCATATACCTTTTCAAGCAGGCGCGGCACGGTGGCAAAAAGATGTGGTTGAATTTCTTTCAGGTTATCCCCAATGGTTTCCATACTCTCTGCAAAATAGATGGCCGTGCCTTTATACAGGTAGATATAGGAGACCATCCGTTCAAATATATGGTTCAGGGGCAGAAAACTCAGGGCCTTCATATTCTCCCCCGGAGGAAAACAGGGAAGGCTGGCCATGACATTACTTAAAATATTCTTGTGCGACAACATCACCCCTTTGGGCTTACCGGTTGTGCCGGAGGTGTAAATAATAGTGGCCAGGTCTTCATATCCGATCCGGTCGGAAATAGATTTTATTGAATCGATGGCTGCCGGGGTAGACCGCTCCAGCACTTCCGTCCAATGGCGGGCATTGGGCAGCCGTTCGAAGGTGAATACTTCCTGCACCGATGGCACTTTATCGCGGATGCTGTGCATCTTATCAAAAATATCCTGATCATTGACAAATACGTATTTCACCTGCGCGTCATTGAGCACGAATTCGAGCTCATTAACATGGATGGTAGGATACACCGGCGTAAGAATGGCCCCGATCTGCTGTACGGCGAGATCGAGCATAACCCATTCGGGTCGGTTCTTGGAGAGTACCGCGATCTTATCGCGGTTTTCGGGGCTCATATCCCCGCAACTGACACCCAGGTTAAGCAATCCTGCCGCCAGGCGGTTTACCTGTTGCTGCACATCCGTTGTGCTATACAGTTTCCAGGTTCCGGATTCTTTCCCCGCCAGCATATCCGGAATCGGGTTGGCGGCTACATTCATTTCAAGGCAATCGAACAATCGTTGGGGCCTGTTCATATCAGGTATTTTTGGTACAGGACATCAATATAATTAAAATATGATCAGCGTGTACCAGCCGTGAAATTAAAATGAACATTGAAATGATCGAACTCCTAAAAGAACAGGGAAAACAGGGATGAATCCTGAACTGCTATTCCCCGAATCAGCCCTGACATTCTTACGCTTTATTTATAGTATTGATTGGAAGGAATTTTGAAAACACGTTGTTTCTGGAGCGTACTGAACCGGGAATATACTTCAGCATTCGCCGATGTCCAGCGCTGAAAATCGGCCAGGTCATTTGCCGAACTGAAGATCCACTGATTATATGCTTCGAACAACCCTTCTTTCAACAATTGTTGGTGAAGATCAAATAACCTGAAGGGAAAACGCTGACCTTCGCCGGCAAACCAGTCGAGGATAAAGCGTGTGCGCAATGCCGTTAATGATTCGATGGTGACACCATTGGCCACAAGGCCCGACTGCTTCTGCATCGTATTCAGGTACGCCAGGGCAAATTCGTTTTTGGTGTTCTGTCCCTTTGATACTACCGGATCGCTGAACAACTTTTTATATCCATCGAGAAGGAGTGTTTTTATTTCCGGTGTACGGGTGCTGATACTTTCCAGGTTGATGAAAATTTCACCATAAATCAGTCCCCATACCTTATCAGCAGTGAAGTAATGGTATTTCGCGGCATTATAGTAATTGCCCGAAAAGTTTGGATCTGTCTCTATGCCTTTTTCCCACATGGCCGCGGCATTGGCGAAATTTTTCTTTTTCCAGAGCAATTCACCCAGCTCGTTATACAGCGGTCCGCTTTCGGGAAATTTTTTAAGCGCATTGCGATACATTTTCTCGCTTTCTTTGTCCTCTTCAATTCCCGAATAAATCAATCCGAGGATCTGATAGCTCTGAACATCCGCGGCAGAGCCCTCTGTTACTGGACGAATGATCTCCAGGGCACGCGAAAAATTACGCTGGTGATAATAGGCAAAAGCCAGGTCTTTTTTTAACTGGATATCTTCCGGCTTTTCTGTTATTGCGCGGTTGAGGATGAGGATGGCATTATTGAAATCTCCGGCCATCAGGTATTTCCGGGCACGCTCGGATGCGCTGGTGGTATCCTCCTGCGCATAGGTGAAGGTTACAGACAGAAACAGGAAGGACAGCAGGAAAGAAAGCTTTTTCATAAGCGTCAAAGATAACTGATTCTTTCTGCTGACCTTCCCGGCCCTTGTTAAAATTGCGACTATTCCGCTATGAGATGGGTAAGCAGCCCGTCGCGTAGTTTGGGTTCAAACCAGGTACTTTTGGGTGGCATTACGTTGCCACTGTCTGCTATATCAAAAAGCTGCTCAAGCGTTACAGGGTAGAAGCTGAATGCTATCGCCATTTCCCCACTGTTAACGCGCTGTTCAAGCTCTTTGACACCGCGGATACCGCCAACAAAATCTATTCGTTTATCGGTTCGCTGATCGGTTATGCCAAGAATTTTTTCGAGAATATGAGCAGACAAAATGGTGATGTCCAACACACCAATCGGATCATCTTCATCGTAACTGTCGGGACTGGCCTCCAGCACATACCATTTACCATCGATATACATCCCGAACTGGTGCAGCATTGCAGGGCGTACCGCATGCGCAGAGGGGGTGACTGTAAAATAAGGTCGGATCTTTTCAATCAATTCTTCAGCGCTAAGGCCGTTGAGGTCTTTCACCACAC
>JAEYRC010000194.1 GCA_023409675.1 Bacteroidota bacterium
TTCGCGCCTTCTTTAGCCAGTCGCATCGCGATAGCTTTTCCTATTCCCCGGCTTCCGCCGGTGATCAGTACATTTTTGTTTTGAAAGTTCATACCGGAATGTTGAGTAAGGCGTATGGTTTAATGCAGCCTGCTCCAAAATAAACAATTATACCGGTATAACGATGCTATCATTTTTTCGCCGGTACGCGATAAACTCCGACTTCCTTACCGGAATCATCCAGCATCTGCAGATCCAGGGAGCGGGTGCTGGCCTTAACCCGTATCAGGGTACGCTGGCCTTCCTTCGGTCCACCTCCGATGATCACCGGGTAATTGTGCACACCCGCAACTGGCGGATTTACACTGTGCCGATGGGTATGCCCGGAAATAACCATGTCAACTCCGTATTTATCAAACAGTGGACTAAAAACTTCTTTAACGTGGGTGGGACCATGCCAATCACCAGAATACTGCGGGGGAATGTGCATCATCACCACCCTGAATGGTGCGGATTTGCTGGCTTCAGACTGCAGTTGCTTTTCCAGCCATTTACCCTGGGTGCGGCGATATTGATCGAAATCCACAATTCCCGCGTAAACCGGATGATCGTCCGGCTTATCTTCCCCGGTATCGAGGGCTATGGTAAATACCGGCCCATGGCGAAAAGCAAAATACTGGCCGGGGGAAGGATTAGAAAAATAGTCTTTTATACCCCGGGCAAACTTTCCCCGGGTTTCATGATTCCCCCTGAGAAACAAGAAGGGGCAGCTCTTAGCAAAACTTGCCGTAACCGGAGAAATGAGGTGATCAATTAGTTGTTGTTCATCGGTCTGGTAATCGAAAATATCGCCGTTCAGCAAAACATAGTCCATGGGCTGCTGCTGATGCAAACCCATCATATGGCCGAAAGAGGCAGGGCGGTCGTGAATATCATTAAGCACCAGCCAGTTTACCGAATCCGGTTTTTCTTTAAAGGTGACAAAGGAATAGATATCCGATTGGATCGTCTCACCATAGGTGAGTTTATAAGGCAAAAACTCAACAATCTCCCGCGAAAAAACGCGATAATAATACCGGGTTCCCGGCTTGAGATCCTGCAATTCGATATTATTGATCCTGTTAAAGGCATCTACCAGGCCATCGGTAATTTCATGCGCTTTATTGCCCAGTTGTTCGCTGGTACCATATTCCACCCAACTGTAACAATAGCGGTTGGTGATAAACCGGATATTGATCCGGTCTGTAGAAGGAGCCTGTAAATATGGAGCGGTTAAGAATATATGCCCCTCTGCCGGATAGGCGGCGAGTTCGCTGATCTTCGTTCCATAAGCGCCCAGAGGCGATTGTGCGATAAACCCCAGAGCACCAGCAAGAGATAACTTACCCAGAAAATCGCGGCGACCGGATTTGAGAAAATTTTGCATGAGACAAATATAACTCCGCCAACCCGGTTAAGCCACAATCCATAAAGTTTTCGCACTAAAAGTTGGTGCGGGTCACCAGTGTTATATTTTCCAGTAAAAGCTTATTTCTTCAGGGCCTGTTGCAAGCTATTGATACTTTTCGCGTTGGATGAACTATCTTCCAGCATACGGTCGAAATCGCCTCTCAGCACTTTGAGGGCATACTTTTCTTTTTCAATTTCCTTGCGCGTACGAAGTTTCAGGTAGCGCATCAACGGCAGGGGCGGGCACCAGCCCTGTATGGCGTGCTGTACAAAAAAGCCCAGTACAACAGCCGGAAGCGCCAGCCAGCTCTTGTTTCTGTATCCGGCAGCCAGTCCGCCCAGTGCAAGTGTTGACATGTTAATAGCCAGGTAGCGTTCAATATCCCATTCCCGTTCCAGTTCTTCAATCCGCATGCTCACCGCGGCCTTACCCCGCTGTGCTATTTCCCGGATCTTTTGCCACATCTCCTGGTCGATTTGCTTGTTGATGGCATCGGGCGTTACATCCCTTACCCTGTCTTCGCCTTTTTTTGTCTCTTCCATATGATCGAATTTTAGTCGTTAGCATTATAAGTATCACTACAGGATATTCAATTGTTGTGCCGTCGGCGGGGTAAAAAGCCCCGACAGCGTTTGCGCATTACTGGGAGCATAGCCCTTTTCATCATTATCGAAATAGATGTATACATCTTTTCCTGCTGTCAGCCATGCTGTTATATTATCTCTCCATACCTCCAATTGCTGCAGCGTATAACTGCCCTGATATTTTGCGCCGGGTCCGTGCAGCCGGATATAAACAAAATCGGCGCTAACGATGAGGGGAGACTGGTGCCTGTTCAGTTCATAGATACAAAAAGCAATATTGCTGCGGGTTAACAGCGCATAAACGCGGCTGTCGTACCAGGATGAATCCCGGAATTCGATCGTATAGCGCAGGGAAGGCGGAAGATTGGAAATGAATTGTTCAAGCCGTGACAGGTTGAGGCTCCAACGAGGGGGAAGCTGAAATAAAACCGGTCCTAATTTGGTGCCCAGTAGCTGTGCAGGTTCAAGAAATTCCAGCAGTTCCTGTCGGGTAACATCCAGTTTTTTAAGATGAGTAAAATAACGGTTTGCCTTTATGGAATACATAAAGCCGGGAGGAACCGCTTTTCCCCACTGAATATACGTTTCGGGGGAAGGGCTTCGGTAAAATGAATTGTTGATCTCCACCGTATTGAATACCGCGGCATAATAAGGAAAGTGTTCCCGGGCTTTCAGGGCAGAAGGGTAAAAGCTGCCTTTCCAGTGCGGATAACTCCAACCAGAAGTACCGATAAACAGGCTGCCCCTGGAAGCGCGATTCTGCGTTGGCTGGTCCTGGCGTTTTGAGATGGATGCGGTTGATTTAGAGCTGACTTTCTTCAAATTGATTCCTTTTTGAAGTGGAATCTATATGCCTTAAAATCCGGTGCCTGGCCTCAATGAAGAGGTTAAGCTTTGCCGGATTGCCCGGATTTGAGCAATTGAATTCGGTGTTTCAGCCGGCTCGTGACTTCTGCCAGTTGTTCCCCGCTTAGCCTTTTTCGGGAAAAAGTATCCAGCGCGTCGGGATCACGATTCAATTCGGCATACCAGGCACCCGGGTCGGGCAAATCGTCCGGGGTTCGGGGTACCAGATGCAGGTGTACATGAGCCTGCGATTGCCCGGCGGCAGTGCCTTCCTGGATGGCCATATTGAATGCCTTTGTATTGAACATTTTCAAGAGATAACCGGTAGCTTCTGTAGCCAGCAGGAACAAATCGGCAATTTCCGCTGAACTGAGTTCAAGAAGCGATTCACAATGCCGCTTAGGAATTACCAGAGAATGGCCAGGTAATATGGGGGAAATGTTATAAATAACACGGCAGTGGACTGATTCCAGATAGCTTTCAGCAGCCCCTTTTAAACAGAATGGACAATTGTTCATATCCGCATATTCTGATTTTTCTTTTCTAATCTGCATATTTCTTTCTGTTTCGGTAATGTAGCTGCACAAAAAGTCTGGCAGGATGGGTCAAAAAACCGGTAAATTCAAGTTACGGGGATGACGGGATCCTCAAAAATAAATTTGGCAAAGCATTTCTGTTTAACTATTTTTACTAAAACTTCAACAAATTGGATCAATTTTCCATCTCTCAGCTCTCCCGTTTTTCGGGAATAAAGCCACATACCATACGGATATGGGAAAAACGGTACAATGCGCTTGAACCCGACCGGTCGTCGGGTAATGTGCGGTATTACACCAATCATCAGTTACGCCGGCTGCTGAACCTGGTCAGCCTGCTGAAATCCGGACATAAAATATCCGCAATTTCCGGATTACCCGATACTGCATTGAATTCCCTGGTCAGCAAAACCATTCATAAACCGGTAACGGAAGGGTTAAATGAGCAGTATATCCTGCAATTGTTATCGGCAGGGATGAATTTTGACCAGCCGGTATTTGAAAAAACCTTTGCTCATTGTATGCTTCGGATGGGATTACGGGAGATGTACACCGGGGTGATGCTGCCCCTGTTGGAACGGGTAGGACAATTATGGGCTGAAGATACCATGCCACCTGCACAGGAACATTTTATGACTCATATATTGAGGCAAAAAATCATAACCGCCACCGATGCCCTGCCGCCCGCAGCAAATGCAATTTCTTCCTGGGTTTTATTTCTGCCGGAAGATGAATTTCATGAGTTGGGATTACTAATGGCGCAGTTCCTGTTACAGCAAGCCGGGCACCAGGTATATTATCTGGGATCCAGCGTTCCGGTTTCAGCTGTGGAGCAGATCACGCATCGGGTAAACCCGCAAAACCTGTTGCTTTTTCTTGTTCACCAGGATTTACCGGAACTCCTTTTTGATTACCTGAAGCAGCTCTCCGTTCGATTTCCGGATCAGCAGATCCATGTAGCCGCAAACCCGGAACGATGGGTGGATACCAGCAGCCTTTCGAATATCATCTGGCTGAATAATGTAACAGATCTGGAAAAAATTTTAATATGATAAAATATTCAATAATTGTAAATTTCTATTAAACAGGAATGGCTAAAATTGCAATCATAGGATCGGGATTTTCAGGTTTAAGTGCGGCAGCTTATCTTTCTAAAGCCGGCCATGAAGTGATCGTTTTCGAAAAGAATGCTGAACCAGGCGGAAGAGCACGTCAAATTACTACCGGTAATGGATACCTGTTTGATATGGGCCCCAGCTGGTATTGGATGCCCGATGTTTTTGAGCGCTTTTTCGCCGATTTCGATAGCCGAGTGGAAGATCTTTATCAACTTCACCTGCTCGATCCTGGATTTGATATCGTCTTCGCTGAACGATACACCATGCAGGTACCTGCCGATATGGATAAACTCAACAATTTATTCGAATCCATTGAACCTGGCGCCGGTAATAAACTGAAACTTTTTCTTAAAGAGGCGAAGTATAAATATGAAACCGGCATGGAAAACCTGGTGTACATGCCCGGGTTGTCGGTCAGCGAATTCTTTGATACCGCTGTGTTGAAAGGAGCGCTCCGCCTGCAGATCTTTTCCTCTTTCAGCAAACATGTCCGCTCCTATTTTTCCGATCCCCGTCTTGTTGCACTCATGGAATTTCCGGTGCTGTTCCTGGGAGCAATGCCTAAAGATACCCCTGCCCTGTACAGTCTTATGAATTATGCCGGACTGGCGCTGGGAACATGGTATCCTCAAGGTGGCTTTGGAATAGTGATACAGGCAATGGTGGATATCGCAAGCAGGCAGGGCACCACATTCAGGATGAACAGCCCTGTGGAACAAATCTTTATTGAAAATGGCAGGGCATCCGCGGTAATGGTGAATGGAATCCGGGAAAATGTGGATGCCGTGATCGCCTCTTCCGATTATCATCATACCGAGCAGGAACTGCTTCCTGAGGCCTATCGCAATTATACCCCAGGCTATTGGGATAAGAAAGTGTTTGCCCCTTCCTGCCTGATCTATTACCTGGGAATAAGCAAAAAGCTACCTAACCTTAACCATCATACGCTCTTTTTTGAGGAAGACCTTGACGCGCATGCGCAACAGATCTATAAAAAACCTGAATGGCCCGACAAGCCTTTATTCTATGTCTGCTGCCCTTCGAAGACTGATGCAAGTGTAGCGCCGGCCGGACATGAAAACCTGTTTTTACTGATGCCGCTGGCTCCCGGTTTACAGGATGATGAAGCCCATCGCGAGCAGTATTTCAACCTGATGTTATCACGCCTTGAACGCCAGACCGGTGAACAGATCGCCAGTTTCATTGACTATAAGAAAAGTTATTGCGTAACTGATTTTATACACGATTACAATTCCTACAAAGGAAACGCATACGGGCTTGCCAATACCCTGATGCAGACCGCTATTCTTAAACCCAGCATCCGGAATAAAAAAGTACCCAACCTGTTTTATGCCGGCCAGCTAACCGTACCCGGTCCGGGTGTACCCCCTTCCCTGATCTCCGGCAAGATTGCCGCCCAACAAGTTATCAAACAATTTAAAAACAAGGTTCATGAAAGGGCTTTATGATGAAATGTCAAACCGGGTTAGCTGCATCACTACCCGGATGTACAGTACCAGTTTCTCTATGGGAATTTATTTCCTGAACAGCAGGCTGCGTAAGGCCGTTTATGCTGTTTATGGTTTCGTACGGGTAGCGGATGAAATTGTGGACAGTTTTGAAGGGTATGATAAAAGCTACCTGCTCAAAAAATTCAGGGATGACACTGTTGATGCGCTGGAACGGAAGATTTCCACAAATCCTATCCTTAACGCCTTTCAGCATGCCGTGCATGAATATGGTATCGACTACCTGCTGATCGATACTTTTCTGAACAGTATGGAGATGGACCTTAACAAGGTGCAATACACTCCGGAAAAGTACCAGCAATATATTTTGGGTTCCGCTGAAGTGGTGGGACTGATGTGCCTGCATATTTTTACAGAAGGCAACAAAGAACAATATGAACTTCTGAAACCCTATGCCATGAAACTGGGTGCGGCATTTCAGAAAGTAAACTTTCTGCGCGACCTGAAAGATGATTACCAGGGATTAGGCCGGACTTATTTTCCGCATGTAGATATGAGCAATTTTACCGCGGATGCGAAAAAAATCATTGAAGATGAAATTGAAGAAGATTTCACTATCGCGCTGGAAGGAATAAAACGTCTGCCTTCATCTTCAAAAGGAGGCGTTTACCTTGCTTATGTTTACTACAGGTCACTTTTCAACAAAATCCGCCGGCTTCCACCCCATAAGGTACTGGATGCACGCATTCGCATCAATAATGGTCGGAAGATCGGCCTGATGGTGAACAGCATGGTAACCTATAAACTCAACTGGGTATGAGTGTGCTTTTAGCCTTGCTGTTTTCTTTGCCCTTTCAAACTGCTGCGTCGGTTCCCGGCTTGCCGGAATTGCGGCAGTGGTTTGTACAGGCAGCCAATTCAGCGG
>JAEYRC010000347.1 GCA_023409675.1 Bacteroidota bacterium
TCTGGTTACGGGGTGTGTTGCGGTAATCACCAAAGGCGGGGCGTTCGCGGGTTTCCATCGGACGGGGACTGCGAACAAAGGGTGTATTGGTAAATTCAAGCTGACCTTCCGTAATAGAATTTAATTCAGCCTGGATAGCGTCGTCATGAACCGTTTCCTTATGCCAGTTGCTGTAGGCAAGTTTCATATAATACGCAACCGCATTGGCAAAGCCCTGCCGTTTTTCGGGGTTTTCTTCTTTGAGGGCCTTATCGATTACCATCTCCAGGTTCTTACCCAGGTGCGCCAGCCGCGGATGCCGTTTCGGATAGGGCAGCGGTTTCGGCCTGGCCCGCAGGGATTCTTCCGTTGGGATCGGGTATGGTGAATCAACATCGAGTTTGAAGTCAGATATGAGAAAAAGATGATCCCAGAGTTTATGCCGGAAATCTTCAACATTTTTCAGGTGCGGATTCAGAAAACCCATCAGTTCGATAACTGCATACGCATTACGCTGGCGCGTTTCACGATCCTCGATCGTAAGCAGGTATTCGATCATTTTTTGAATATGACGACCATACTCAAGCATGATAAGATGGTTTCTGGTGGTATTATATTCCATATATGCAGGTTGTGCGGCGACAAAAATAATAAACTATATGCAGAGTGCGAATTGTATTATCACCATCCGGAAACAGCGAACCCCACAGGGTAGTGGGGTTCGGCAGCAAAACAATACGTTAAACAATCATTATTAATTTTTGATAAACACCCTGCCGGAATATACTGCCCGGTCCTGCGCGTCTTTTGCGCGAACGATATACATCCCATCGGGTAGCGGACGCCCGGGTGATACCACCAGCCGGTTATGCGTGCCGGCAGCAAACTGCTGACGATGCACCCGGTATCCCGCGGTATTGTACAGGTCAACAGTATATTGCCCGTTAAGTCCGGTGGTGAAATTCATCGAAAATTCATTCCTTGCCGGGTTTGGATATACCCGCAATGCCTCGCCGGTAAGCGCTTTCAGCGTCAGCACCTTGATGCCCGAACGAATAACTGAGCCATCTTTTCGCGTTTTGGCCACTCTGAAATACACTTTATCCGTAACCACATTCGCAAGCGGATACTGAAAGCGGTAGTGCGGAATTCCTTTAGCGGAGGATGCCGCATCAAGCGTACCGACCGCGATGAAGTTTTTATTATCCGTACTCATTTCTACGCTGTAGCCGCTGGGGTCTTCATCATCATTATCGGTCCAGTTCAAAATGGCATTACCGTTTACATGTTCCACGGTAAAATCATTCATTGAAGCGCTCAGCAGCATTGGGGTACAATAGGTATAGATAAGCTGGAAGTTGATATGGTCGCGGGTGTTCGGTCCGCCGAGGTAATTACCCCCGCCGGTGATGATCGAACGGCCGGTAATAAGGTATTCGTAATTGATCGAATCGGTTCCCAGAAACTCAGAAATATTTCCTGAAACGACCCCGGTAAGAACAACATCCCGGAGTACGGTGTCATAGGGGGTCATTACAAAATCAGGTCCCGAAAATATTTCTCCGTCGCTGGCGGCCAGGTTAAAGGGCCCATAATTCTTTCCAAAGGAATGCACCAGGGTAGGGTTAAGTCCAGGCCCACTGATAGTAGAACTACGCTCGTATTTGAGTCGGTAGGTTAAATCGAAGGCTTCATCATTTTCCAGGCGGATACGAACCACCGAGGTAATAGCCGCGTTAACCGTAGCGCAGGATAGGGTTCCCAGGGTGGCATCGAATTTCGGAAACTGAAAATTGGTTACTTCGAGGGAGGTACTGATCACCTGGGTATGCACAAGGGTATTGGGTTCCTGACCCGGGGGGCAGTTGCACTGGGCTTCAGCCAGTACGGGCAGATACAGCAACATCAGGGAAAAAATAACGGCCAGGGGGGTGCGAAATGAAATGTAGTATTGTTTCATAGGATTTCGGATTGGTTCGAAATTAGGATAGTACGGATTTCAAAATTACTCCGCTTCTTTCCGGAATGCAAAGCATTTGTACTCCATTTTATCCTGCGTATTTTCCGCAATTCTTATGGAAATTCCACATCATCTGAAGAATCTGCGCCATCCCCTCAACATCCGTGCAATCCGCGGGAAATGTATTTGGCTGTATTCATCTGCGTATAATCTGCTCAAAATTTGCGGAATCCGCGGGAAATGTATTTGTATTAAATCCGCGGGAAATGTATTTCCTGCGGGAAATGTATTTCCTGCAGATCGAGCTGAATTTGCCGTAATTTCGCCGGAAATCACTACAAAATGACCCAATCGAAGATAACGATCGACGTAACCCTCGACGATCAACGTGTTCCCGAATCAATATCCTGGAATGCCACCGACAGCACCGCAGCCTCAGCACGCAAAGCAAAGGCCATGATGCTGGCCTTCTGGGATGGTGCAGAAAAGACCGCGCTGCGCATGGATCTCTGGACCAAAGAAATGATGGTGGATGAAATGGCCGACTTTTACTACCAGACCCTGATGACCATGGCAGACTCATTCGAACGGGCCACCCATTTTCCGGAAATGACCAAGGATATGAAAAAATTCGCCGTCGAGTTTATTGAAAAATTCAGGGCCGAGCAAATGAAACAACAACAAGCCTAAAAAAACTGTTATGAACCTGGAACAAAAGATCATGGCTGAATTGAAGAAGGCCATGCTGGCCCGCGATGAAAAAGCTATCAGAAGTCTGCGTGCCATCAAAGCGGCCATTATAGTGGCCAAAACGTCAGCGGGTTCCGGCGGTGAGATCGGTGCCGATGAGGAAATTAAACTTCTTCAGAAAATGGTGAAACAACGCCGCGATTCGCTGGATATCTTCACACAGCAGAACCGTGCCGACCTGGCAGAAAAGGAAGCGGAAGAAATTTCGGTGATTGAAAAGTTTCTGCCCGCGCAGCTTTCAACTTCTGAGTTGACGGAAAAGATCAGGGCAATCATCAGCCAAACGGGTGCATCCGGTCCGGCTGATATGGGTAAGGTAATGGGGCTGGCAACCAAAGAACTCAGTGGCCTGGCCGATGGAAAGGCGATCAGCCAGATTGTAAAAGATGAGCTGGCTAAGCGCTGATCATGCTTATTGATATCCTATACCTGCTGCTAGTTGTATTTGCTGTATTTACAGGATTTCGGCAGGGACTGATCGTAGGTATATTTTCTTTTATCGGTATGCTGGCCGGTCTGGCTGCCGCACTAAAATTATCCGTTACGGCGGCCAGGTATCTTGAGGATGCGACCACCATTTCCGCCCGCTGGCTGCCGGTAATTTCCTTTATTCTGGTATTCATCGTGGTGGTCATGCTCGTGCGCGTGGGCGCTGCCCTGCTGGAAAAACTGGCCGAAGCGCTGCTACTCGGTATCTTCAATAAATTAGGCGGCATCCTGCTTTACCTGTTCTTATATTCCGTAGTTTTCAGCATACTCTTATTTTATTTTGTACAGGTTGGTATTTTTCAGCCTGAAACCATCGGTTCTTCGGTTGCCTACCCGCTGGTATCGCCGCTTGGGCCATGGATGATTGATCAATTGGGCACAATTATTCCATTCTTCCAGGATATGTTTGCAGAGTTGCAACAGTTCTTCGAACGCTTTGCCGACAAGCAGCCGGCGACTGAAACACTTTAACGGCTGCTATTAAAAGTTTATCTTTGTAAAGAACGAGAAAACACAGGATAACGGCTTACAGAGTGTATACCGGCCGGTTTTGTTTACAGCATCCTGTTGCATTTGCCATAAAAACAATTATTTTGCGTAAAATGTTCCTGAACGAATAAACTGATGAATTACGAGATCAAACAGGTAGAGAAGTTTAAATTTATTGAAGAGGGTGAAGGGGAACCATTGGTTTTACTGCACGGCCTTTTTGGCGCGCTGAGTAATTTTGAAGAGCTGATCGCATATTTCCGCAATCACTACAAGGTGATTGTTCCGATGCTACCCTTATTTGATCTGGATCTGCTGCATACCTCGGTAGGCGGTCTTCAGAAGTTTGTGCATAAATTCATAGAAAAACGGAATTATACCGGCGTTCACCTTCTGGGAAATTCCCTTGGAGGCCATGTAGCCCTCGTGTACATCTTAAAGCATCCTGAACGGGTAAAATCGCTCATATTAACCGGCTCATCCGGACTTTTTGAAAATGGCATGGGCGACAGTTATCCTAAGCGGGGCGACTATGAATATATCCGCAACAAAACAGAACTTACCTTTTACGATCCGGCTACCGCAACAAAAGAACTGGTTGATGAGGTATACGAGATCGTTAACAATCGCATCAAAGCCATAAAAATCATCGCCCTCGCAAAAAGCGCCATCCGCAACAACCTGGGAACAGAAATCAGCCGGATCACCCAACCCACCTGCCTGATCTGGGGGAATAACGATTCCATAACTCCGCCCTTTGTGGCACGGGAATTTCATAAGCTGATTCCTAACAGTGAATTGCATTTTGTAGATCATTGCGGTCATGCCCCAATGATGGAGGTACCGGGAGAATTCAATCAGATTCTTCACAAATTTCTTACAAAATTGAATGAACCCGCAGCGGTAGCCTGATTTTATCAGTCTAAGGAAATTAGATACCTGTTTTTTCGTTCATACCTTATCCTGAATACCATCCGGAAATTCCGGCGTCCCTGGTAGCTGTCCAGGCCGGCATTTCTGTATTTTTCATTGCTAAAACCCGGAAAACGTGCTCAATAAAGAACTTATATCTACCGATATACCTACACTGAACCTGAAGGATTCGGCCCTGTATGCTATCGGGGTAATGAACGACCTGAACCTTCCGCAAATGGCGGTGGTTTCCGGTGATCAGTACCAGGGCATGGTATTCGAGGAAGATTTGCTGAAAATTGATGAATCGAATGAAGTGGGCAGCCT
>JAEYRC010000222.1 GCA_023409675.1 Bacteroidota bacterium
TAGGGGGATATTCTTTCAGGAATTTTTCCAGCTTTACGAAAGCAGTCTTGGTGAAATTGCGGTCAAATCCCCCGATACGTCCGATATTGGTGGAGAGGCGTGAGCCGCAGATCTCTTCATAAATCTCATAAATCAGCTCGCGGTACTGCATCAGGTAAAGAAACCCTGAAAACGCGCCGGCATCCACGCCAACGATAGAGTTACAGATCAGGTGATCGGAGATACGGGCCAGTTCCATTATGATCACCCGAAGGTAGTCGACCCGTTTGGGTGTTTTGACGTTCAGCAGTTTTTCGCAGGTCATGTGCCAGCCCATATTGTTGATCGGGGAAGAACAATAGTTCAACCGGTCGGTCAGTGGTGTGATCTGGTACAGCGGCCTGCGTTCAGCTATCTTTTCAAAGGCCCGGTGGATATAACCTACCGTTTGTTCGGCGGATACGATCCGTTCGCCGTCGAGTTCAATAATATTCTGAAAAACGCCATGGGTCGCGGGGTGTGTTGGCCCCAGGTTAAGGGTGGTGGTTTGCTTTTCCAGCGATCCGTCGGGCAGTTTTATATGTTGTTCTTGCATTTCCTTCACCTCGGTTTAGCGTTAATATCTTTATTCGGATATGGATGGCGTTTGTTGCTGCGGTGGTTGCGGCGCATAATCACCCCGGCCGAACATTTCATCATCCTTATCGGTGCGCTGCTGGTCTTCGAGCGGATATTCTTTCCGCATGGGAAAGTAATCCATTTCATCAACATTCAGGATGCGTTTCAAATTAGGATGTCCCACGAAGTTCACCCCATAAAAATCATAGGTTTCCCGTTCCATCCAGTTAGCGGCTTCAAAAAGCCGGGTAGCCGTATACACATCGGGCTGTTGAATATCGGTAAACACTTTGAAGCGGATTCGAACATTGTCGACCAGGTTGTGCAGGTGGTACACCACAGCCAGCTCACGGCCTTTATCATCAGGATAATGAACGGCCTGCAGATCGGTCAAAAACCGGAAGCGCAGCTCCGGGTCGTCGTATAAAAACTGAAGTACCTTCAGATTATCATCTTTGGGTACTTCAAAGGTCAGCATACCAAAAGGCTCGGAAACATTGGTGATCAGTTCACCGAACTTTTCAACCAGTCTTTCTTTGATCCTTTCGTTGGTTAGTGTCATATTCGTTTTATCATCTTGATGCCGTACCGTAACGGCGATTATTGAATTCCATAACTGTTCATCAGTTCGGCATAACGTTCTCCATTCCGTCGACGCAGGCTTTCCTGGCCCACCAGATCCTGAACTTTCAGGAAGCCGTCGATAATCGCTTCAGGTCGCGGGGGACATCCGGGAACATAAACATCTACCGGAATGATCTGGTCGATTCCCTGTAAAACGCTATAGGTATCGAAAATACCGCCGCTGCTGGCACATGCGCCAACTGCGATCACCCATCGGGGTTCCGCCATCTGAAGATAGACCTGTTTAACCACCGGGCCCATTTTCTTGGCAATTGTTCCCATGACCATCAACAGGTCGCACTGGCGGGGTGAAAATCCGACGCGTTCAGCGCCGAAACGGGCCAGGTCGTAGTGTGAGGCCATGGTAGCCATAAATTCAATTCCACAGCAGGAGGTTGCGAAGGGTAAGGGCCAGAGTGAATTTTTCCGCGCCAGCCCAACGACCTTATCGAGGTTGGTGGCAAAAAAACCATCTCCCTGATAGCCTTCTGGTCCTTCCTTAACCAGTTTCAGGTTTCGCTCACCTGTTAAATTATACTGTACCGGACGTGCCATAATTTTTCGTTTTGATGATAATCCGTTTTTAGATTATCAATGATTAACACTAATTCTCTTCACATAAGCCGTTATCAAAGCGCCGGGATGATCTACTCTTCCCAGTTAAGCGCTCCCTTTTTGATAATATACACAAAACCCGCCAGAAAAAGTGTTACAAACATCATAACAGCGATAAATCCGTCCCAGCCGAGTTCTTTGAAGATCACAGCATAGGGATAGAAGAAGATCACCTCCACATCAAACAGCACAAATAATATTGCAACAAGAAAATATTTAATCGCGATAGGCTGGCGGGCATTTCCGACACTTTCGATGCCGCTTTCAAAGTTGGTCAGTTTGTCTTTGGTTTTGCGGCTGGGGCCCAGCAGATGGGTGAGGCCCATCATGGCCGCAACGAAAATCACTGCAAAGATCAGCTGTAATCCGATGGGCAGAAACCAGTAACCGCTGTCTGCTGTAGGAGTTGATGCTTGTAATAAGAATAGTTCCATATTAACCGGGTTATTGCAGGATTCTTATTTAGTTGTTCAATCTTGAAAATACTTATTTAAACAACTGAATTTGAACGCAAAATTAAGGTAGCCTGCTCAATTTACAAGTTCGTGACATTAAAAAAGAAAAATAAAAAAATCCCCTGTTGCTGACAGGGGATTTTTCTATATGATTTGATGCAGACTACCCGTTTTTAGGGAGTGCGGCATCGGCTTTTGTGCTGCTGTTATTGGCCCTCGGCTTTTGTGGCTGACCGGCTTTGGTCAGGATTTCCTTGATCCGGATCGCATCGGCATTCTCGGGTTCAATTTCCAGTACTTTATCGAGATAATAAATGGCGGTATCCCGTTCACCGGCTACATCATTATAGTATTGCACCAGGTAGAAGTTCGCGAAAATCGCCTGGCTTTTGAATTTACCGGAATCGAGTACAAGTGCTTTTTCTGCCAGTTGCTTATACGCGTCTACAGCCAGTCCCAGTTCCATGGTGGTATCCTGTGCCTGTTTCGCGCGGGCGCACCACAGGTAACCATAAATGGCATCGGGGAATTTGTTGGTGTAGATATCGCAGAAGATACTGTCGGCTGTTTTATAATTAGCGGCCTGGTAGTGGGCAAAACCCCAGTTGTACAGGTCAACCTGGCTGGGTTCTTTCTCCATCATATAGGCTCTTCCAAGCCAGTTGGCTTCCGCGCTTCTGTCACCCAGTTTTTTAGCAAGTTCAGATGCCTGGATTACATATTTCTTTTTGTTGGCTTCAACCGTGTCCATTTCAATAGCGGTATTGAAATTGGCAAATGCTTCGGCTTCACTGCCCGGGATTTTAGAATTGATATCCGCCAGCTCGAGGTAATCGGCAGGGAGGATCGTTTCGGGATCCGCTTTTTCCAGGAAGGTCAGCATAGCCTGTTTAGCTTCTGCCTGGTCGCCCAGGGTGTCAGCGGTATAGGCAATCATCCGGTACATCCGGGGGTTGACCTTATCACCATATTGTGCGATGAGTTCTTTCGCCCGGGTTCTGGCACCGGCAAAGTCACCTTTTGAATAAGTAAAGTCGGTTTTCAGGTATTCGGTGCTGGCGCCCTGATCGGAATTAGCGATATAGGGATCCAGGTACTGCGCGGCTTTGTTTACGTCGCGGGAATACCAGTAATAAAACAGCTCGTAATAGGTAGGCGCATATTTATCATCCAGAAAGATCGCTTCCTCGAATGCTGGTAAAAAGTATTCGGGGTTATTCTGGGTGAGGTAAATTTTACCGATCCTGTTTTTAGCCGCTGCCATTGTAGGTTCCAGGGCAAGGGCCTTGTTATAGGATGTAACCGCGTTACCGCCATCGATCAGCTTACGGTAAGCATCGCCCATGATGAGGAATGTTTCCGCATTTTTGAACCGGCGGGTTTCTGTAGCCTGGTTCAGCTTTTCGATTGCATAGTTTGCATCACCTTTTTTGGCGTATACATTGGCGCGGGCAACCGCGTTGAAAACTTCTACATCCTTTCCTTTGGTCAGGTTGATGGCCGTCTCAAAGCGCTGGCGGGCATCATCAAGTTTGCCTTCCATCAGTTCGATCTGACCCATTCCTGCCAGTAGCAGAGGCGCGTTTCCATTGGTAGCCAGGGCATTTTGATACACTTCCTTAGCCTGTGAGGAATCCCGGATATTGGGGTCTTCCAGTAAGGTCTGACCCAGCCAGTATACGGCCTCAATATTATTTGGATTTGCCGCTAGCACTTTCTCAAAGGTTTCCTTCGCACTCTGATAACGTTCATAATATAAAAAC
>JAEYRC010000321.1 GCA_023409675.1 Bacteroidota bacterium
GTATTGTTTTGAGAAAGAATTTGTGTTTAAATCACCAATTATTATGAAGCTCAATAATCGTTCTACATCACGATCGATCACCAGTGCTGCCAGCTTAATTCCTTTTATAGAAAGCGGGAAGTTTACCAGTCCTTCAGTATCACCGGTACGGATCTGGTAGCGCAGCAGGTCCTTTTTCGGAATAGAAATCAACGCGGTATTATATTCATAAAACACTTCCATCCGGTTCATCAGTACATGTCCCAGAAAACGCAGGCGGTTTTCATGGTAATTATCATAAACCTGTTCATGTACCTTAGTATGGTTCAACCCCAGTTCTTTCAGATGCGCTACCATCCGGTGCACACTTGCCGAAGCTGAGTTGAACCGGAAAGATCCCGTATCCCCCATAATACCAGCATATAAGCACTCTGCTATAGGTACGTTGAGGTATTGCTGATAGCCTGAAGCTATGATAAAATCATAGATCATTTCACAGGTTGAACTCTTGCCGGTATCGCTTATACCATAAGTGAATTTATCCAGTTCGGGCTGCTGATGATGATCGATCAGAATACGGATGCCCCTGGCCGACAACAGATGAGGGCTCAGGTTTTTGGTACGGGATAAGGTATTGAAGTCGAGACAAAAAATATAATCGGCAGCGGTTACGGCAGCAATTGCTTTATCCCGGGTAAGTTCAAAATCGATAACCTGGTCTACCCCTTCCATCCAGTTCAGAAAATCCGGCCAGTTGGTGGGTGATACCACACTCACCTCAAAGCCAAAATTTTTCAGGAAGTGAAATAACGCCAGCGATGATCCCATGGCATCAGGGTCTGGCTTTTGATGGGTGGTGATGACAACAGATCCGGGCTGCTGAAGGAAAGGAAAAAATTCTGCTACAGATTTCATAAAATGGCTGCAAAGATTGCGGAAATTCAGGCAAATAACAATTTTTTGTTCAGGTCCACGCGTTAAAAAAGGCTGAATTTAACGGGCAGTTGTGCTATATTCTTAAAGGTTTGCCTTCAGTTCTTAACAATCCGCTATAGGTTCTGCCTGGAATCCTGCTTATCTTTACGTATACAATCAACTGAAAATTACATGTCTATTAATGTTCAACCCCGGAAAACTATGCTGATGATCTGGTGCCTGTCGCTTTCTGCGCTGGTTATTGCTCAGCAAAAAACCAACGTTTCACCTTCTCCTGCCGCTGCTTCGGCAAAAACACTCCTTTGGAAAATTTCTGGAAAATACCTGGAGAAACCTTCCTACCTGTTCGGAACCATGCATATTCTCTGCGAAGAAGATGCGCAACTCAGCGAAAATCTCAAAGCAGTCATCCGGGATACGGAACAGATATTTTTTGAGATCGATATGGATAATACGCAGGAAATGATGGGGGCGCTGAAGTTTCTGAGTATGAATGATGGTAAGCGGATCAGCCAGTTATTGAGCCAGGAAGACTATGAAAAGGTTAAAAAGTTTTTTGATGACAATAAGAGCATGATCCCCTTTTCGATGATGGATCGCTTCAAACCATATTTTGTGTCGAGTATGATCGGTGAACAAATGATGGCCTGTAAAAGTACTAAAGGAATGGAAACCCAGATCATGGCCGAAGCGGATAAATATGAAAAAGAAATTCATGGACTGGAAACCATTGCGTTCCAGGCAGGAATATTTGATTCGATTCCTTATGAGAAGCAGGCCCGCGATCTGGTGATGTATGTTGATAGTATCGATTCCTATAAAAGTGTGCTGAAATCGATGACAGATGTTTACCGCGAACAGGATTTGGAAAAAATGGAAAAACTGATGCTGAAAAGTGATCCGGGAATGGAGCAGTATATGGACCTTTTGTTGTATGACAGAAACCGCCGCTGGATCGACCTCATGCTCAGTAATATGGTTGAACGTTCCACCCTGTTTGCAGTGGGCGCCGGCCATTTACCCGGAAACCAGGGCGTAATAGAACTGCTCCGCAAAAGGGGATATGATGTTACACCGGTAAAAAATTAATGACTGGATTTCGCAAAAAAAAACCGGCTTTTGGCCGGTTTTTCTATTAGATGACTTTATTTTAATTCATTTCAAAGCGATTGAAAAAATAACTTCCTTCAATAGCCGCATTCTCATCACTGTCGCTTCCGTGAATGGCATTCTCTCCTACTGATGTAGCAAATTTTTTGCGGATAGTTCCTTCATCGGCCTTTGACGGATCGGTAGCTCCGATCAGTTTTCTGAATTCGGCAACGGCATTATCTTTTTCCAGGATAGCTGCGATGATTACACCACTGCTCATAAATTCAACGAGTTCTCCATAAAAGGGGCGCTCCTTATGTACTTCATAAAAAGCTCCAGCTTGCTCGGAACTGAGTTTCAGTTGTTTCAGGGCAACAATGCGAAAACCACCTTTCAGAATCATATCCAGAATAGCGCCTGCATGACCATTTTTCATGGCATCAGGCTTTATCATTGTAAACGTACGGTTACTCATGCGTAAAAATTTTGGCGCAAGTTAGCAAAAGGTTCGGTAACCGGACGCCTTCAGTTGAAAATATGCAATAAAACGATTGATTAGTATACATTTACCGGGCAGGGAACGCCGCGGCCTTTACCGGAATTGGAGAAGGGCTGCAGTAGTCCGCCGGTATTGAGACCAATCTGTAGCGTAATGCCGGTAAAATAATACCAGTCTTTATAACGAGCGCTTCCCCGTACCGCACCAACCGGAAAAATCGGGTTTCCATCTTTCAGTTCATCGCCCCGGTATGAAAAGTCTACCGCCCGCTGTCCCTTTTCTGACAGTAAAATAGCCGGATCGGGATAGGAAGTGCTGACGTCATCGAGATAGTCGGTAAACAGTTTTCGCAGCCCCAGTTCAAAACCTAGGATCGCGTTATCGGTAACGCGGAGTTTGATACCGGCCCCGAAAGGAATTGCTGCCTGGATATTAGCATAGGGTTTTCTGTCTGGGTATTGCGATAAGCCCTGACCCTCAGTGGCCAGGGGTTTCAAAAATCGTTTGTTGCCGAGCGTATCAAAAGCATAAGGCTGAAATCGAAAAAGCGCAATACCACCAAAAATATACGGCGTGAAGCGCCTGTCATTCAGGTCGAATAAACGGTATTGTCCGTTAAGAGAACCTTCATATAAAACTGTTTCAAAACTGAGGTTTCGACGCTGAAGTGAAGGCAGGTTATACTGATCATGTGCACCCAGCTTTGCTCTTGATGCCAGCCCCTGTATCGAAATGTTGGGGGTGACATCATAGGTTAGGCCCAGCCCGAATGCAGCGAAAGACTGCTCCATGGTGAAACGCCGGTATTGCAAATCCCCCTGGTAATTGGAGAAGCCGCCAAAACCGGTTATATGAAGCCGATGCTGGGCATCAGCAAATAAAGGAGCAGCGGTAATTACTGCCAGCATCAAGATCCGGAATGCGTTCATATATGGTAATGGCTGAATATCAAATTAAAGAAAATATTTCTCTGTATCCTCTAAACTTTGCAAAAGTTGAGCCAAAGCATGTGGCCCCTACTTCCGGGATATAACGGTAATATCGGTATCTTCCACCAATAAAACGACGGCCATGCAAAAAGCGATATGTACGGGATTAATAATTACCGGTTTCCTGGTTAGCTGTGCTTCGAATAAGCCGCTTACCATTGGTTCACTGGAAAAACTGGATGAGGATTTTTCAAAAGTTATTTCGGGTTCCCCGGCAATAGAAATTATTGGAGAAGGGTATGAATGGAGTGAAGGACCGGTTTGGGTAGAAGCGGAAAAAATGCTGCTGTTTTCGGATGTGCCGCGCAATATTGTTTATAAATGGACTGAAGCCAATGGCGTTGTTCCTTATCTGAGCCCATCCGGTTATACCGGAAGCGCGGAACGTGGCGGTGAAACCGGATCGAATGGCCTTGCTGTTGGACTGGATGGTAAATTATACCTGGCGCAACATGGCGACAGGCGGATTGCTCGGATGGAAAGCGGGCTCAGCGCCGGAATACCCCGATTTACCACTATCGCGGGAACCTATGATGGTAAAAAATTCAATAGTCCGAATGATTTGTTTATAACCTCTTCCGGCGAAATTTATTTTACCGACCCGCCCTATGGCTTAGAGAAACAAATGAATGATCCGGCCAAGGAAATCCCGTTTCAGGGCGTATACCGGGTAAATAATGACGGACAGGTTAAATTACTGGTCGACAGTTTAACCCGGCCAAATGGAATTATTGTTACAGCGGATGGCCAGCATGTTATTGTAGCCAATTCAGATTCTGATAAAGCGATATGGTATCGCTATAGTATTCAGGGAGACAGCCTTGGCAATCCAGGAATATTTTATGATGCTACTGAAGCGGCCAAAAACGATTCAGGACTACCAGACGGACTTAAATCCGATAAAAACGGTACTATCTATGCGTCCGGCCCAGGTGGTGTCTGGATCTTCAATAAAGATGGAAAAGTGCTGGGCAAGATCCGGGTTCCTGCGCCTGTTTCCAATTGTGCACTTTCAGATGATGAAAAAACATTGTTTATGACCGCGGATAATTACCTCCTTCGGGTTAAGTTGAAATAAGCGGTGACCCTGGCGATCAGGAACGTTTCCGGAGCGCTTTTCCGCTTCTGGTGGTGGTTTGCTGATCATTGTCAATGGTTAGCTGACCATTGACCAGCACATAACGGAAGCCGGAGGAATACGCATGTGGTTGTTCAAATGTTGCTTTGTCGGTTACTGTTGCCGGATCAAAAATGACAATATCCGCGGCCATTCCTTCCTTCAACATTCCCCTGTCGGTAAGTCCAAACCGGCTGGCGGCCAGGGATGTCATTCTTCGAATAGCATCTTCAAGGCTGATGGTCTGCTGTTCCCGTACATAACGGCCAAGCACACGCGCGTTAGTGCCATATCCACGCGGATGGGGCATTCCGCTTCCGGGTGTTGGAACCCCGGCATCAGCACCAACCATGGTATAAGGATATTTCATTATGCGCTGAACATCCTCCTCACTCATGGTATGATACACCATCTGTACCCTGCCGGTCTTAACCATATCCATGATCGTTTCCGCTTCGAAAGAAGCTTTTGATTTCCGCCCCAGCATACGATTGATCTCAGAAATGCTTTTACCGTTATAAGAAGTGTCGGGCGGATAGTTGGCCACCATGGCAAAGCTATAATCTTTGAACTTCGATTGTTTCAATTTATCGAGCATAGACGATTTGATCTGCTTGCGGATCTGAGGATTTTCCAGCCGGTAGATTAGTGAATCCTGGCCTCCTGCAAATGCCCAGTCGGGAAGTCGAATGCTAAGCGTTGTGCTGCTGGCGGTATAGGGATACTGATCTATGGTAACATCCCATCCATCGCGGCGTGCGGCTTCCACCAGCCCGATCGTTTCAGCTGAGCGGTTCCAAAGTGCCCGGCTACTGATTTTAAAGTGAGAGATCTGAACCGGAATAGAGGCCTGGCGACCGATATCTATCGCTTCATTGATCGCCTCCATCACCGCGTTACCTTCATTCCGGATATGCGAAACATAGATTCCATTATGACGGGCAGCCGCTTTAGCAAGTCCAACC
>JAEYRC010000322.1 GCA_023409675.1 Bacteroidota bacterium
CATCGAGAATGATCATTTTACGGCCCAGCCTGCCCTGTTCATCAACTCCTTCTACAACCACCTGTAGTCGTTTCGAATAATCATTGTTATAAAAAAGTATTTTTTCGCTGCTGTTCTCACCGTCGAGCAGTATGAAGGGCTTCCATAAAAGGGTTGTTCGCAGGTCTTCCAATTCATGCAACGGCGAGCTGCTGGCATAATCGGGAGAATAAAATTCCTTAACCGGTGTATATCCCCCTACATTAATTCTGGCCAGGCCCCGCGGATCGTAAGCAGGCCGTTCATCTCCGCGGCGCGTATATACTGCTATGGCACCTGAACCTCCATTGAATGCCCCTACAAACGGAGGCCGGAAAACCTTTATATAGGCGATATCGGTTATGGGTACGTTTGATAACATACCCGCATTCACCCGCATTTCATCGAGAAACAGCGCGGGAACACCACCACGCCAGCGAAGTACCGGGTTGCCGAAAGAATTTGCTACCTGCAAGCCTGCGACCCTGCCCTGCAGGTATTGAAATATATTGAAGAAAGATGGTGCTAACGGGTCATTGACAAGATCAAAACTCCGGGCATCACCACCGCGGAACATTCCACGGGTGTATTTTTCATCACGTTTCTGTAATTCGGATTTCACACGTGCCTGGATGGTTACGGTCTCCAAAATTTTATACTGACGATTGCGTTTGTCCGTGGCCGCCAGGTACTGGTCACGCAAACGATTGTTCTGCGCCACCACCCCACTGCTGATCTCCGGCCTGCGGAATGCCTGTTGAGGATCGATTCTTTGAACACCCCTGAACAGGTTATCCGTTATACTGATGGTCGCGCGGTTATTAAGTGCGCGGTTTCGATTGAAGGTATAATAAAAGGATGCCGTGTCATAAAAAACGAGTCCGCTTATGGTAAAACTTCCGTCAGACCGTACGGGAACTTCCAGCAACTGCATGCTGGTGTCTTTATATTGAACAATGATGTTCAGAAGCTGTCCTTCAGGAATATTACCCGGAGGGATACCCGAAATTAATCCTTCAAAACGGAGGTAATCATCACGGCCAAGAGAATACCCTGCTGATGTTGCATCAGCATACCGTCGCCAGCCATGTGTTAGCATAACCAGATCGAGCTTTTCGAGCGCACCGGATGCACCGGAAAAATAATACCAGGGATCATGGATATAACCCCGGAGTTCTCCACTGAGTAATAAGCTGGTAATGATATTGTCGGACAAAGTGTCCCGCTCCACCGCTTCGGCAGCAGTCACCGCGAGCGACAGATTCACCCGGCTGCTACCGGATGAAGAAATAAGCAGTTCATTCTTACCCCGACGGGTAACCGAAACCTGGGCTGTAGTTATCGCCGGCTGGAAGAAATCTTCAGGCCGGTAAACAAAAATGACCCGTTCAGCCACCGGGTTCCTGGATTCGTCATATACCGTCAGACGGAATATACCGCTTACCGCTATTGAATCCGGTATCAGCCCCCGGACAGGCTCTTTACCTGTAGTCAAATTTGCTGAATACAACAGGCGGTTGTTCATGGTTCCTCTGATGTGCAGGGCTCTTCCATCAGTTGCGGCATGCACCCTGAAAGCGATACCCCCAGGCTGATGCTCAGCCTGCAGCACCACCCCATCATCCGCGGCAGGCGGCAGGTTTGTCGTATGCTGCTTCCCGGACTTGTCGGTCCATTGTGCCCGGTACTGCTCTCCCGAAGGGTTGATATTGAACATGCCCATTCCATCATGAAGGGTAGTAAAGGTTGCTACGCTTCGGTTCTGAGCATTCAGGATCTCGCCTGATCCTTCAGCAGGCATTCCGGATTGATCTATCTTGAAAGCCACCCGTGAATTCAGTCCTTTTACCAGTTGCCCGCCTTCCGGGAAGAAGCGGAGTACCGGATCTTCGACTTGGGCAAATACCTGCTCCGACTGCCCCACCACATTTAACTGTTTGCTGAAAATGCGGGTTGTATCGGTTTTCAGGATGGCCAGGGTATAAGCCCGGAATATATAAGGTCCTATCCCCGATGAATCAGGCAGATCAAAGCTTCCATTGGCGGATGATTCCATAACGGGAGCCACCAGCCGCTGCCGGATGCTTCCGTCTTTGTCTACCAGTTCGGCATAAAAATTCCTGCTGGTCGATTCAGGTAAAATTCCATTCAGTAAATAGGCTTTGAACCAAATCGTTTCCCCGGGATTATAATACGGTTTATCGAAATGGACATATATTTTCTCCGGAATTGCCGCGGATTGATCAAGAACAGTATCGCGAACCTGTGCTGCGGCAGACTGGAAAAGCATCATCAGGCAAAAGAAGGAAAGCTGAAAGCGCATAGCATTAATTTATGATGAGGAGGATGGTACATAAAATGCACAAATTTCCATACCAGCACCGTTTAACTTCCGCCCCTGCCCTTAATCCTTTACAATAGGCACAATCCTATTATCTTTGCAGCTCAACATCCCGGAATTATGCAGGAACTGTTACTATCCAAAAAACACGATGAACAACGCCAGGGAGAAGCCTTCGATTCAGCCCGGATAATTGAAGGGGCTTCCAAACGGTTTTATATAGAAAGTTACGGCTGTCAGATGAATTTTGCCGACAGCGAAATTGTTGCCTCCATACTGCAGGAAG
>JAEYRC010000360.1 GCA_023409675.1 Bacteroidota bacterium
CCACATCGATATCCAGTCTATATCCCTGCCGGCAACGAGATGATTGTTGATCGACTGCAGTATAGGTTCATTCACGGTTTTTGTACCGATCTGCTTACTGGAAATGATGTGCGCATCATTGCAGATCGTTAATACATCATTGAGGTTATTATACCCCCCGCATGATCCAAGTACAACGATTTTTGCGGAAGGCGCCAGTTGCTCCAGCGTATAGGGCAGATGATAACTATGTCCCCGGTGAATCACCACAGTGGGTTTGTAATCTTTCGATGCCAGGTATTCATTCAGTTTAGCCTGTGCTTTCGCATCCGGATCATCGGGACCAAGGAGTGGTTTGTTGGCAAATATCAGCACCGGTTTACCCCTGGTTGAACTGATGGAAACAAAATCAGCATTTGAACTGATCTTCCATTCAGGCCGGTTGCGGAACATGCCCATAAAATTCTCGAAGGAAAGCTGCCCATCCTGATCTTCATCACCATAAAAAAACACCTGCTGTATCACGCGACCTGAACTGTCGGTGAGTGACTGATAATCCTGCCCGTATATCGAGGGTATCCCCAGTTTACCTACCAGATCAACCTGTTTGGATGGATCAGCGGATTCGAATAACACTTTGAGCAGGTTATAGATCACTGTTCCCCGCTTATTGGAATTTTCCAGATTACGGTTATAGTTCCAGTTCACCTCCTGAAGGATGTATTTTGCCAGCTCCGGATTTTTATCCATTATGCTGCTGTATGAATCAGCCACATCCACCGCTTCTTCAAGACCGCGGGTATGCTCGAGGTTGATCACGAACGCCTTCATAGTGGTGGTGGCATTTTCTTTTTCCATCTTCCCCAGGAAATCATTGAGCGTATTATATCCTGCCGCCATTTTGATGAACTTTCGGAAATAATCTCCATTCACACTCAGCAGCAGGCTGTCGCTTCGGGGAACACTCATTTGCTGAAAGATCTTTTTATAAACATACAGGTAACTGGAAGTGTACAGTTCATCTTCGCCCAGCACACACAAATAATACAACTCCTGCGGGCTTAATCCTTCGAGGCGTTTGTAGCGGATATTTTCATTGGGAATATGGTGCAGCGCATTGATCTCCCTGATGAAATGCTGTTTGGCTTTTGCCGCCATGCGGTCGGTAAGCGCATCCATTTCCATTACGGTATCGCGCTGGGGCGCCAGCAGGCGGTGCGCATATTCGATGCGCGTCTTAACCATCAGCCTGAACATGGCGAAATCATTATCCTTCACTTTGTCGATATCCGCAAACGTGAGTTTCTTATTCAGCAGATTGGTGAGATAAGGAAAATAATGCTGGCCGTTTTTGCTGGATGCCATGGTGCTGATCATCCGCACCAGGGAATCGGGATGATTCCGGATTTTATGCCCAAGCGTATTGCGGGCCGCGGCATAATTGTACAACTGGCGTATATCCGTAACCGCTACCCGCCGGATCATTTCATTGGCAAAAGGCACATGCGGGTTATTGGTCAGCACCGGCATAATCTCTTCCGGATGCAGTTCACAATACTCTTTTAGAAGATATAAGCGGGCATTCTCGACACCGGGGTTCGGTACAGGGTGAAGGAAACAATCCACCAGTATTTTACCTACGCCATACGCATTACGCCGGATAACAGGTTCTATACTTTTCCCTTCCCGGTCGAGTTCCATACTTTCTACAAACGCGCTGACCAGCGCAGGGGCCATAGCTGCGGGAAAGTCGCGGTTACCCCGCGTATTGAGAAAACCTTTCAGCATACTTTCGATACTGAGCAAATACTTCACTTTTTCCTGTCCGGATAAAACCGAATCAAGTTCAACCGATTCCTGCAAAGCATCCACCCTGCGGATCAGCGCGTCCGCTACATATAGGTTTACCGATTCATCGGCAGACAGCTTAACTTTTTTATCCGTTAATCGCTTTTGCTGATCATCCACCTTATCGTGCCAGAGCATCCGGTTGGTGGCCACCTTAAACGGGTAACTGTTCTGGGCAATAATATTCTGGCCAACCAGCAGTAGTACCAATAAACCAAACACAAACCTTCTATTCATACATGACCTCATTAACTTAATCAAGAGCAAAAATACGACCAAATGGTTGTAACAACGGAATATTGCCGCTTAGCGTATGGGTGTTAACAATTTCATAATCAGAAAATAACGGTATACCCTGACTGAAAATTTACCTTTGCGAAAATTTCCTGAATGGAGTCCAGAACAGTTAGTATTCTGATTGCTGATGACGAACCGGATATCCTGGAGATCATTCAGTACAATCTCCAGCGGGAAGGCTATGATGTTTATACTGCTGCCAATGGCGATGAGGCGCTGTTGAAAGCCCGTAAACTACACCCCGACCTGATCATACTGGATATCATGATGCCGAAAAAATCCGGCATAGAGGTCTGTGAGATCTTACGCACTCAGGCCGATTTTAAGGAAACGCTGATTATCTTCCTCACCGCGCGAAATGATGAGCAATCGCATATCCGCGGTTTGGAAATGGGTGGTGACGATTTCATCAATAAACCGATCAGCCCTAAAGTGCTGGTCAGCCGTATCAATGCGCTTTTTCGGCGGGCCAATAAAGAAATCCGGGATTCAGTACTTTATCTCGATAACCTGCAGATTGATCCGGAAAAATTTGAAGTTCGGGTTGATGGTCAGCCGGTGGTGCTGGCTAAAAAGGAATTTGAACTGCTATATTTGCTGGCCTCCCGTCCGGGGAGGGTTTTTCTCCGCAATGAAATCCTTAACCAGGTATGGGGCAATGAGGTGATTGTTGGTGATCGCACCATTGATGTACATATCCGGAAAGTTCGCCAAAAACTGGGGGAAGATATGATCACTACCGATAAGGGGGTGGGTTATAAATTCAGATCTGCCGGATAAGCTCCTTCCTTAATAGTATCTTTAGTTATGCTTTCCGAGAAAAATCTTAGCCCCCGGCAACTCTCAGCCCTCACGGCTTCCCTGCTCTCTTTGCCGGTTGCACTGGGCGTTGGATTGCTTACCCGCAATGTTGGCATTGGTCTGGTCACCTTACTGCTGGTTTGGGTGGGCAGTTACCTGCTGATCCAGATAACCCTGGAGAAATTTATCTACCGTAAGATCAAGCTGATCTATAAACTGATCTATCAAACCAAAGCGACCAAAAAGGAAGAGACCTATTTCCAATATGTGATTCCGCAGAAAAGCATTGATGAAGTTCGAAAAGATGTTGAAGAATGGGGCGAAAAGCGCATACTGGAGATCGATATGCTCCGGAAAAATGAAGCCTACCGCAAGGAATTTCTGCAGAACCTGGCGCATGAATTCAAAACCCCTGTATTTGCTATTCAGGGCTATGTTGAAACCTTATTGAACGGAGCCAATGAAGATCCCCAGCTATCAAAGAGATTTTTAGAGAATACAGCCCGCAATGCCGAACGCCTGGTTAACCTTATGAATGACCTCGATGAAATTTCACGACTGGAGCGGGGTGAACAATTACTGCTGAAACAGCATTTTGTCATTCAGGACCTGATTCGGGAAGTTTTTGAAAGCCTGTCGTTTCATACCCGTCAGAAAAATATCAGAACCCAGATCAAAAAAGGTTGTGAAGCGCCGGTTGTTGTATTTGCCGATAAGGAAAAAATTAAACAGGTATTGATTAACCTTATTGAAAATGCTTCCAAATATGGGCGTCAGAATGGTAATATCATCGCCAGTGTTTACCTTACCGATGAAAAACATGTGCTGGTGGAAATCAGCGATGACGGAATTGGAATAGAAGAAGAACATGTACCGCGGATCTTCGAACGTTTTTATCGTACGGATACTGCCCGAAGCCGGGATAAGGGCGGCACTGGCCTGGGTCTGGCAATCTCCAAACATATCATTGAAGCACATGGTCAAACCATACATGTACGCAGCACTCCCGATGTGGGAACAACCTTAGGATTTACCCTTCCGGCTAAAAAAACCACCTGATTTTATTCGTCTACGTATCCACCCCTGCCATCACTTACGGGAATGCACTTATATCACGGAAAAACCCCTGCCCTGATATGCTAAAAACCCTATTAATGAGTTGAGAAAGGGACATAATCCAAATACTATGAAACGATGGGAACGATTTATAGTTCTGGGGCTTTGTTGCTGGATTCCCTTTTCGGGAAAAGCGCAATGTGAAACGGAACTGAGAATGTTAACCTATGACTCCACTTTTTACGGAACCGGAAATGGTTTCTATAATTTTAGCTTTCCGAAATTTGATGTAAGCCTGGGAACACTTGTTGGTGTTGAATTTCAGTCAGTGGTTACCATAAAATATGGCTTTACGCTCGAGAACTGGGAAAGCAATACAACCAACTACCGGGTGCGGCTGTTCCGTGATGATGAATTCAGCAGTGAATTTCTGCAGGACCCACTTCTGCATTCCACCACTAAAAACTTCGGACCCTATAGCCTGGGACCCTATGATTATAATCCGGGTATGGGATCCGATTATAAGACAGTAGGGCCGCTAATTGTAATGGATAAAGATACCATTGTCCGTACCGCCTTCAATACAGCGGATTACCTGGGAGAAGGGATGGTAAACATGGACTATTCCACCTTCACCTACTCCACCACCATGGGCAGTGTGAATAATCAGAAGATTGAATCGGCTATCGATACCATGCAGGTACGCATAATTTACCTGTATTGCTATACCTCTCTGCTTCCGGCAGATTTTACAGGATTCAATGCGATTCGTAAGCAAGACCAGGTGTTGCTAAACTGGGAAGTTGAGAATGATGAAGCCGGACGACGTTATGAAGTACAGTACAGTACCGATGGCAGGAATTACCAAACCTTCCGCAATATGCCCTCCCGCCCGGGTAATAATCAGACCGGCCGGTATACTACCGATTATACTTTGCAACCGCAGGATGCCGGCAAATTAGTTTTCCGGATTCGTCAGACAGATGCTGACGGGCTGGTGAAATATTCACAGATCAGGGTAGTGGATCTCGGAAAAAATCCATTCAATCGTTTGAAAGTTTATCCAAACCCTGCAACGGACAAAGTTTCTATTCTGTTCAGCAATCATATCCGTGGAATCTGGCAGGTTGATATTACTACGATGGATGGCCGCGTTATCGACCGGTTCAGTTTCAATCAGAAATTGCTGGCCAATATTCCGCTGACCGAAAAATACCGCAAAGGGATGTACCTCGTGCGTGCCCGTAATAAGGAAACCGGGGAATCATTTACGGAAAGACTGGTAGTGCAGTAATATACCAGTATATATAGCAGCGCGGATAGGCAGTATAAAGGGCAGTCTCATAAGTAGGCAGCCTTTCTTGGTTTCATTCCTTATCTCTTTTTATTACTCGAGGCTTTATTATTGATATTGTAATGTAAAAATAAGGTCGTTTAAATCATCATCAGCATAACCATCATTACAGTTGTAAGTTTTTACACCGTCTTTTTATTTTATGTTCATACCACCCCCATTATGCCAATAGTGGGTAGTTCCATTTTCGGTCTGCCGCATATTGCAGATGATAAGCGAAGATTGATGATAAGGTGGATTCCAAAAAACTGATCGAAGAACTGAAGACCGGCCTTTGGTGCTGCACTGTTAATCCGTTCGTTTTTGAGCTGGATTCCGGTCGGTCAAAAAAACACTGTAAACCACTATAGCGGATTCAAAAATTTCGTAGACAACCAGGTAAGGGAACCGTCTGATCTTGGCCTGGCGGATGGGTTTGTCGTAGTAACTATAACTATGGGGATTGCGTTGTAAACTATTATAAAAATCTTCCAATTCCTTTAAAAACTCTGCGCCCAGCCCTTCTCTTTGCAGTTCGTACCAATCATAAGTCTATAATCTCCACGGTGGCCAGCGGTCTGACTTCTATGCTATAGGCCATTTCGTTTTTCTTTGTTGATGGCCATTTGTTTAACCTGCTCCCAACTATAGGTGGTTCCTTTGCCTTGCAGATAATGCTGACGATCCTGAAGTATCATTTTTTTGCGTAGTTCAGCTACGGAAGCAGCAGTATCGGGGGACTGTACATAATTTCGGGCCACACTCAGCAGGGATTCCTTTTGCACCACCGATAATTTTGCCCAGTACTCCATAAATTCACTGTCTAATAAGTGGGCTGCCATGGTAAAAGTATTTTCATAAAAAAAATCAATTTGTATCTCAAAGCATAATCACGTTTTTAATAACCCTTTTAAGAGTTTTTTATGGATACTTTCGGCAAAAGAATGGCAGCACTCCGCAAGGAAAGAAAGATGACACAAGAAGAATTGGCAAAACTTCTTAATACTTCTATTTCGGTAATTGGTAGATATGAAAGAGATGAGATGACCCCAAGTATTGATGTAGCCAAAAATATTTCTAACCACTTAAGTACTGCGGTAGGTTACTTATTGGGAGAAACGGATAAAGCCGATTTGTTTAAAGATCCTGTAATGCTTCAACGACTTGCCGAACTTGATAAAATGGACAACACAGAAAAAAGCCATATTCTACACGTATTAGATGGCTTTATTAAATCTGTTAAACTTAAATATATTGCTGCCCTGTAAATAACAAAGCCCGAGTAAATCGGGCTTTAAATTTAATGTATCGCTTCTGTCATTATCCAAAAACTGGCGATTAATAGGAGTACAATTCCTACTACTACCCCAAAACATATCCAAGCCCATTTTCGCTTTACTTCCTTTGGCTCTTTTTCAAATTCTTTGAAGTAAGTAAGGTATTTGTCTTTATGAATTACTGAAAACCAAACCAATAATCCAAAAGGAATTATAAACAAAAAAACAATTTCTGGTTGGAATTTTTCTTCTTTTACTTTACAATACATTAAATAAAAAATAAAAAATTGCATTGCAGGTAATAAAGAAAGTAGCAGAATTATCCTTCCTGAATTGACATCAACAGGAAAACCAGGTAAGATCTTATGACATTTATTGCAAAATTTATAAATCACAAAATGCAATATATTGATGTAGTACTTTAATTTCCTCATAACTATTGCTATTTATGAACTTCATCATTAATTGCTTCACCTGCGGTTTGCCCCAACATTCCGCCACCAATTCCACCTACTAACCCTCCTATAATAGCACCAGGAACAGCTCCAACGCCTCCAAACCAAACTCCAAAACTTGCTCCAATGGAAGCTCCATATGTGGCTCCATAGCTACCACCTACTATACTTAAACTACTTCCCAAGGCTGCTCTTTGAGTATGATAACCAATTGTACCACCATCTTGTTGGAATCCTTGTGCTGTGTTATATATTCCAACAGCTCCAGATACCCAAGGCCCTGCTTTTCCAATTGCGTTAGAATATCTAAAGCTTTTGGAAAGACCACTCATTTGGTTTACCACTCTCGTATTGCCGTCCAACTGTGCAGATAATGCTGTAGCTATAACCGCTCTTCTATAAGCATTGGTCGCAAAACTTCCTTACCAGCCACCATAATAATTATTTACTTTATCTACTGCATCTACAACAGGGTTCTTCATCGACCAATCGGCATAAGAATCGCCACCTGCTTTGTGGGCTGATGAATAGGCCAGCAACTCTTTAATGATGATGCATTTTTAAATACTCCTCTAAGCGTAAACTATTAAATTGTGGCGTTGCTTAGGATACCCGCGGGCCTGACCACTGGTTCTAATTACGCTGCACACATTTAACATCCCTGAAGTTAAGCGCCGGTTACAGTTAATTATTGCGCTAATCTACTCTCTGTTGCCGAACCGCCTTCTTCCTGAAGTAGATCATCGACAAAATGGTGCCCGCTATGCCGAATACCGATAAGATCATGACACTGTTGCTGTACATGGCCGTCCATTGCAGCGGAATATTATTGGCGCCCAGGATAGCCTTGGTTAGAATTACTCCTACACTGCCCAGGTAACCAAAGGAATCAGCGATGTAAATAAGGAAACCCACATTACCCGTAAACCGGAAAGTGGCAATGAAGCGTTCAAACAATACGCAGTTATATGGAATGTAACCCATATACAATCCCATTCCTGTTAACGTGATCCAATAAACAGGATTAAGCATGTCGAATACAAAGAGCAGCGAACTTATACCGGCCAGCGCAAACCCTGCCATCACGATCAGGTGAATGACCATGAAGGCTTTATAATTTTTTCAGATCATGATGAGGCATCCCACCAATACCAGAATGGCAAGCGCTACCGGCGTTTCGGTTTTGGTGAATAGTTCAGGTTGGTTCAGATAACCCAGCTCCTTCCACATATCCGCGACAAAATTGTCCCGGATATCCCGGAAAATGGTCAGGAATACATATAAGATCACCAGGATAACGATCCCCGGCAGGAATTCACGCAGGATATTTTTCCGGTCCTGCCGCGTCATAGGCAAACGTTCCGTACGATCGGCAATATCATCCGCGTCCGGAGGCGGTATTTTTTCCAGCAGGTAAACGAAGATCAGCAGGAAGGGAAAGAACAGGGCTCCCGCAGCAAAAGGCATCCACATTTCCGGCACATCAAAACGGAGCATTATATATTGTCCGATCGATTTCACCACACCCGAACTGAATATAAAACTCACCGCCATGGCAGCGCCGATAAGATCCGTGGTCTTACGGCCTTCGACATACGAAAACACCACTCCCCATAATAAACCCAGCGGAAAGCCATTCAGAAAAAGAAAGATGATATTCCAGGGAGGAGGCACCAGCGCGAAAAACAACCAGGCCATCCAGCTTATAAACACCAGCGCCAGAATTATCTTCCATCGACCAAATCGCTTTAGCCCGGAAATAAACTTGATTCCAAAAAATTTACTGCTCAGGTAACCGATTGCCTGGGTAATTACCAGGATCTCTTTATAACCCAGTCCCAGAAAGGACATATCATCAAAGGTTCCTGCCGTATAGGTCTTCCTGAAACCAAAGACAGTAGCATAAGCCAGAAAGGCTACCACAGAAGCATATATAGCCACCTGCCATTGCCGGCGGGTAATGTTTTTTTCCAATGTTCAGCTGTTTAGGTTCGAATCAGCTCTAAACTTAAGCATTGGTTTTTAAATGACCGTAGCAAACCGGAATTATATCCGAAAGAAGATGATAAGTTTTCAAACGCCTGACTATGGTTATGCCGTGTAACTGGCGGATTTCGCCTTACAGCATGAAGCATTGATTCATTTTCAACTCATAGACAAAAGAGGGGCAATTAGGGTAATGCCCAGCATTTCCCACGACTACGACAGGGGACAACCGAAATTGATCATTTTCGCGAAACATGCTTGGCAGCCAGTTTGCGGATATAGATTACCACATCCTCACGCATTCGCGTGTAATAGGCTTTTCCATCGGCAATAAAAGAAAAATACCGGCAGTTGGAGCGGGTGGAATAATACACGGTACGGAAAACTGTGCCATTGCGAAAGAAATACATTTTACCTTCCGGATCGCAGGACACCGGATCAATTGAACTGCCATTTATCGCTGCTGCCAGGATTCTTATATTATCCTGCCCCTTTAGCAAATGGATCTTATCGGCATCCGGCCGGTCATGATCGGTAATTACCCGAAGCTCAATAGAATCGGCCCTTTTTATTTCTTCGAGAAAGAGCTGATCCGTTGTATCCCTGCAGGAAATCAGCGTGAACAGGATAAGGATCAGCATTAATAAGATTCGGTTCATCATTCAGGTAATTTCAACAAAAATAAAAAACACTGCCTTATCCAGACAGTGTCTTTATAAGTCTGCACAAGCTACTCTATTATTGACCGGTTTCAAAAAATCGGGTCCAACCCGCCAGCCAGTTGTTATCCCCTATTGCACCCCTGAAGCCTGTTGGTGTAAAATAGTTATCCAGGCTGGAAAAATCGGTTCCTGAAGCGGCAGGGCCACCTGCAACCGGTTTGAAATCGGGCGCTGTAAGGCTGAAGGGGTTAGCTAAAATATTATCAGTGCTGAGCGCTTTTACATTTCCTTCCGCTAAGGCTTTTGCCTCTATTGCTGCAGCATCCATGACTGCTGAGGAACTTTTGAAAATTGCGGAAGCATTGTTTGAATGCACGATATTATTCCGGAATTGAGAATGTCCATCTTTATACGCTTCAACGGTGGCATCGCTTTCCATGGAAAACCCGGCTTTCTGCCAGCCAAGCATAACCGAATTATGAAGGCCAAATCGTACGGCCCTTCTCCAGCGGTTGCCGAAATTGTGGTTTTCAAGTGTACCTGGTGCATTGTTCGGACCAATGAATGTAAAGTTCGATAAGGTTGGACGCGTAAATGGTTCAGCATTGGTTCCACTCCCATCATTATCGGCTTCTATACCATTTCCGGCATCACCATTATCCACAAAAGCCGGGTTACGCAGCGCTATACCAAATTGTATTTTACCGGTATAACCATAATCAAAATCAAAATCATCATCGGCCGTACCAAAAGCGATCAGGTATTTCGCGTTTACTGTGCCGCCAAAGAATTCATAGGCATCATCATTACCATAACTCACCTGGATATGTTCAATGGTGGTGCCACTTCCCACACCTGCAAGTGTCAGCCCATTGATCTCACTGTTTGGGAAAGCGGCTACCCCGGCATATTCGATCCGTACATATTTCAGTACACCCGAATTATCAGCGGCATCTGATCCGCCATATACCCTATCGAGCCCACCTTCAATTACGGCTGTTGTTGTTCGATTGGTTGGTGCTTTACCCAGAATCACCACTCCACCCCAGTCACCGGGTTCACGCGAGCCGGGTTCTTTTCCGGAAGTAAAAACGATAGGTTTATCCGCGGTACCTTCAGCCATAATCTTTCCACCGCGTTCAATGCAAAGCGCGCCTTTCTGGGTCACATCACTTTTAATGACTGTACCAGGTTCAATGGTTAGGGTCTTTCCATCAGGAACATATACATATCCTTTTAATATCCATGTTTTGTCAGCCGTTAAACGCATATCTGCATCAAGCGTACCATTCAGCTCATTACTTACCGGAGGTTCAATAAATTCATCATCATCTGAATTCTTTGTACAGCCGGTGGCCACCAGCATTCCAGCGCAAACTAAATAACCGGCCAAAAAACGTTTCGTAAACATATCTGGTAAAATTTTATAGTGCAAATCAACTATTGTGATATGATCAGCATGTTAAGGCGTTGTTATGTGATCGTTAATAAGAACAACTTATGCTCAGAAATTATAGGAAAACCCGGCGCTGATGGAAGTTCCAAACAGGTAGTTGTACTGAATCCGGTCACTGACTGCATTGTACCCTGTTTTATCTTCCCGGCTGACATTCTGGTAAAATACAGCCCGTTGATTGAGCAAATCAGCAACGTTCAGTTTAAGTTCACCCTTTCCATTCAGCACCTTCAGGGCGGCCTGGAAATCGATAACTGATCGGCCGTTTTCATATATATCGGGGTAACCCTGAAAGCCAACGGCTGCAATG
>JAEYRC010000369.1 GCA_023409675.1 Bacteroidota bacterium
TTATTCTTCGTGCGGCTGCGGAAAAAATAGACCACTCCAATCTTGTGTTCTATATGGTGATCCGGGCATCAGGTAAAACTGGTGCCCATTTTTTATTAAGCGGAGCATATAGTCTTGAACTACGCGGCGCTGTTGCTGGTTAGCTTCCTGAATATTACCGGTAAAAAGCGGTTAAATACTATCTTTATAAAAAAAATTATGGCTATTCCGGTAGTAGATTTAGCGGTTTTCCGTTCAGGAAATGAGGCATCCAAAAAAGCCTTTGTTCAAACACTGGGGAACGCTTTTGAGGAAGTGGGTTTTGTAGCGGTAAAGAATCACGGGATCCCCGACGACCTGATTGCTGATCTGTATAAATATGTTCAGCAGTTCTTTTCAATGTCCGCAGACAACAAGAAAAAATATGAAATCGCCGGACTGGCCGGCCAGCGCGGCTATACATCTTTCGGTAAGGAACATGCGAAAGGCAGCGATGCCCCGGATTTAAAAGAGTTTTTTCAGTTTGGCCAGCAGGTTCCTGAGGGCGTAGCTAACAGTGATGAATACCCGCCGAATGTACAGGTGGATGAGGTTCCCGGATTCAATACCACCTTCGAAAAAGCATACCGGGCTTTTGAACAATCCGGTAGCCTGCTGCTGCAGGCTATTGCGTTATACCTCGGGCTGGATGAACATTATTTTGATGAACCGGTACAGCATGGTAATTCCATTCTCCGGGCAATACATTATCCTCCGATCACGGCCGAACCCAAATCGGCAATCCGTGCCGAACAGCATGAAGATATAAACCTGATCACTTTGCTGGTGGGCGCATCCGCCGATGGACTGCAGATATTAACCCGTCAGAATGAATGGGTAGGTGTTACCTCTTTGCCGGAACAGATTGTTGTGAATGTGGGGGATATGCTTCAGCGGCTCACCAATAATAAACTTAAATCCACTACACATCGGGTTGTGAATCCGCCCCGTGAAATGTGGCATTCCTCGCGATTTTCTATTCCCTTCTTTCTGCATCCCAAAGGAAATATGAGCCTGGCCTGCCTGGAAAGTTGCGTCGATACCGCGCATCCAAAAGCATATGAGGATGCTACAGCGGGAGAATATCTTGATGAGCGGTTGCGTGAAATCGGGCTAAAGAAATAATATTGCCCTTTAACACGTTCTTATATATTCGGGATCGCTTTTAACAGCGGCTTAACCGCCCGATTTGTATACTTGTGGTAGCTAAACCACCGATTATGAAAAGACTTATACCTTATCTTCTTGGAACAGTTTTCACCATTTCTGCCGGGTCTGTCCTGGCACAAAATGAGTTTGCTGCTGATCAAAATCCCAATTTTGCCGTCAGTCAGGCGAAGTATCAGAAAATTGCCGACTCCGTAACCAAATGGCATAGTACCACGATTCAGGATACCTACAAAGCCATCGACTATCTTGCCGACCGTGAAGCACGGAAAGCAGAAGATCGCGCATTCCGCCGGGAACTTCGTCTTATTCGTGCGAGCCGTAATTACACTAATCGTGGTTACTACCGGCACTATGATCCCTATTATCGGATGCCACATCATCCGGGTTTCTATTACAACGATTTTCCGTCCAGTCGCCGGCCGGCATTTCGATATAGAAACAACTATCCCGTATTACCCTGGCTGATCCCGGGTATCTGGTTCCGTTAATGCCTGGTTTAAAATTATTCCCCATTCTAATAACACACAATATGAAAAAGTTCATGTTGACTGCCATCAGTGTGGCAGTCCTAACCCTGATATTCAGTGCCTGTTCCCGTAAAGTGACCCGTATCGATCCTGCAGAACAGGTTGACCTTAGCGGGAGGTGGAACAATACCGACTCGCGGCTTGTAGCGGAAGACCTGATCGATGAAATTCTGGGCAGCCGGTGGATCAATACGCATCAGAGTAACAATAGTGGGGCTAAGCCCGTTGTAATAGTGGGCTTTGTTACCAATAAGAGTCATGAGCACATCGACGCGGAAACATTTATGAAAGATGTAGAGCAGTCATTTATTAAATCGGGTAAAGTGCGACTGGTGCAGGGCGGTAAAAAGCGCGAAGAACTTCGCGCTGAAAGAGCCGATCAGCAAACCAATGCATCTGTAAGCAGCATGAAAAAATTTGGCCTCGAGCAGGGAGCGGATTACATGTTGCAGGGTTCGATCAACTCAATTGTTGACTCTGAAAAAAGGAAAAAGGTTGTCTATTACCAGGTAAATCTGGAACTCACCGATATGCAAAGCAGTGAAGTGGTGTGGATAGGCGATAAGAAGATTTCGAAATTTGTAAAAAACTAATCATCCCGATACCGGTATTTCTTCATGCGGTTCAATCTAAACCATATCATCAGAGCATTAGCTATTTTACCGCTGATGCTCTTTTTCTTTTCCTGTGCTACCTATAATCAGCGGATAACCGCTTATTACAGCAGTATGGCACAGCAGGATTTTACCCTTGCTGAGAAGCACCTTGATAAAAACAAGTTGCTGAAAGCGCCGCGAAACCGCTTGCTCTACCTGCTGGAGAAAGGTAAGCTCGCGCACCTGATGAAGGAATATGAAAAAAGCAATGCATTGCTCAATGAGGCCGATCTGTACATGGAAGATGCAAGAACGTCGGCAAAAGATATTGCCATGGGTACCCTGCTCAACCCCATGATGCAAACCTACAAAGGTGAAGCCTTTGAGCAATTCATGGTGCATTATTATAAAGCGATGAATTATCTGCATTTAGGTAAACTAAATGAAGCACTGGTGGAGGCCAGGCGGATATCACTCCGGTCCTATGAATTGCAGGATGCTGTAAAGGAATCCAAATATGCTGATGATGCGTTTTCACTCATGCTGCAGGGTTTGATCTATGAAAAAGCAGGCGATATCAATAATTCGTTTATTGCTTACCGTAATTCAGCGGAAATTTTCATCCGGAACAATTATGTGTATTACGATGTTAGAATGCCGGAGCAACTGAAGCACGACCTGTTGCGCACGGCTTACCTTAACGGGTTTTATGATGTGGTGGAGCGCTATGAAAATATTTTTTCCATGGACTATGTACCGTCTGCCGACACACTTGCGCCAGGAGGTGAACTTGTGCTATTCTGGGAAAACGGTATGGCTCCTGTAAAGCACGAACAGCAGTATTTTTTTACCCTGAATAAGAACGGAAGCGGAAACTTTGTATTTACGGATGCTACAGGTGGACTGAACATACCGTTTTATTCAGGACTCAAGTTCGATCCGGGTGAGTCGGGCCTTGACGGTATCCGCAGTTATCGGGTGGCCTTTCCGAAATATGTTGAACAACCGGTAGAATTCAACCGGGCTATTGCTTCGGTTAATGATACCCGTTACCCCCTTGAGCTTACTGAAAGTATCAACGCGCTTGCCTTCGCTTCGCTGCGCGAACGCTTCCTCAAAGAAATGACCCTTACCCTAAGCCGGCTGGCTGTAAAAAAGCTGGCAGAATATGCTGCCCGGCCAAAGGAAGATGATAAGAACAAGAAAGAAAAAGAAGCGTTGGCAATGGCCGTCCAGATATTCAACTTCGCTTCTGAAAAAGCCGATACCCGCAACTGGCAAAGTCTCCCGCATTCCATTCATTATGTTCGCCTGCCCCTGAAGCCAGGTCAGAATACCGTATCACTTGAATTACTCGGACTATCGTCCCGCAAAATAGACCTCAACATTATGGGGCAGGGCGGCATTCAGGTCCTCAATCTCTGCACCCTCCTGTAACTGTTCTGTTCCCTTCAACAGTTGGCCATATTGTCCACTTTTTTGGCAGCTAATCGTCAAAAAACGGATTTCCGCCCCTAAGAGGTTCTACTTATAAAAAAAATTTTCTGTGATTTTTAATATGCTAATTCTTGATAATCAATATCTTGTCTAATGCCTATTAGTAAATATACTCCATTACCTTTAAAAAAGTAGTACTTTGTTTTGCATAGTACTAAATCG
>JAEYRC010000055.1 GCA_023409675.1 Bacteroidota bacterium
ATATTGTTGACGGAGTAGCGCTTCCCATCAATACCCAGTCGAGCAACAGTAATTCCATCGACTTCATCAACCCCAGTGACATTGCTTCGGTAGAAGTGTTGAAAGATGCTTCGGCTACCGCCATCTACGGCGCCCGTGGTGCAAATGGCGTTATCCTCATCACTACCAAAAGAGGCAGCCGTACCGGCGGACGGATTACCTATGATATGGATCTGAGTGTTCCTACCATAGGACCCAACCGCGTTGAAATGCTGAACGCCCGGGAATACCTGGAAGTTGAAAACGCGACTTATGATAATATCAAAGTATATGACCCTGCAGGATGGGCAGCAGGCAATTACTCTACCCTGGTAGATCCACGGGAAAAACGTAAAAACCTGCCCCGGCTGTTTGACGCTAACGGTAATCCGCTGTATGAAACCGACTGGTTAAAAGCATCTACCCAAAACAAGCTTTCGCAGAATCATCAGCTCAGTATTGCAGGTGGTGATGGCGACAACAGCTTCGGCGCCTACCTGGGTTATCGCGATGATAACGGACTGCTGCTGAATTCCTACCTGAAACGTTATTCCGCTCGTTTTGTATTTGATTCCAAAATCAAAGACTGGCTGAAAATTGGCGGTAACCTGGGCTATCACAACCAGGAAGAAAATATCGTTGACCAGGGAACAGGTGGCCTGAACTCCGTTCGGATGATCACAGAAGCCTTTCCTTTCCTTCCGGTAAAATATCCTGATGGAACCTGGGCGGAGAATTATCATTATCCCGGTGCTGAAGGCGGTTCTAACCCGGTGCATATTTTAACCGACCGCAAACTGCTCTATAATACGCAAACCACCCTGGGGGATGTATTTGTAAATATTGACCTGGCTCCGGGATTGCAGTTCCGCAGTCAGCTTGGCGTAATCATTGTTACCCGTGGTCAGCGGGAATACAGTGGCCGCACGCTGGATCAGATTTCCCGCAATCAGAATGGTACTGCCAACCAGAATAATAGCCGCGAAAATTTCTGGTCTTCTGAAAACTATTTCACCTACGATAAGAAGATTGGTACCGATCACAGCCTCAACGCTATGGTGGGTTTATCATGGCAGGAATCGCATTACACATTCTTCGGCGCCAGCAGCCAGAATTTCTCCACAGATTTCTTCCAATACAATAACCTGGGCGCGGGCAGTCAGCAGAATGCGTCCAGTTCTAACCGCTCGAGGTTTTCACTGAACTCTTACTTCGGTCGTGTTAACTATGCCTTCAGGGAAAAATACCTCTTTACAGTTACCGGAAGGGCGGATGCGTCCTCCAAATTCGGTGATGAGTTTAAATGGGGATACTTTCCTTCAGCCGCCATCGGCTGGCGCGTATCGGAGGAAGATTTCCTGCGCAACAGCTCAACCATTTCAAACCTGAAACTTCGGGCGAGTTTGGGCGCAACCGGTAACTCTGAAATCGCCCCTTATCTCTCACTGCCTTTACTGGGATCCTATACCGGTATTCTGAACAATACACGGGTAACCGGAATTGGTACCAACAGGCTGGCTAATCCAAACCTGAAATGGGAAAAAACCACTCAGTATGATATCGGACTTGAACTTGGTTTGCTGGATAACCGCATCAGCATCGAGGCTGATGTTTATTACCGCAAAACAACCGATATGCTGCTCAACGCACCGGTGCCTACTTCAAGTGGGTATTCAACCATTGCACGCAATGTGGGCAGCATGGAAAATAAGGGAATTGAATTTGCCATCAACAGTGTGAACATTCAGAACAATGACTTTAGCTGGTCAACCTCGTTCAACATTTCGCTGAACAGAAATAAAGTGTTATCGCTGGCAACACCTGCTGATATCTTCGGACTTGGCGGCCCGAATTTCACCAACCAGACCAACATCATCCGCGTAGGTGAATCAGTTGGGTCCTTCTGGGGCCTGACCCGTCTTGGTGTTTGGACAGAAGCCGAGCGTGCGGAAGCAGCGAAGTTCAGCAGCTACCGTGGTGGTCGTCCGATTTTACCGGGTGATATCAAATACCTCGATGTTAATGGCGATTACCAGATCAATGATGCCGACCGGTCTATTATCGGAAACGGTAATCCGGATGCCTGGGGATCTTTCTTCAATACCTTCCGTTACCGGAATTTCGAATTACTGGTAGAGTTTCAGTATGTATTTGGAAACGACATCCTGAATATGACCACGCACTCCGGTGAAGACCGTCAGGGTATTGCCAACAGCTATAAAACAGTGCTCGAAGCTTATGATCCGGTGAAAGGAAACAACAACGCCGAGATCGCGGCCATCCGGGATACCCGTGCGGGTTATGTTACCAATGTGGACACCCGCTGGGTTCAGGACGGATCCTTCATCCGGGGCAGAAACCTGCTGCTGAGCTATAACTTTCCTTCAGAAGTTTATGAGCGCCTGCGGCTGAACAGGCTAAGGGTATACGCGTCGGTACAGAATTTCATGCTTATCACCGACTATCGCGGTAATGATCCGGAAGTTACAACCTATGGCAATGCGTTTGCACAGGGTCAGACCTTCTTCGATTATCCCAAACCAACGCTGTATACTTTTGGTATCAACATTGGCTTATAAATTCAATAACCAGAAAAGATTACAACATGAAGAAAAATCATATAAAATTCCTGAGCAGGGTATTACTGCTGGCCACTGTGCTGGTAAGTTCAGGATGTGAAAAGTTTTTAGAGGAAGAGGATCCGACGAATTTAACAGAGGGTACTTATTTCGTATTACCTGAACATGCAGAAGCCGGTATTGCTGCAGCCTATGCCCAAACCCGCTTTATCGGAAACGGTGCGGGGATATTTGTTCAGAACTATTCCCTGATTGAAATGCTGAGCGGTACGGCCAAAACCGAAACCGGTCAGAATTCAGATCTGAATAATATCATCGGTCTTTCGTACAACGGCGATAACCTGTTGATCCGTCAATGGTGGAATGGATTGTACAGTGTCATTGCACAAACCAATCTTGTCCTGGCAAGGGTTCCGGATATTTCCCCCATGGATGAGACCCATAAAAACCAGATCCTGGGCCAGGCGCGGTTCCTGCGGGCATGGGCCTATTTCTACCTGGTCAGAATGTGGGGTGATGTTCCGCTGATCCTCAGTCCGGTTAACGCGTCTTCTCCCGACCTGTTGCCATCACGGACACCCGCTGCAGATGTGTACGATCAGATCGTTGAAGACCTGACCACAGCGGAAAATTCAAGTCTGCCATGGACCGATCAAACCGGAAGGGCATCTCTCGGAGCGGTGAAATCACTGCTGGCAAAAGTGTACCTGACTATGGCCGGGCATCCGCTGAACAGGGGTGCATCGCATTACCAACTGGCTGCGGATAAAGCCAATGAAGTGATCACCAGCAATAATTTCAGTCTGTTTGCCAGTTATAACGACCTGCATTCCCTGTCCACTGAAAACCGCGGTGAACATATCTTTCAGATTCAGTATCTGGGTGGGGTAGCCGATAATCCCATGCAAACGTCTATGCTACCCAATTTCAAAGGAGTATCGAGTTATGGAACTGAAGTTGGCTCCAATGTTCCCGTTCCGGATTTTGTTGACTCCTATGAGGCCGGCGACAAAAGAACGATAGATCGCCAGGGATTCTATTATACTTCTTACTATAATGAAGGCAATGGAGCCCTTAAAGATCTTGGCGCGCCCTACATCTTCAAGCATTTTGATGTTATAGCCAATGGAACTGCGGGTGTAGCGGGAACCAATGTTTCCAGCCTGAACTACCCGCTGATCCGCTATGCCGATGTGTTGCTGATGTTTGCGGAAGCCAAAAATGAAGTGGCCGCGGCGCCCGATGCGGCTGCCTGGAATGCCCTGAAAGCCATTCGTGATCGTGCCGGACTGAATACTCCTGCGGTGGGTACCTATACAAAAGACAGTTTTCGGGATGCGGTGCTGAAAGAGCGCTGGCATGAGCTGGCTTATGAAGGAATCACCTGGTTCGATATGCTCCGCCTGAGAAGAGCCTTCAATTACATTTCAGGAAACTTTGAGCCGCTGGTCGGGCATGAATTTGCCGATAACGGCGAGATTTATGAAGAAAAAAATCTGCTTCTTCCATTGCCTACTGCGGAAATGCAAAATAATCCGAACCTGAGGCCGAATAACCCGGGTTACTAAGGATTTTCTTATTAAATTCGCTTACTCCTTCAAACACAGAAACCGTGCGGGTAAAAAAAATTGCCCGCCGGTTTTTGCGTTTGGAATTTTATTGTTATTAGCCGATTATTTCATACCTTTGCCCTCCATTTTCACAATTTCAATTAGCTGATATCAATTTGTTTTTACAGCTAAATAGCATAACTGCCTCTTAATCAGACACACAGGGAACACTGGCTGTTCCGCTGTGCTTTTATTGTCTGTAGGAGATTTTTGAAGTTAGAACATTAAAAAAACCGGTTTTTACACATATGTCTTCTACAAAAATGCAAAACAGGGTCAATTTCGGCAAAATCAAGAATTTAGCAGATGCCCCTGATCTACTCGAGGTACAGATTCAATCCTTTAAAGAGTTTTTCCAGTTAGAGACAACACCCGATAAGCGCAACATCGAGGGCTTATTTAAAGTGTTTAAAGAGAATTTTCCGATCACCGACACCCGGAACATTTTCATGCTGGAATTCCTGGATTACTTTATTGATCCGCCCCGCTACACCATTGAAGAATGTATGGAGCGTGGTCTCACCTATGCTGTTCCTTTAAAAGCTAAACTTCGGTTGAGCTGTAACGACGAGGAGCATGTGGATTTCCAGACCATCGTACAGGATGTATTTTTGGGAAATATCCCCTATATGACTCCCCGCGGCACTTTTGTGATTAACGGCGCCGAGCGTGTAGTCGTATCGCAATTGCACCGTTCACCTGGTGTATTCTTCGGTCAGTCGGTACACCCCAACGGTACCAAGATCTATTCCGCACGGGTTATTCCTTTCAAAGGAGCCTGGATGGAATTTGCCACCGATATCAATAATGTGATGTACGCGTACATCGACCGGAAGAAAAAGTTCCCCGTTACCACGCTGTTGCGTTCTATTGGTTTTGAAACCGATAAAGACATCCTGGAACTCTTCGGGATGGCTGATGAGGTGAAAACCGATAAGAAAACGCTGGCAAAATACGCCGGCAAACGCCTGGCCGCCCGGGTGCTGAGAACCTGGGTTGAAGACTTTGTGGATGAGGATACCGGAGAGGTTGTGTCCATCGAGCGGAATGAAATCGTGCTGGAGCGCGATACCATCCTTGATGATGAAGCCATTGACATGGTTTCTGAAATGGATGTAGAAAGCATCTTCATTCAGAAAGAAGATGTGGGAGGCGACTATGCCATCATTTATAATACCCTGAACAAAGACACCTCTAACAGTGAGCTGGAAGCGGTACAGCATATTTATCGTCAGCTGCGTGGTGCCGATGCTCCGGATAATGAAACCGCCCGCGGAATCATTGATAAATTATTCTTCAGCGATAAGCGTTATGATCTGGGTGAAGTTGGTCGTTATAAGATCAACCGTAAACTGAATCTTAACCATCCCATCGAACAAAAGACCTTAACCAAGCAGGATATTATTGAGATCATCAAATACCTGGTTCGCTTAACCAATGGTAAAGCGGAGATTGATGATATTGATCACCTGAGCAACCGTCGTGTACGGACTGTAGGTGAGCAATTATACGCGCAGTTCGGGGTAGGTCTGGCCCGTATGGCCCGTACCATCCGCGAGCGGATGAATGTGCGCGACAATGAGGTGTTTACGCCTGTTGACCTGATCAACGCCAGAACACTTTCTTCTGTGATCAACTCCTTCTTTGGAACATCACAGTTGTCGCAATTCCTCGATCAAACCAACCCGCTGAGTGAGATCACGCATAAGCGTCGTATCTCCGCACTCGGACCCGGTGGTTTGAGTCGCGAACGTGCCGGCTTCGAGGTGCGTGACGTACACTATTCGCACTATGGCCGCCTTTGTACCATTGAAACACCGGAAGGTCCCAATATCGGTCTGATCTCAACCCTTTGCGTACACGCGAAGATCAATGAGATGGGCTTTATTGAAACGCCTTACCATAAAGTGCATGAAGGAAAAGTAGATCTTAAAAAACTGACTTTCCTCAGTGCTGAAGAAGAAGACGACGCCAAGATCGCACAGGCAAGCGCGCCACTTAAAGATAATGGTGAATTTTTCGATGAGCGCGTAAGTTCCCGTCAAACCGGTGACTTCCCGATCCTCGACAGAACAGAAGTGGAATATATGGATGTGGCGCCCAACCAGATCGTTGGACTGAGCGCATCACTGATTCCCTTCCTGGAACATGATGATGCCAACCGTGCCCTGATGGGATCGAACATGCAACGCCAGGCGGTTCCGCTGCTGCGTCCCGAGCAACCGATCGTAGGTACCGGGCTGGAAGCAAAAGCTGCCCGTGATGCCCGTGTTCAGATTCTGGCAGAAGGCAATGGTGTGGTTGAATATGTTGACGGTAAAGAAATTCATGTTCGCTACGATCGTACCGAAGAAGACAGACTGGTGAGTTTTGAAGACGATCTGCAGATCTATAACCTGACCAAATTCATCAAAACCAACCAGGAAACCTCCATCAATCATAGCCCCGCTGTTAAAAAAGGACAGCGTGTACAGAAAGGTGATTTCCTGACTGAAGGTTATGGTGTTCAGAAAGGAGAAGTTTCCCTGGGTCGTAACCTGCAGGTAGCATTCATG
>JAEYRC010000090.1 GCA_023409675.1 Bacteroidota bacterium
TGAGTGAGGTGTTCGGAGGAATTTTGCCCAGGTTTTCCGCATACATCATTATCTCATAATCTGTATTGGGAAATGCGTTGATCTGTAATTCCAATGGTTTTTCGGTGAGTCTTTTTTTGTGCAGCAACAGGGTATTGTTCAGGTATATTGATACAGTATCGTCATCAATTTCTGCATTATCGTAGAGTTGTATTTTAATATACGCGGTATCAAGTGAAAGTTCCTGAACCACGATTTTTTCGCGATCACTTCGGGGCGTTATCTGCTGAAGTGCAGCAAGCTCAGGACTCTGGTCAACCTCAACAGGAAACAGTGAGGTTTTTTGGCGCGTAAGTACAATTTTTCCGGGTGGGCAGGGGGTATTGTTTCCCATTTCATGACCTTTCCATTCACCTTGCAACGTTTCAATCCCGCCCTCTTCAGACCAGGTCAGGTCATAGGTTTTGATACAGGGAATACAGTGCTGCGGAATATTGTATTGAAGTACGGCGCTTTCAATAATTACCATGCGTTTGGTAGCCGGATTATATTTACCGGAAAACAGAATTTTGGTGAATTTATCCTGATCATAAAAGCTGTATGACCGGCCTAGCATATTTTGATTTGAGTAAGTAATATGCAGTTCGAGTGAGTAGGAATCATAACATCCGCCCGTATTCTGGGTACGGGTACCTCTCCAGATACCGGTCAGGTTTTGAGCTTCCGCAATGGTGCTGACGAAGAAAAGCAAGATCAGGAACAGGTTGCGCATCCGCTATCTTTTAGGGAATTTACCAACTTCAGTTCAATGATTCCCGGAATTTTGGTATGAACGGTATAATTATTTTTTCAGGGAAAACACTACCACAGCATTTTTCTGCTCGGTGGAAGTAATGCGCACTTCATACTGCTGTACACCGGCACGAACGACCATCAGAGAGGTATTGGGTGGTATTTCACCAAGATTTTCCGCGACCATTACCACTTCCTGCCGGTCATTCTCCGGCGACAATTCCAGTGAAAATGTGATCGGCTGCGCAGTGAGCCGCTCTTTGTTCACGATCAGTCGGTTATTTACATATACCGATACGGTATCATTGTCTATGGCTCCATTATCGTACAGGCTAACCGTGATGGTTCCCGGATCGGCATAGATCATGTCAACCACTTCGTTTGTTCGGTTACGGATCACCGGTGGAGGTGGAGGAAGAATCTTTTTAGGCGGAGTGATAACAGAATCAGCGTTATTCTTTTTTACCGTTGGCGGTGCGGAAGGTTTTGGAACTGCCGGAGCAGGATCTGGTTGTTTAACAGCAGGGGGTGGGGTAGAAAGACGTGTTTTTGGAGGATCCGCTTTTTTAACCGGCGGCTTCTGTGCCAGGGCTTCCTGCTGTTTCTTCCGGTTTTCCTGCTGAATAATGAAAGGTTCTTTATAAAAATCGGATTGCTCTACCTTTCGCAGATAGATAGTGCCAGATCCACAATTGCTTGAATCACGCGTATTCATGCTGATGTAGGTGCCCTCCATGAATTCCTGTCCGCCAACTTTTGAATATTGCAGAAAACAGGTCATGATACAGGCATCCGCATTGGTCATTTTAACTTCAACGATCTTCAATTCCTCCAGCAAAACTTTTTTGGTGGAAGTATTTACCGTGCCCTGGCAGGTAGCCTTACCATAGAATACAGTAGTTTTGTAAGAATAGGTGACTCCTGAAAATTTTTTACTGTTCTGCTGTATCTGCAATTCAAATTTATAGCGGTCTTCATACCCGAATAATTCTGTAAGCCGGTTATTTCCACTCAGAAAATGCCCACGCCAGATTCCGGAAATATCCTGCGTTATCCCCTGCAGGGTACTCATTAAGAGAACAATAAACAGAACACATTGTTTCATCATACTCGGTGCGGGCAAATTAGGAAATTCCTGAGTACCCGCAAGAAATTTGCCACTCTGCTTTCTGCGAATAGTTCGTTAATTTTGCAACGCGCAAATTTTTGCATTTGGTAATAAGCCATATGATGGGCTTAATTCATCATAATAATTTATATGATCAATATTACGTTTCCGGATGGTGCTGTACGGCAGTTCGACAAAGGAATAACTCCAGCGGCTATTGCAAAATCTATCAGTGAAGGTCTTGCCCGAAAAGTTCTCGTCAGTGCTGTGAACGGCAATGTCTGGGATTTGTCGCGGCCAATAGATTCCGATGCTTCGATTAAATTTCTGACCTGGGAAGATGCCGATGGAAAGAATACCTTCTGGCATTCTTCTGCTCACCTGATGGCAGAAGCAGTGGAATCCTTATTTCCCGGTGTGAAATTCTGGGTTGGTCCGCCCGTGGAAAACGGATTTTATTATGATATGGACCTGGGAGGGCGGCAGATCAGTGAAGAGGACCTTCAGCAGCTCGAAGCAAAAATGCGTGAGCTGGCCCGTCAGAATAACGTCTTTACCCGTAAAGAAATTTCCAAACCCGACGCGGTGAATTATTTCTTTGAAAAAGGGGATGAATATAAGCTCGACCTGCTGCAAAACCTTCAGGATGGAGAAATAACGTTCTATACACAGGGAAATTTCACGGATCTGTGCCGCGGACCGCATATACCGTCCACCGGGCTTATTAAAGCCATCAAACTCACCAATATCGCAGGAGCATATTGGAAGGGAGATGAAAAAAATAAAATGCTAACCCGCCTGTACGGCGTTACATTCCCATCTCAAAAGGAACTGGATGAATATTTGCGCCTGGTGGAAGAAGCAAAGAAGAGAGATCACCGCAAACTGGGCAAAGAGCTTGGAATCTTCACCTTTGATGACGATGTAGGTCCTGGTCTTCCGCTGTGGCTTCCCAATGGCACACTGGTGATCGAAGAACTGGAAAAGCTGGCTAAGGAAACTGAACAGCAGGCAGGGTATAAGCGGGTTGTTACCCCTCATATCGCCAAGGAGAGCATGTACCTGAAAAGTGGACACCTGCCGTATTATGAGGAAAGCATGTATCCTCCTATGGAACTTGAAGGAGTGAAATACTACCTCAAAGCCATGAACTGCCCGCATCACCATAAAATATTCGCGGCTGAGCCAAGGAGTTATAAAGACCTTCCACTTCGGTTGGCCGAATACGGCACCTGCTACCGCTACGAGCAAAGCGGGGAATTATTCGGACTGATGAGGGTGCGCTGCCTGCATATGAATGACGCCCACATTTATTGCAACAAGAGCCAGTTTTATGAGGAGTTCAAAGCGGTAAATGAAATGTACCTCAAATATTTCAGCATATTTGGTATTGAGAAATATGTCATGCGCCTGAGCCTGCACGACCCGGCCAAACTGGGAAAGAAATACATTAATGAACCTGAACTGTGGATTGAGACGGAAAACCTGGTGCGGGATGTGCTGATCAAAACCGGTACTCCTTTCGTGGAAGTACCCGATGAGGCAGCATTTTACGGTCCCAAAATTGATGTACAGATCTGGAGTACGATCGGGCGCGAATTTACCCTGGCCACCAATCAGGTGGATTTTGCGCAGGGCCGGCGATTTGACCTGCAATACACCAATAAGGACAACCAGCCGGAGGTTCCGCTGATCATTCACCGCGCTCCACTGGGCACGCATGAGCGCTTTATCGGCTTTCTGCTCGAGCATTACGCCGGTAAATTTCCGATGTGGCTGGCACCGGTTCAGGTTAAACTGTTGCCAATTAGCGACCGCTTTATGGATTATACACAAAGTATTTTGCAGAAACTTAAAAAAGCGGATATTCGTGCAGAAGTTGATGATCGCAGTGAAAAAATCGGCAAAAAGATCCGGGACACTGAACTGGCCCGTATTCCGTATATGCTGATCATCGGTGAAAAAGAAATGGAATCCGGAACGGTTTCACTCCGCCGTCAGGGCAGAGGCGACCTGGGTTCGAAAGCAGTGGACGAATTTATACGCTCGGCACAGGAAGAAATCAAATCCAGAAGCGCAGAATAAATAGCTCCTTCCCCTGGAGGAACGTATTTAAACATCAAACGGAACAATCGCTTTAACGCAGGGTTTAAAGCAAAACTACTTATGGCATTTCCACCCAGACAGCCCCGGGGCGCATTTAATCCCCGGTTTAGAAAAGAACAGCAACAGGAACACCGGACCAATCACATGATCCGTGTACCGCAGGTTCGCCTTGTAGGCGAAAATGTAGAAGTTGGTATTTACAGTACGCAGGAAGCCATGAAAATGGCACAGGAAAAAGAATTGGACCTGGTGGAAATATCCCCCCAGGCCGATCCCCCGGTATGCAGAATTATCGATTACAATAAATTTCTCTACGAAAAGAAAAAGCGGGAGAAAGAAATGAAGGCCAAAAGCAAATCGGCCGAAGTAAAAGAAATCCGCTTTACACCCGGTACCGATGAACATGACTTTGATTTCAAATCAAAACACGCTGAAACCTTTTTAAAAGAAGGCAATAAAGTTAAGGCCTATGTGCAGTTTAAAGGACGGGCAATCATGTTTAAGGAACGTGGTGAATTGCTGCTGCTGAAATTTGCCGAACGCCTTGCGGAAGTTGGACAGCCAGAAGCACTTCCTAAAATGGAAGGAAAACGCATGCTGATCATCTTTGCTCCAAAAACGCAGAAGAAAAAACCGAAAGATCAGTCCTGACATTAAAAACATCCTCATAAAAAAAGAGCGGCCGGGTATACCAGTCGCTCTTTTTCATTATACAAACAATATTTATTTTTCGGCCAGTCCGGAGATATTCATCTTCTTCGCTACCCGATGTAATACAGTCGCATCCTGCTCGCCATCATTTTCCAGTGATACAAAAAAGCGGTCTGCTATTATCATCACCAACGATGAACGCGGATCATTTTTATAAACGGTTTCATACGCTGATACATCACGAATACCCAGGTCAACAGATCCTTCTCTTTTGTAATCATCTTCTGATGAGAATCCCATGCGGTATAAGGAGGTTACTCCGGTGAAGGCACCCATCGCCGAATTATAATCGACGATCTTAATCTCAAGTCGCTTATCACCGGAAACATATTGCTGTTCGGCTTCAGACCAGCTTCCCATACCGGGGATATTCATCTGATTACCGGATGGACCGCCTTCGCGGGTATAGCCTTCAATTTCCTGTGGCAAATATTCCTGCAGCGATTTGTAGGGCATCGCTACTGTATCACCTTTGGATACCCGGGCCTCCCGTCGTGCAGATGATTCATTAATCGCGGCTTCCATTTGCTGGCCAACAGCTTCCATTTCAGAAACTGAAGTGATTTTTCCATCCTCCAGGGGTTTATCATTATTGTTGTTGCAGGAAACAGTGAGTGCGACCAGCGCGATCGGGAAAAGAAACTTTTTCATTGGTTCTATGTTTAGGTAATTGATAACGGGGTATTGATGCTTGTAATCCGGGCCTCACCAGTTGATTTATCACTAAAAATAGGGAGATTTATGAAGTTCTGCATTAAATTCAGGATATGAAACTGAAAATGATCCGGTATTCCAACCTGGTTTTCGCTCTGCTTTTTTTGCTGTCGGCCATTTTACAATACAATGATCCCGATCCGTTGATCTGGATCCTCCTGTACCTGTATTCGGCTGTGCTTTGCCTGCTGGCATTCCGAAAAAAATTCTATCCCTATGCCTATCTCGCCGGTATACTGGTGTATAGTTTGTACGCCACCTACCTGTTTTTTGCGGCCGATGGTGTTGCCGACTGGTTCTCGATGCATCATGCAGAATCCATCACCGGATCCATGAAAGCGGATAAACCCTGGATAGAAGCCACGCGGGAATTTTTTGGATTATTTATCATGATCATTATCCTGGCGGTCAATTATGTACATTCCCGTAAAAAAGTTATACGCTAATGCCTGCGATGGACATCCAACGCACAGGAACTGAAAATCAAATTTTATTCAGGTTCGAATTTCACCGAGGATACCGACAATCCTGACCCATTATTCAGCATGAAATAAACATTCCGGGTCCGGCCATCCGTCTGGCGCGTAACCGGAACCGTTATACGGGTCTTCAGTCTGCTTCCTGGTTTACCGGTAGCGGTGGATTCGCCCCACACCACGCCATCTGCCGCATCAAGACGAACGGATATTCCATACGAAGCTGCCTGCAATGAATCGGCATAAACATCAAGTACAACCGATTTTATCCCGGTAAGATCTATACTGTCGATCCTGAACCAATTGTCAGGCGCAGACACTTTCAATACAGGTTGCTCATTGAGGTTTCCTTTTTCCATTCCCTGGAAAGATCGAATGGAGCGTAGCGATACCGATGGATGCCGCAATTCACGAATATCGGTCCCTGTTAGCGGACCAACGGGCTTGTTGCCCTTATCGGTGTAGCTTGCTGTAATAACCAGAACACCATTATTAACCGGAGGTTTTGACAGCGTAGCATCCAGGGTACCGTTTGCGGGCAGTGATCTGACCTGCGATGCTTCAGCGGTTAAGGACTGGATATACGCTACAATTTTCCGGGCATCCGCTTCGGGCATATCGGGATGCGCGGCCATTGCCGTTTCACCCCAAACGCCTACGCTGCCATTGCGGATCTTTCCGGCCAGGTAGCTGGTGGTTTGTGGGTTATCATCGTATTTTTTGCCGATATCCATAAAGGAGGGGCCGATCGATTTCTTATCGATCTGATGACAGGTTCTGCAATCAGAAGCTTCCATCAGAATCTTTCCGGCCATGGCTTCCGACAATACCTGGTGGCCCTGCGGAGCCGCGGCTTTATCGGTTCCTTCAATATAAGCAGCCGTTACGATCAGGCCATCCGGATCCGGAATGGAATCCTTGTTGTCCCGATCAGAAACCTGAACATTATACTGCACCTTTCTGCCCGGAAAATAAAAAGAAGAATTTCCCGACAGGAGAATGACCGGTTCAGGACGGATATTTCCCGCATATACCATTATTGCGTCACTGCTCACCGAAGCCTTTTGGTCATCTCTAACGCTGACCGATACCTGATATTCCCCGGCCTTATTATACGTGTGGGTGAACCTATTTTCCGGCGTTTCGCGTTTGGTTCCGTCGCCCATATCCCAGTTGTAGGAAAGCATATTACCGTCGGGATCCCTGGCTTCCACAGAAACCGTAACCGTCAGCGGAACGGCACCGGAGGTTTTATCAATAGCGGGAGTTTGTATAACCGGCAGCATATTTCCGCCATTATAATGAATCACCGATATGCCGGCATCCGGATTCTGGCTAAACCAACCCATCCCGTATTCCAGGATATACAGCCGCCCGTCCGGGCCCATTTCCATATCAATCGGCGCGGCAAATTTGGTGGAGGGCATGAAGGGTTCCATTTTCTCAAAATCCCCGTCGGCGTTCATTGTCACGAGCTTGATCCATCCACGGATCCAGTCATAAAAGAAAAGTTTGCCTTCAAAATAATCGGGCAGTCGGGTTTTTTCAGGATATGCAGCGGCATAATAAACTGGTCCGGCCATCGCGTTGCGCCCACCCGAACCCAGTTGCGGAAATTCTTTGGAATTATCATAGGGATACCAGATCAGGGGAGGGGTCGCGGCAGGAAGTATTTTTTTGCCGGTGGTATTCCGGGAAAGGTTGACCGGAGCATCGGGATTGAAAGATGACCCTGAAGTGCCTGTCTGGTAATTGTATTCGCGGTACGAATAGTTATAGCCGACAAATAATGGCCATCCGAAATATCCGGCTGTCCGGGCCTGGTTCAGTTCATCATAGCCGCGCGGTCCTCGGGTTTCCATGCTGTCGTTTGGCGCATCGGGACCTACTTCTCCCCAATAAAGATATCCGGTTTGCTGATCGACCGATATCCGGTATGGATTTCTGTTGCCCATAACAAAAATCTCCGGACGGGTACTGTCCTGCCCGGGGTTGAAAAGATTACCATCCGGAATCTCGTAGGTACCATCTTCATTGATGCGTATCCGAAGGATCTTTCCCCGCAGGTCATTCGTATTGGAAGAAGTTCTGCGTGCATCATACTGCTCGTGACCAGGCCGGTCGTCGAGCGGACCATATCCCCGGTTAACGAAACGTTGTCCCGGTTCATCGAAAGGCGTGGCATTATCGCCGGTAGACAGATAGAGCATCCGGTCTTTTCCAAAGGCAATTGATCCGCCCGTATGGCAGCAGATATTGCGCTGGGAGTAAAATTCAAGGATAACTTTTTCTGTGGACAGATCAAGCGTATCATTTTGGAAAGTAAACCTGGAAAGGCGGTTTACGGATGTATCAAAGGGGCTGTAAAACGCGTAGATGAAATTATTTTTAGCAAAATCGGGATCCGCCTGCAGGCCCATAAACCCTTCCTCGGCGTTAACATTAGGCACCGTAGCCT
>JAEYRC010000098.1 GCA_023409675.1 Bacteroidota bacterium
GTTGTATTCCATATAAGAAGGGCGATAGGGCCTGGGCACTTTAATAATGAATTTTAGGAATTACGGCGGCAACTTTTTTTCGGTTGATGGCTTTTTGTATTTATCTGCGTTAATCTGCTAAGGAACCGCGCCATTTTCGGGAAATGTTGTTTAGAACATCATGTATGAAAACATATCTTTATTGCTTATTCTTTCTTCTATCCACCACCACCTTCGCACAGGATAAAGACAAAGAGCAAATCCTCGGAATATTAGAGCGTCAGACCAGCTATTGGAACCAGGGGAATTTGGAAAAATTCATGGAAGGCTACTGGCAGCACGATTCGCTGATGTTCATTGGTAAATCGGGCGTTACTTACGGCTATGACAATACGCTTAAAAATTACCGGAACAGCTATAGTGATACGGTTCAAATGGGTAAACTGAAATTTGCTTTTATCCGGGTTGAACCGCTTTCAGCAGATCATTATTTTGTGGTGGGAAAATGGCAGCTCTCCCGGAGCATTGGGAATCTTTCCGGTCATTTTTCCCTGATTTTCAGAAAAATCGACGGCAAATGGACAATTGTTGCCGATCACAGTAGTTAGTTTAAGACAGCCTTAATGCCGCTTCTCTCCCCTCGTGCCAAATAGGCCGTATCTTTGCCTTTCACCCTAAACCTTAATCATGATCTTCATTATCATTGCTGTTATAGCTTTTCTTGCCGCCCAGGTTATCGCTAAGGGCGACTATCAATACCGACCGTTTGCCAAAACCTTAAAAATAGTAAGTGTTGTTGTTCTGGTGATCGGCATCATCAGCGCATGTATAGTACAGATTGATGCCGGTTATACTGGTGTTAAGAAGCTGTTTGGTAAAGTGCAGGATGATGTTTTGTCGAGCGGACTGCATTTTATCAATCCCCTGGTAGAAGTTATGGAGATGGACATTAAAACCCAGAATTATACGATGAGTGGATTGCATGATGAGAGCGTGGCCACTGCCGATGATGCCATTCGTGTACTCACCGCCGACGGACTGGAAGTAACTATTGATCTTACTGTTCTTTACCGGCTTCTTCCCACCGATGCTCCAAAGATCGTTCGGGAAACCGGTGTCGATTATCGCGATAAAATCGTGCGACCACTTACCCGTACCAAAATCAGGGATAATGCCGTGTATTACGATGCCGTAGCGCTATATTCCACCAAACGCGATGAATTTCAGGAGCGGATCTTTACGACGATCGATGCCGATTTCAAGCTTCGTGGTCTGGTACTCGAACAATTACTGGTACGGAATATCACCCTGCCGCAATCGGTAAAAACCACCATTGAACAAAAGATCAGCGCTGAACAGGAAGCCCAGAAAATGCAGTTCGTACTGCAGAAAGAAACACAGGAAGCCGAGCGTAAGCGGGTAGAAGCGCAGGGTATTGCTGATTATCAGCGGATCATCAATACCGGACTTACGGATAAGCAGCTTCAATATGAAAGTATTAAAGCGCAGCTGGAGATCGCTAAATCTCCGAACAGTAAGATTATTATCATGGGCAAGGGCAACACGCCGGTGATTCTTGACGGGAAGAATTAGGTTGAACATACATTTCTTAAATACATTTCCCGCAGATGGCGCAGATTTTGTGCAGATTTTCGCGGATTGAACAGCCAATTGTATTCATCTGCGCCCATCTGCTTAAAATCTGCGCCATCTGCGGGAAATGTTGTTTATCCTGCGGGAACTGTTGTTTATTTCTTCGGAAACTGTATTATGTATTCCTCCACAACCTGATCAAATACCGCACTAACAAAAACCCCGTCAGCAGCGCGATACCATAAAAAATATAATTACCCGGAGTAGGAGCGGCTCCGAAAAAGAACCATGCATTATAGATGCCCATGGTCACAATAAAGAGCAGCCATAGTATAGACAGGAAGATCGTCTGAATAATCTTCCGCAGCAGGCGGGAACTATCTTCTTCCATATGGCTCATGCTGTAATGAAGTTCGTATTATTTGTCAATCCCTGATCAGCAATTGCCGGAAATCCGCTGAGTCGCCATTAAATACATTAAAATCCACATTCCCCTTAATACCATTCACCCGGCCGGTTTCGCTGTGCTGCCAAAAATGCCAGTCGCGGTAGATGCGCGGGTTTCGTTTTTCAAGATAATGCGCGATCCATAAAGGATATTCATCAAAATCATCTTTCAGTCGGCGGGTGTAGAAGTCAACATTCGTATAAATGATTGGTTTCACCCCATAATAATCTTCTACGATATTCAACCAGTCCGATACCCGTTCACGGATCAGGTTATCGGCAACGCCATAGCTTACTTCCACATCCAGCACCGGAGGTAAATCGCCGGGTTCAAGCTGTACATTCCGGATAAAATTTTCCGCCTGCCCACGTCCTGATTTGGTGGCAAGAAAGAAATGATAGGCCCCCCTCGGCAGTCCGGATGCCTGTGCCTCCCGCCAGTTCCGTTTAAACTGGCGATCAACATTTTTTAATCCCTCTGTAGCTTTAATAAAAGCAAAGCCAATTTTGACTTCTTCAACCTGCATCGATTTAACCATATCCCAGTTGATTCGTTGCTGGTAGCGGGAAACATCAATACCGTGAATTTCATATTGCCGGGGCAGGTCTATACCGAATGCTTCATAGCGTACAAATCGCGATTGCCTGGAAATCCACCATTCCCTGATAACCCAGATAGTCATGGTTAATAACAACAGGATGAGGATCACTTTATAAATACGCAGGGAATCTTTCTTCTTCTTTTTTGCCATGTAATTGTACAAATATAATGGCTATTGGGGCGTTAATTATGATATACCTTTCCCGCAGATCAATGCAGATTGGTAGCGCAGATTTTCGCAGATTAACAGCCATTGTATTAATCTGCGCTGATCTGCGGCCTAAATCTGCGTATTCTGCGGGAACGGCTGTTAAAATCCTTAATTTTACACTAATGCCGGAATTCAATAAAAACGATACGTTTAATCTGCTCTCTAAGTTAACATTACGGCGGATCTGGAATGCCGGCAAGGTATTCAGCAGCTTTTACCTCAGTAAATGGACCAAAAAGCCGCTTCAGTGGGGTTATCCAATCTCAATTTCTTTTGAGCCTACCACTTCCTGCAATCTAAGGTGTCCCGAATGTCCCAGCGGATTGAGGGCATTCACCCGGCCAACGGGTATGCTGCAAAAGGATTTTTTCAGGGATACGATCGATCAGATCCATAAAGATCTGTTATACCTGATCTTTTATTTTCAGGGTGAGCCTTACCTCAATCCATCGTTTCTGGATATGGTTCAATATGCGCATTCCAAAGGCATATATACGGCTACCTCTACCAATGCTCATTACCTGAATGATACCAATGCCCGGCGAACGGTTGAAAGCGGGCTGGATCGACTGATCATCTCTATCGATGGCACCACCCAGGATGTTTATCAGCAATATCGGGTGGGTGGAAAGCTGGAGAAAGTGCTGGAGGGTGCCCGGAATATTGTGAAATGGAAGCGGGAACTAAACAGCAAAACGCCTTTTGTCTTTTTTCAGTTCTTGGTAGTTAAGCCCAATGAACACCAGCTTGATGAAATTAGGGCGCTTGCGAAGGAAATTGGGGTAGATGAAGTACGTTTTAAAACGGCCCAGGAATATTATTATGAAAACGACCCCAATAAGCTGATACCTGAAAATGAGAAGTTCAGCCGGTACCGTAAGGATGCGAGCGGAGAATATAAGTTCAAAAATTCACTCCCCAATCACTGCTGGCGTTTATGGCATGCTACGGTCATTTCCTGGGACGGACTGGTGGTGCCTTGTTGTTTCGATAAGGATGCGCAGCATCAGCTGGGCGATCTGAAAAATAAGCCCTTCAGAGAGATCTGGCAAAGCCCGCAGTATAAGGGATTTCGTACCGGCTTACTGAAAAGCCGGAAAAATATCGATATCTGTGCCAACTGCAGTGAAGGCACGAAAGTATGGAGCGATTAAAAAAATGAAGCTGGCCCGAATCACTTTCAGGTATTTTCCATAATTTGATTATCTATCTGCATTCAGATATGTATTAACCCTTACCAATTTATTATGAGCCTGGAAAAAGATATTCACCAGACCACTTTCAGAAATGAATTCCATAAAGTAACGGTTAATATTATCTTCACGTATAACTGGATAATGGAACGGTCGAGGCGACTGTTCGAAAAGGCCGACCTCACGCCGCAGCAATACAATATTCTGCGAATCCTTCGGGGAGCCGGCAAACCCTTGTCCACACTGCAGATCAGGCAGCGTATGCTCGACAAAATGAGCGACACCAGCCGTATTGTTGACCGCCTGTTAAAAAAAGAACTGGTTGAAAAAGTAATCTGTAAAACAGATCGGCGTTTAGTAGATGTGACTATTTCCAAAAAAGGGATGGCACTCCTGGAAAATCTGGATGAATTCAATAATGAATTTGATGATATGCTGAAAGGCCTGTCTGAAGAAGATGCAGGAATGTTAAATCGGCTGCTGGATAAGCTCAGAAGCTCAGATTAATAGTATTTTTGAGGCTACCTAAACGAAAACATGTTGAACAGAACCTTTCAATCCGCATTCCTGTGCCTGGCTATATGCTGCACCCTGTTTTCTACTGTACATGCCCAGCAAAAGGCTGAATTCAGGGCCGCCTGGGTGGCAACTGTTGCCAATATCGACTGGCCTTCACGGGGAAATTACGACAGCTATAAGCAACAGCAGGAATTCATTGCCATTCTTGACATGCACAAACGTAATGGCATGAATGCGGTAATCGTTCAGGTTCGGCCATCTACAGATGCCTTTTATCCCTCGCCATACGAACCCTGGAGCCAGTGGCTTACGGGAAAACAGGGCAAAGCACCCTTTCCGTATTATGATCCCCTGGCCTTTATGATTGAAGAAACGCATAAACGAGGTATGGAGTTTCATGCATGGTGTAACCCCTACCGCGCCGATTTTCATATCGGAAAATCTTCGATAGCAGCGGACCATGTTACACGCCTGCATCCGGAATGGTTTGTAACCTATGGCACCAAACGTTATTTCGATCCGGGCAATAAAGAAGCACAGAAGCATGTGGTGAAAGTGATCCGGGATATGGTAAAACGGTATGACATAGATGCGGTGCATTTCGATGATTACTTCTATCCTTACCGTATAGCCGGAAAAGAATTTCCCGACCATCACTCGTATAGCCGTTATGGTAATGGAATGGATAAGGATGCCTGGAGAAGAAGTAATGTTGACTCCATCATTTTGCATCTTTCAACAGCTATAAAAGAAGAGGATCCTTTTTGTAAGTTCGGTATCAGTCCCTTTGGTGTCTGGCGCAACA
>JAEYRC010000118.1 GCA_023409675.1 Bacteroidota bacterium
TAGAGATCGACATGCCCCTAAGGTCTGCATGACTGTTTCGTCCCTGGAACGCATAGTTATAAACTCCCTGGATTTCTGCAAAATCCACTATTGTAAAACCGGTGAATTCTTTTTTTACTCCATTCGCGTTAAACCTCAGGTAATACTGGCCATCTCCGGGTCCTCCTCCATCATTGTCATTATCCGTATTTTTTTTGCAGGAACTAAATCCGATCAACAAGAGGAGTGAAAGTGCGTACAAATGGAAGCGTAATACCTGTTTCATCAGTTTTATTTTTTTTGATGAATTGAAATTATTAAGCAGGCTAAAATATCTTACCCACATTTATTATTCGGTGGTGACGGGTTATTTTGTGCAGGCGATAAGTTATTTTCTGTTCCCGGCTTTTTAACATAGAATTTGGGCTGTTGTGTTAGCCATATGAGCCTGCTGAACGACCTTTACAGGAGAATAGAAGTAATGACGATTCCAATGCGCCTTTCCATTCTTTTGTATATTCTGTATTTTAGATCATTCAACTCATGAAGCATATGTTTTATCATCTTCGAATAACGGCTGTTTTTCTGTTTATAGCTCAGGGACTTTTTGCCCAGTTGCCGGATATTCCGGATTACCGCAGCAAGAAAGACAACTTTGTTAAAGTGCGGGAAAAGGATATTCGTGCAGACTTGTCAACCTTTACCCTGGCAGGTATTGATGAAATGATCGGTCGGGAACCACTGAAAAAAATTGAACCTACGGATTATAGTTCACAGTCGATGCGCATGAACGGGGAGGGTATCAGTGTGTTGATTGAATCGAAGCCTTTTGTAAAAACTGCGCATAAGCTTATGCTTTATGATGAGAAATACCTGATCAAGATCAACAACAAACCGTTTTATGGAAGTTTCGGGGCTACTCCTCAGCGTACGATCAGTAACATCCAGGTGTTGATTGGCGGAGATACAGTAGCGATTCCTCCCGCGGCATACCAGGATTTGCATAATCCGGTATTTTATTACCGCGACGCATCGGGTGAGAACCGGTCACTGAACGGTATTTTTTATTCGGACGACGGACGTAAGATCTATATTTATTTTTTAAACAGGCTGAATAACAATCAAAGCTATGAGGTTACCTGGGTTATTCAGGATAAGGTTTACTTACGCCGGGTACTTGATTTTGAACTGCCCGATTAGAATTCTACACAAGCTTGTTAATTCCCGGATTTAATATTGAGTTTTTACTGGTGCTGATCGTTATTCTTACCGGAGCGCTGCTCAGTGTGCGCACCCGTAAGCTTACCCGCGGCGCCGCCATTACCGGCGCGGTCATTGGCTTATTGCTGTATACTGCCGCCGGAATACTGCCGCTTCTTTTGATGGCCGTTTTCTTTATACTGGCGGTATTGGTTACCCGCTTAAATGCGCCGGCTAAACAATCTTATGGGGTTCAGCCTCAGATAACTGAACGACGTGCTGCCAGCCAGGTTCTTGCCAATGCCGGGGTGCCGGCCATCGCTGCTGCAGGCATATTAATTTTTCCGCAATATCATGAATGGCTTGAGTTGGTCATTGCCGGCGCTTTTGCCGCTTCAACCGGTGATACGGTTTCCTCAGAATTTGGAAACGCGTATGGTAGAAAATTTTTCGACCTCCGAACCCTGCGCAGGGGCAGCAGAGGGGAAAATGGCGTTCTCAGTCTGGAAGGAACTTTATCGGGCGTACTGGCCAGCGCGCTCATCGCTTTGTTGTATGCCTTCGGCGAAAATCAGGCGCTCTATTTTATTCCGGTAATAGCAGCGGGTATAGCCGGCAACCTGATGGATAGTTTATTGGGCGCGTTTCCTGAACGCAGCGGCAAACTTTCCAATGATATGGTGAACATTTTAAGTAATGGTATCGGGGGAATTTCAGGAGTGCTGGTCTTCGAAATACTGTGAAGATCCGGGATATCGTATAATTACGAATTGTAACCGGTGGAATCTACGACATCGGAGTAATGGCCTTTTACGACGGCTAAGTAATTTTATTTAGCGAACATGAAGTTATCATTCAAATTGCAAATTTGCGCGTGTAATTATTTCTAACGTGAAGGATAATGGTGCAATTTTACACTGTCAAAAGCAACAAAGTCCAAGTCCAAAAAGTCCATTTTAATCCGTATCCGAAAGAAACTGTTCCAATCCTGTGAAAACCATGTCAGGATCCAATATCCAGAACCTGAATGATCTATCTGTAAACCCTGCAGTAGTAAGAATTTCCCCGCTATTCGTTGCGGGGTTTTTTTTTAGGTGGAAGTGTAGCCTGTTTTCTATAGAAACAAAACGTTCAGGATAATTTTTCAGATTGATAGAGGGAAAATTTTAGGGCATTTCTGTTCGTGATGGCATAGCTTAGTACAGAATTCATTCAATGCAGAAAACCATCCCGATTAACTAATGTTGAAGCATTGGCAAAGGCGGTGAATAGAATTCCCACGGCCCGGCGGCCGGTAATATAATGTCAAGCTAACCCATTAACCGATAATCCGTATAGCTTTCCCGAAGTCAGGTTAACATTTGCACTCCAATAGCGACTTCCTCCATCAAAAACGACTGAATAGTCTGATGTATAATCAAGTCTGTGGTCCCAATAACCTTTTGATCTTTCCATTAGTGTGAACCTGTCCCAATGAAAGTTAATATGGATAGTTCGGTCACCGTTTTTGTCTATGAAACCAACATACTGCCGAAAATATTTGTTTAGGTTTTTATCAATATGTTGACGTTTACTAAACTGGTTAATTCGGTTCTTATTAGTTTCTCGAATTTGTTCTTTTAATATACTTTCTGCATTTGCAATATCCTTTTCTGTCGGGGTAAACCTGTTTAAGCTGTCTGCCTTATCTATAAAAAGTTTGTCCGCCTGATACGAATTAGTAAAAATTGTCCCCCTAAACTTATTTGACTTTACGCCGATTTTATTTACGTCACTTGTTTGAAAAGTCTCAATAGTTGTTCTGCAACTAACAAGAAGTGCCAAAACAGCTATGATAATTAGGGACTTTTTCATATTGCCTACAACACATCTATTTATTTCAATGGACGGGCCTGAACGCCTTCGCGGGTAATCTTCACGGGGTTAATAAACCCGTTCTCATCAAAAGTCATAACGTCGATACAGGTTTCGCGTGAATTGCCATCCGTTTCTGTAAGGGGGCGGCGATGATAAACGATATACCATTCATCCTTACCCGGAATCTGAATAACAGAATGATGTCCTGCACCGGTGGCGATTCCGGCATCCTGTTGCAGAATTTTTCCTACGCGCCGGAACGGCCCAAATGGAGAATCGGCTATCGCGTAGGCGACACTGTAATTCGGCCCGGTCCATCCGCCTTCCGACCACATAAAATAATATTTGTTGTTGCGGATAAACATGAAGGGGCCTTCAACATAATTTTCAGGCGTAACTTCTTTGAATACCGATCCGTCTTCGAAAGGAATAAAGCCTTTGAAATCATCGCGCAGGCGGGCCACATTACAATGCCGCCATCCGCCATAATACAGGTAATGGCTGCCGTCTTTATCGCGAAATACAAACTGATCAATGGGTTGCGCCCCATTATGAAATTTATCGATCAGTGGTTTACCTAAATAGTCTGTATAGGGGCCGCCCGGTTGATCAGCAACAGCAATCCCTATTCCGCCATACTCCGAATCACTCTGGATATCGTTACCGCCAAAGAATAGAAAGTAGCGGTTTAGATGTTTTATAATAGAGGGTGCCCAAAGCGCCCGTTTTACCCAGCGTACTGCCGATGTATCGACAATCCTGCTATGTTTGGTCCAGTTGACCAGATCAGGCGATGAAAAGGCGTCGAAAAATACCTGCTTATTATAGGGTGCTGAAAAGGTGGGAAAAATCCAGTAAGTAGAATCAAAAATAATTCCTTCCGGATCGGCATACCAGCCTGGAAATACCGGGTTGTTATTTTTTTTATCCGGGGATGATTGGGCGGAAACAGAATGTATCGTGACCAGAAATGCAAGAAGTAAATAATAATTTTTCATAAGGATAAATATAAGTTGCAAAATCGGTTAGACGGTGGTTTTAAGAATTTAACTTTCGGGGTTGGGGAGAAGTGAAGTTTGAGAATTTGTTTGTTAAGTACCGGTGTAATTTTCGCTGTGAAAATGATTGATAATCTATCCTGATTGATGCAATCTGTAGTAAAACAGTTGATCCATTAATAGTATGCTCCACGCTTGAGAGAGCGAAAGGTTAATAGCAAACCATTCACAGCTCTGTCCGGCAAGCTCCGCAGTAGCGGCAGTTTGATAGCAGCGGCGATAAATTATTCCGCGAAATCAAAATTCCACCACCATTCATCTTCCAGCGTTCTGATGATAATAAACCGGAAGTCTTCCGAAATCACACAACAATCTTCGGGCAGGCCATAAACTATACCGGCGTGTGCAATCAGGTCGGATAGCTGAAGCTGAAGCTCAGGTGCATACCGGGGATAGATACAGGAGACGTGGATCTTGCTGTCCAGTTGCCGGGTGATTTGCTTCAGGGTTTCAACAGCCTGGGAGGAAGAATCGATCCGGTTGGGCATATCCGGAACATAGCGCAGCGGGTTCGTTGAGGGAAAATGTTGCTGCAGCCGGCTGAACGCCAGGGAATCATAATCCGTAAGCACCGGTTTATCGGCCAGATAGCGCGAGGCCAGTGGATTATCCTTAAGCAAACGCTGCAGATCATTAATCAGTTCTTCCGGCCAGTAAAATCCGGATACCGTAAAAGGTACCGACTGCTCCTCCAGCAATTGGGGAATTTCCAGCCAGTCGCTGATATGTTCCCTGAAAAACATTTCCGACTTCAGCTTCCGCTGCAGCATAGCCTTTTTAGCCTCAAGATGTAGTCGTTTGTCCGGATCCATATTTTCCTTATTCCATTCGAATATGCTACAGGCGGGGGAGAGGGTAGAATTTTAGCTGCTTCCTTAACATTTATTTAACATTTATGCCTATTTACCTTTTTGCATGCATATTGATTAAGTGGTAAGGAGTTATTTGCAGACTCATTTAGAATTTTGTATGAAATCCATTATCTTGAATATTAAAGTATTGGATCGATTATGTCTGTTGAAGACTCCCCGGCATTTATTGTACATCAATCGCGTGAAACCTTTACCCGGCTATATGCCGAAGTTTTCCCCCGTGCCCGTACCTATATTCTGCAGAATTCAGGAAATGAAGAAGATGCGCGGGATATTTTTCAGGAAAGCCTGATCGCGGCCTGGACAAATGGAAAGAACGGCAAATTTTCGGGTGATATCAATGGTTTTTCGGCCTATATCCTTACGATTGTTCGGTATAAATGGCTAAACCGACTGGATAGTTCAGAATATAAACGAACGGTGTATAATGATGCGGCAGAGGATTACCAGGAACTGCCCGGAACCGAAGATCCTGCCAGGCAGATGGAGGAATCGAAGATTCTGAGCGAATGTATGCAGGGATTGGATGGAACCTGCCGGGAGATCCTGACACGGTTTTATTATGAAAAGGAAGGGTTACAGCAAATTGCATCAGCATTAAAGTATTCAGCCGAAAGTGTTAAAACGATCAAATACCGGTGTATGCAGCGACTGAGAAAGCAATACATCGAAAAAATCAAATCCAGTGAAAAATAAACAATATTTAGAAGAGCTGAGCCGGGAGGATTTTGAGCGGATCGACCGCTATGTTCAGGGGCTTATGCAGGATGATGAACGACAGGAGTTTGAAGAAAGTCTGGTCATCAATCCCACCTTAAAGAATGAAGTTGAATTACATAAAAAGCTCATTGCTTCCCTGGAGGTCAATACATTTTTTCGGGAAAATGATCCTGTAACTTCAACCGCACCGGCGCCAGTAAGATCCATACGGCCGGTATTTCGCCGCAGCTGGCTTGTTGCGGCCTCTATTGTATTTCTGATGGCGACCGCCGCCATTTGGTGGATGCTTTCACCAACACAACACGAGCGTTTATATACGCAGCATTTTTCCGTTGATCCCGGGTTACCCACCAATATGGGCACAGAAGAAGAATACGAATTCTACCGGGGTATGGTCGATTATAAATCCGGTCAATACGAACTGGCCATAACACGCTGGGAGAAACTCTATGCCGTCGATTCGCTGAACAGCGAACTGGCTTATTTTCTCGGAGTGGCCTGGCTCAATACCGGAAATGCTATCAAACCACAACCATTTCTTCAACAGGTAATCCAGGATAACCGTTCGCCATTCCGGCAATCGGCTATCTGGTATCTCTCCCTGGCCCACCTGAAAGAAGGAAACCCATCAACGGCAATCGAATTGCTGGAAGATATTCCCGATTATCCGGGTGCTACAGAATTACGACAACAACTCTTGAAGAAGTCTAAATAATTACCAAAGGTGGCGTAGATTTTACGCGGATAGCGCAGTATAATGCGGGTGCATTAATAACTGCGCTATTTTTTATGCGATGTCGTACTCATCTGATATCTCCTCACGGCTCAATATTCTATTCTATTATGCTGCACACTGATTCATCCCTTCACGATTTTGATTACAGCGCTGATTTTTTTTAATCAGTAATGTTCACCTTACGATGGGTAAGCTGATAGATATAAAACCCACCGTATGCAACGAATCAAAAAACTGGCAGCAATCAGCTGCTGCCTTTGTTTGATTTTTCTCACTCATCATCTTCAGGCACAGAAAACACTTAATCTATCCGGCTCTGCCGTTCCTTTTTTGCGGATTGCACCAGATGCGCGATCCGGTGGAATGGGAGATATGGGAGTAGCTACATCTGCTGATGCCGGTTCAGTGTTCTGGAATTTGGGCAAAGTGCCGTTCAGCAAACCAGGTGTTGGTTTGACAGCAACCTATACCCCCTGGTTAAGGGATATCACGAATGATGTATCATTTGCATCGCTGGGTGGTTATTATACACTGGATGAAGATCAGGCATTAAGTATTGGATTCCGCTATTTCAATCTGGGTGATATCCGCTTCACCTCCGATGGACGTGATGACCTGGGCTCTTCAAGGCCGAGAGAAACCGGTATTAATATCGGGTATTCCCGAAGACTTTCCGACCGCTTGGGTCTTGGATTATCGCTGGGCTATATCCATTCAGCCCTTATCAACAGCGCCACAGGCGGTGGTATGGATTATAAAACCGGTACTTCAATTGCCGGATCACTGGGATTGTTTTACGATAACCGCGATGATTACGGAACCGGGTTTATGTTCGGCGCTTCGCTGTCAAACCTGGGTTCAAAAATTTCCTATTTTAAAAATGCTCCCCAAAAAGAATTTATTCCCGCGAACATTGGATTAGGCAGCACCTGGAATACGGTAATCAATGATGTTCATAGCCTGAGCTTTGGCGTGGAGGTCAATAAGTTATTGGTTCCAACGCTCAATGATACTACTACACAGGCAATTGATGCATATCAGCGTCAGTCTGTAGTTGGTAGTTGGTTTAAATCATTCAATGATCTTCCCGGACAGTCAGGATTATCGCTTGGTGCGGAATATTGGTATAATGAACTATTCGCCGTACGGGCAGGATATTATACGGAAGCCAAAGACAAGGGCGGAAGAAATTATTTAACCGCCGGCCTGGGCGTGCGATACAGCAGTCTGGAATTTAATTTTTCTTATCTGAATGCTACCGGGAAACAGTATAATCCGCTGACCAATACCCTGCGTTTTTCCATCGCCTTCCAGCTTGGAGATAAGAGCTATACGTACTAAACCGATTTATCATTTATATACGGAATTAACCCTTTCGAAAATTGCCAAAACAGTAGAATCATGAGAAAATTTATTCTGTTACTTATATTTATCACCACCTGTTTCTCTGCCCTGGCGCAGCATGGAAGTTTTCAAACCGCCGCGCCGCTGGCGCATAAGTCAACCGTTACTATTCCCCTCAAATCATCAGATAATTATTATTACCTCAAAACGTTACTGCCCGCTGATGGTACGATTAAAGTCTATATCAGCGCAACGCATACCGGAGGAACTAATGGTGGATTTACATTGTATACCTACGATATTTCACGCCGCAATATTCAGGCTAAATCCCTGGCGCCGTCTCTGCGATCTGGCGAAACCTTTAAAGATACCATTACAATTTTTTCAAGAGCTGCGGATAGTATTTACTTCTTGCTTTATAATCCTGCTAACCGGGATTTCAATGTTACCCTGAATTATGAAGTGACCGATCAGAGTCAGAATGATCCGGAACCAAATGACAGCCGGCAAACGGCTACATTTTTCAATTCTACCCAATCTCCGGTTGGGCATATTGGTTATACAAAAGATGGAAGTATAGATCATTATGATTATTATAAAACACTGATTCCCGAGAATGGTAAAGTCAGGGTGTATGTTGATGCCCTGCAAACCGGAGGTTCCCGGGGATCCTTTGGATTTTATGTTTATGACAAAGCGGGCCGAACCATCTTTGCCAGTGGATCAGTTGGGTCAGCAGGGGTACTCTATGGCGAACGAATCCGTGATACCCTGGATATATTTTCACAAAATGCCGATACGCTCTATATGCTGGTGTATATGGCCGGCGGGCGCTCCTTTCAATATACGTTCAATTATGAAGTCCTGGAACAGAGCCCTTCCGATGACGAACCCAATGGCACTTTCGCTACGGCTAACCCCATGCTTATGGGCGAAAAACGTCAGGGTCAGATTGGCTATGTTTCTAATGGCGTGACCGATCATTACGACTATTATAAAACCCTGCTACCGGGAAATGGTACGGTAACGGTTTATCTTGAAGGAGAACACACCGGAGGATCAAACGGTTCTTTTGGCTTTTATGCATATGATAAAACCGGCCGGACAATTTTGGCGAATGGATCTGTAGGAACAGCTGTCGGTAAAGGTGGTATCGTAAAAGATACCCTTGAAATTTTATCTCAGGCTGCAGACAGCATTTACCTGGTGGTGTATATGGCCGGCGGGCGCTCGTTCAATTATACCTTATCTTATGAATTAAAAGATCAAAGTATTAATGATGCAGAACCCAACAATGTTCGGGGGCAGGCTTCGATAATTATTCCTGAACAGGAGGTGTCAGGGCATATCGGTTATGTTGCCAATGGTGTTACGGACCACTACGATTACTATAAGACTTTGTTGCCGGAAGACGGAACCATCCGGGTAATTGTAGAAGGCCTTCATACTGGAGGGTCAAACGGATCGTTTGGTTTTTATATGCAGGATGCAACCGGGCGGTCGATATTTTCAAACGGTTCGGTTGGAAAGAGTATAGCCAGGGGCCAACGCTTTGTGGATACCCTTTATCTGCATTCACGTCAGGCGGATTCTATTTATTTCTACATCTACCAGGCAGGCGGTCGGTCATTCAGCTATACGTTCCGCTATGATGTGA